>JAZGDL010000282.1:0-5501 GCA_036477795.1 Phycisphaerae bacterium
GTCCACACTTTGCAACGGATCGGCGATGGAATCAGCTCGATAGTGCCCGTCAGCGTCTTGGCGGGTGCGATGACAGGCACGGAAGGTATCAAGTTCGAGTTCGCTAGCGGCGATTACAACGACTCGATCGACAAGCGCATTGCTGAAATCAAATCGAAGTGCGCAGTGTAGTCACGGGACGAGACACGGAAAACGCCAGCTGAGCGCAAGCCCGCGGGCGTTATTTCATGCCGATGCCAGAATTGAGTGTGCCGCGGCTTCAATGCTCGTTGCAGAACCCTCAAAGTGCGTAGGTGACAACTCGATGAAATGGAGAAACTCATGAAACGGACAGCAGCTTTGAATGCACTGATTGTGGCGACCCTGATTGCCGGTTGTGCCGACACGACCCGGGATCGCAACGTGCAGTATTCGGGCTTCCTCGGCGACTACTCGAAACTCGTGAAAGGTGGCGACAAGCAGGGGCAGCGTCGATACGTGCGACCGGACGTGGACTGGGCGTCCTACACAAAGGTTCTGCTCGATCCTGTCATGTTGTGGCGGGGCGATGAGTCCAGGAGCGACGGCGTAACCGCCCACGATGCGCAAGCCATGTTGAACTTCTTCCACGACGTCATATACCAGGACATGGAAAGTCAGGGCTTGGAAATGGTCACGTCGCCGATGCCCGGCGCGCTGCGGGTGCAGGTGGCGATGACCAAGCTCGACGAGTCCAATGTGGCGATGGATGTGGTGTCCAGGGTGACTCGTGTGGGGCATGTGGTATCGGCACTGGACAAGCTGGTTACGGGGAAACCGGCTTTTGTAGGCGAAGCCGAGATCGAAGTCAAAGTGACTGATGCGATGAGCGGCGAGCTATTGGCAGCCGGTGTCGATCATCGTGTTGGTGGCATGCGTCTGAATGCGTCGAGCTTTTCCTCTTGGGGTTCAGTGCAGAAAATGATGCAACTGTGGGCGGCTTATGGAAGCTACAACTTGTGCAAGCTGCAGAAGCGATCCACCTGCGTTGAACCGAAGAGCTGAGCAACTGTGCCTCAATGTCCGCTTTGAGCTGCGTGTTCAACCGGTCGATGCGACACATGCGTTAAATCTCTCTGCCGGGGTCTCGAAGTCCAATTACGAACGCTATCGGCGGGATCGCCGCTCCGACCACTTCTGCAGCACGACGTACAGTGAAGGCACGAACAGCACGGCCAGGCAGGTCGACGCGAGCATACCGCTGAACGCCGTAATCCCAAGGGACTTGCGCGCGTGGGCGCCGGCGCCGCTCGCCAGAACCAGCGGCAGGACACCCAACATGAAGGTGAAGGAGGTCATCAGGATGGGTCGAAAGCGAATGCGCGCCGCTTCGACGGCGGCATCGAGGATGCTGCTCCCGGCGGCCCGACGCGCGCGCGCCATTTCCACCACCAGGATGGCATTCTTCGCCGACAACGCGATCAGCAACACCAAACCGATTTGCACATAGATATTGTTTGCAAGCCCCGTCACACTGAGCGCTGCTACCGTACCGAGCAACGCCAACGGCACGGCTAAGATGACGGCCCCCGGGATGAGGTAGCTTTCGTACTGGCCGGCGAGAACGAAGTAGACGAGCAACATGCCAAGGGCGAACGTGAAGTAGATGCTGTTGCCCACCAGGTTTTCCTGGTACGACATGGCGGTCCACTGAAACTGCATGTTCGGCCCGAGTTGGCTTGCCGCGATCTTTTCCATGACCTGGATCGTTTGCCCGGAGCTGTATCCCCTTGCGCCGCGGCCGTTGACCGTGGCCGACGGATGCAGGTTGTAAAGTGTGATCAGAGCCGGGCCCAGGGTCGGCTGGACATCGACGACCGCGCTGATGGGCACCATCTGGCCGCTTTGGCTTCGCACGTACAATCGCTTCAAGTCCCGCGGCTGCAGGCGGAACTGCGAATCGGCCTGGGCGAAGACCATGAAGGTATGGCCGAAACGAACGAACTGATTGACGTAGCTCGATCCCAGATAGCTTTGCAAGGTGTCGAAAACCTCGCCCACCGACACATCGAGGGTTTCGGCCTGGGTACGGTCGACCACCAGGGAAAGTTGTGGAACGTTGGCACGAAACGGCGTCAGCACATGGGCGATTTCCGGTTGCTTTTTGGCTTCCTCGACAATCGCGTCCGCCACCCGTTGCAGCTCGGTGTAGTCGAAGCTGCCACCGGTCAGTTCCACCTGCATTTGAAAGCCGCCGGAAAGGCCCAGCCCGGTGATCGGCGGTGGCACCAGCAGCAGCGTGCTCGCCTGCTCGAACGCTTCGAGCGCCGCGGACAGATGCATATAGATGGCCCTGAGATCTTCGCTCTTGCCGCGCACCTTCCAGTCCTCGAGCATCAGGTAGATGATGCCGGAGTTCGCAAGTGAAGCCTTATTATCGAGGGCCGAGACACCGCCGATGGTAATGGCGTGGGCCACGCCCGGCGTTTTCAGGCCGATGGCGGTGATCTTCTCCATCACGCGCTGGGTGCGCTCCAGGGAGGCCGCATCCGGAAGCTGGACGGAAACCATGAGATAGCCCTGGTCCTCCACGGGGATGAAGCCCGTCGGTATGCGCGTCAGTCCCCACACGCTCACGCCCACCAGCACCAGCACCAGGCAGACCATCAGGCCACTGCGCCGCACCATGCGCGTGATCAAGCCGATATAAGCGCGTTCGCCACGCTCATAGACGGCATTGAAGCCGCGGAAAAAGAAGTTCTTCTTTTTCTCCTTATCCGGGGTGCGCAGCCAGCGGGCGCACTGGGCCGGTTTCAAGCTGACGGCGTTGATGGCGCTGATGAGTGCGGTCGCTGCGATGACCAGCGCAAACTGCCGGTACATCTGCCCGGTGATGCCGGGCAAGAAGGCCGCGGGCAGAAACACCGACATCAGCACCAAGGTGATGCCGACGATGGGTCCGAACAGCTGGCGCATGGCGTTGCCGGCGGCTTCTTTGGCGTTCTGTCCCCGTTCCAGATGTTGCGTCGTACCCTCGACGACGATGATGGCGTCGTCGACCACGATACCGATGGAGAGCACCACCGCGAACAGGGTCAGGAGGTTGATGCTGAAACCCAGTCCGGCCATGGCGGCGAAGGCGCCGATGATGGTCACCGGTACGGTGGTGGCGGGAACCAGGATGGCACGCCAGTCCTGGAGAAAGATGACGATGACGAGCAGCACCAGGGCACCGGCTTGGAGGAGCGTGGTATAGACCTCGTCCACCGATGCTCTGATGAAGAGAGTCGTGTCGAAGGGGATCGCGTATTCGATCCCCTCGGGAAAGTTCTGCGACAGCTTATCCATGGCCGCTTCCACCCGCGCCGCCGTGTCGAGGGCGTTGGAGCCGGGTAGCTGAAAAATGGCGACACCGGCCGCCGGGCGCTGATCGTAGCTGAAGAACTGGCTGTAGGTCTGGGCACCCAACTCGACTCTGCCGATGTCGCGGATCCGGGTGATCTGGCCGCCGCCTTGCGCGTCGGACTTGACGATGACGGCCTCGAATTCCTCGGCCTTGGAGAGCGCACCGGCGATGTTCACGGTCAGCTGGAAATCCTGGCCCGCCGGTGCCGGCGGCATGCCGAGCTGGCCGGAGGTGACCTCCACGTTCTGCTTCTGAATCGCCGAGGCGACGTCGCCGGGGGTCAGTGAGCGCTCGCGCATGAGCTCCGGATCGAGCCAGATGCGCATGCTGTACTCACCGACGCCGAATATTTTGACGTCACCCACACCCTGCAAACGCTCGAGCTCGCTTTCCAGCTGAATGGTGGCGTAGTTGCTCAGGAACAGCTGATCGAACTCGTGCTTCGTAGAGGTCAAGGTCACGATCTGCAGGATTGCCGTGGACTTCTTCTTGGTCACGACGCCCTGCTGCTGGACCGACTGGGGCAGCTGCGCCATGGCCGCGGCGACCCGGTTTTGCACGAGGATCTGTGCCAGATCCGGATCGGTTCCCACCTTGAAGGTCACGATCAGTGTGTAGATGCCGTCGTTGGTCGAGGTCGACTGCATGTAGATCATATTCTCCACACCGTTGACCTGTTGCTCGATGGGCAGCGCCACGGTCCTTATCAGCGTCCTGGCGCTGGCCCCCGGGTACGACGTGGTCACTTGGACGGTGGTCGGTGTAATGGGCGGGTACTGGTCGATGGGCAGCTGGAAGACTGCCACCGCACCCAGCAATAGGACGATGAACGCGATGACGCTGGAAAGCACCGGTCGTTCGATGAAAAACTCTGAAAACATGTCGCGTGTTACGAGCGCCGCGAGTGCGTGCCGGAACCAACCGATTCCGTCCCTGCGCTACGACTCGCCATCCTTGCCTTCCTTTGCTTGCACCTTCTGACCCGGCCGCACCTTCGAAAAGCCGGCCACGATCACCCGATCGGACGCCTTCAATCCCTTGGTGACGACGCGCTTGCCATCGAACAGAAGGCCGGTTTCGATGCGTTTTCGTTCCACCGCGTCGTCGCCGTCGACGGTCAGCACATACTCCCCCGCCTGATCGCTCTGCACGGCGGAATCGGGGATCACCAGTCGCGGCGCCGGCTTGCTCAGGGGCATGCGCACGCGGGCGAACAAGCCCGGGAACAGGGCCTTGTCGGTATTCTCGAAGACCGCCCGCAGTTGAATGGTTCCCGTCGAGGTGCTGACGCGGTTGTCGCGAAAGTCCAGCACACCTTTGTGGGGGTAGCCCGACTCGTTCTCCAAGCCGACGAAGACCGGCGCGTGGCCGATCTTGGCGGTGACATCGATACCCTGATCGCGCATCGCCTCGCGGAGTCGTAACGCATCCCGGGAGCTCACGTTGAAATAAACATTGATGGGGACCACCTGCTCGATGGTCGCAAGCTTGGTGGGCTCGCCGGGGGTGAGCCCCACGAGGTTGCCGGCGTCCACCAGGTGCCGGCCCATGAGACCGCTGAACGGTGCCTTGACGCGGGTATAGCCCAGGTTGATCTTCGCCAACGCCACCTCCGCCGCCGCCTCGTCGCGCCGGGACAGCCACTCCTCCATGTTCGCCTTGGACGCGGCGTTCTTCTTATAAAGGGCGCGCTGGCGCTCGTACTCCTGCTGGGCGCGGGTGAGCTGCGCCTGGTGCAGCTTGAGCTTCTCCTCGTAGGTGTCCTGCTCGATGTTGAACAGCAATTTGCCTTCGTCGACGAAGGCGCCGTCGACGAAGTCGATCTTCTCCAGATAGCCTTCCACCCGGGCAACGAGATCGGCGGACTGGTATGCGGACACGGTGCCTGTCAGATCGATGTAGTCGGCCAGCGTCTGCGTGGTGGGCCTGGCCACGGTGACGGCGGGCACCGACGCGCTCTTCGGTGCGGCGTCCTTGTCGCAGCCCGCGAGCGGCACGGTGGCCACGACGGCGCAGGCAAGAAGCAATTTCCAATTCATTCCTGTCATCACGATCCCCCCGACGCCGTCCCTGCTCAGAAATAATACGCGAACCGCAGCGAGCCTGCATTGCGGATGGCCACCCGGGTTCGTTAGAT
>JAZGDL010000283.1:0-2311 GCA_036477795.1 Phycisphaerae bacterium
TGTGGTGGATTTCGACGCCGGGCATGTAAAAGCAATGCCCGGTGAAGGCCAGGTCCTGGCCGACGAAGATGATGGGATCGCACCCCATGTAGACGGCCAGATAAAAGGCCAGATGGGCGACGGTGGCGCCGGCTTGGAGGCCGTCGCGCCGGGCAAGCTCCTCCGAGATCAGCTCCGCGGCGAAGGGGCTGTAGAGCAACGACACGGGGCCGTCAAACTGATCCAGCACCTCCCAGTTCACTTTGGGCTCCGCCACCAGATGGACGTCGTGAAGGTTGTTAAGGCCGCTGAAGAACTGCTTGGACATGGCGTGGAAGTCGAGGCTGGTGACAAAGTCCGGCACGATGCCGCGGGTGAGCAACGGCTTGAAGGTGGTCTGGACGCCGCAGAGAACGGCCCGGCCCTTGGCTTCCGCCAGCAGATCGATGTTGCGGCGCAGCGACGGGCCGCCGGAGATGATGATGCCCGGGCAGCCTTTGAAACGGTCGCGCAGGATATTGATGGGCGGGGTGGCCAGGTATCTCGGGAGGTTGTGGGCGATGTTGTGGCAGGTGATGGTGGCGTTGCCCACCAGGGTCAAGAGCGTCATGCGCGAATAGGCGATCAGGTCGGTGATGAGCTTGCGGGCTTCGGTGTGCAGCTCGCCGGCGATCTGGCCCGAGGGCGGATGCATGACGAATTGGGCGCCGAGCATCATCAGCGTGTTGTGCGGTTTGAGCTTTTCGTGAACGACGGCTTTGTTAAGTTCGTCGAGCAGCACCAGGCGGCCGGAGTTGATGACGTCACTGAAGTCACGGCAGGAGAACGCCGTCGACAGCAGCGGCAACGACGGTTCGATCACGATGATCATCGCGTCGCCCTTCAACCGTTTGTGCAACGCCTGCACGTGGTAGCCCAGCCCGAAGCCGAAGACCACCAAACAGAATTTGTCGTTGATCTCAACGGGGTCGATCAGCTTGTCGGCCTCTGCGACCGGGTCGTAGCGGCTGTGCAGATAGATACCGCCGACGCGTGTTTGAAACCGGGTGGTCAGGTGGCCCGATCTGGTGGGTTCGAGGGGCAGGCGATCGGCGTCGGGTATTTCATCGATGCGCTGGGCGAGCTGGGGGTCTTTGCGATACAGCGCAGCCATGTTCCTGACGAACAGGTGGTGCTCGCCGGAGGCCGGCTCGGCTGGGGGCACGGACCGGGCTATGGTGGGTGACGTGATCGTTGGACCGTCCATGTCCGCGGTGGCGCTCCCTCGGTGGGGGACCGGCTTTCTAATTGTGGGACCGGCTTTCTAGCCGGTCGACAGGCTGGAAAGCCTGTCCCACAAGCGTTTCGGTTTAATCGGCAAAAACGCACTTCCCGCTCAAAGCAAAGTCGAGGCGCTCAAGGTACTGCGAGCGGGGGATTTCAATGGCGCCGAACCGGGCCAGGTGGTCGGTCATGAATTGGATGTCCAGCAATGAAAAACCGCGTTGCGCCATGCGCTCGACCAGAAACACCATTGCCACCTTGGAGGCGTCGGTCCGGCGGTGGAACATCGACTCGCCGAAGAAAGCGCCGCCCAGCGTGACACCGTATAATCCACCGGCCAACTGGCCCTCGAGCCATGTTTCGACACTGTGAACATGGTGCAGTTCATGCAGCCGCGTGTAGGCTTCGATCATATCGGCGGATATCCACGTGCCGTCCTCACGATCGGCGCAGCAGGTGATGACTTTGTCGAAAGCCTGGTCCACGGTGACGGTGAATCGGCCCGATTCACAGCGCCGCCGCAGGTTGCCGGACACATGGAAACCATCCAGCGGAATGATGGCCCGCGGATCGGGGCTGAACCACATGATCTCCCCGTCTTCGCCGGCCATGGGAAACAGGCCCTCGGCATAAGCCTCAAGCAAAATGTCCGGACGCAGTTCAGGCAGCATGATGCCGTCGAGACCCGTCGGGCGGGATGACGTCGTTGAGACCCATCAAGGATACTCCACACTCGCCCCGAGCACGTGTCGAACGTTCTCCGAGGAGCAATCCTCAGCCCCGTTAGGGGCGAAAGCCGGTAGCCAGGGGCGTCAGCCCCTGGTCACGGTTCGTCGCAAGACATTCAGCCCTGTAAGGGCGGCAGTCTTTCGCCCCCTGTCGGGGGCTTGCGTTTTTTCACCCATTCTCTCCAGGGGTTGACGCCCCTGGCTATTCGCTTCCAGAGGGTAAGGGAGAGGCCGGGGGCGACCGGCCTCCCCCTCCCCGTTGTCGCAACGGGGTCTGTTCCCCGTATTTACCGGCGTGAGGGTCTCTCACCGGGCGACCCCAACCGAAGTTGCCCCATAGC
>JAZGDL010000284.1:0-2111 GCA_036477795.1 Phycisphaerae bacterium
ATCAGAACCACCTTAATGCAATCGCAAGACGACTTAACGAGCGGCCACGACAAACGTTAGACTTCGAAACACCAGCCGAACGATTTGCCCAATGTGTTGCGTCGACCGGTTGAAACTGCAGCCACAATCGGTCGTTCGTGCCTAGGAGGCGAATGTCTCCTTTTCGGTGTTCCTACTTACGGCTGTATCCGCTGAAGGTAGGTCAACAGATTGGGAAGCTGAGGTTCTACCATTGAATTACGCCCGCTAACGTCCCAATACCCAAATGGAATGGCCAATGCTCGAGCGGAGATATTAGCTTGGGGGATTCCGAGGGACCTAGCTTGTGCAGGGATTGTTTGCCTGTACGGTCGGCAAAAGTCAGCAGAACCGCATCATCTTCAATTCCGAGCGGCTGCAGTCTAACGAATTGCGGTGGGGGTCATCGATGAGCTAGGACAGTAGATTTTACGTGGTCCGTGCTGGCGGCAGAAGAGGCGTTTCAGCTTTCTCCACTTCCCCCGCACTCAACGAAGGCGATGTGGCACGTCCGGCGCCTCGCCGTCCGGCGTGTCCTGTTCGGCGAGCGACTCCGCCTTGATGGGTGCAACGTCCTCGCCGATAGCCTCCGGCGATCCCTTGGGCGGGTAGTCGAGGGTATCGGTGATCCGCGCGGCCAACGGCTCCGGTGTGTACGGGAAAGGCAGCTCGTCGGCCTCCCGCCAGGCGGCAACGTCGCGTTCCGCAGCCTCGGTCCTCTCCGGATTCAGACCACTGTCGCGACCAAGGTAGAGCGTCCTTGACGGAAAGGCGACGCTTGTGCCCGATTTCTCGATCACCTCCATGAACCGGAGATAAAGATCCTCGCGGATCGCGTACCACTCGGTCCACCCGTTCGCGAGGGCGTAGACGCGCACCGTGACGTCGAGCGACGAGGCGCCGAAGTCGGTGAAGCGTACGCGCAGCGACTCGGTGTCGATCTTCGGGTGGGCGAAGCATACCTGGCGCATCCGGGCCAGCACATGCCGTAGTTGCTCCGGGGTGGTGTCGTAACGCAGTCCGATTACGGTGGTAATGAGCATCGCGTCGCAGGGTGCCCAGTTGGTCAGCTGCATATCCGCGAGAGCGGAGTTGGGAACCGTAGTCACCGTGCGGTCCAGTCCACGAATCCGCGTCGAGCGAAGCCCGATCCGCTCGACGGTTCCCATCTGCTCGCCATAGGTGCAGAAGTCGCCTACATTCACGGGTCGGTCCGTGTACAGGATGATCCCGCTAATCATATTCTCGAGCGTCGGGCGCACCGCCAGTGCCACGGCCAGACCGCCGATACCCAGCCCTGCGAGCAGCGGCACTACATCGGCGCCCAGCCGTTGCACACCCACGACGAGGATGTACACACCAACGACAAAGCCCACCGCGCGTGCGCCCAGCCGAATCAGGTTCGCGTCGAAGCCTTCCGCCGCGATCCGTGGGGAGGCAACAATTGTTTCCCCGATCGCGACGCTCAGACGGAAGGCCGCGCTTGTTATGAACAGGAGCACGACGCCGGTACTAACCACCACGACGGCCGCGACCACCGAGCCGGTGACGTTCAAATCCGAGTCCACGAACTCGGCGAGACGGACAACAACGACCGCATTCACGAGGGGTATCGCGAGCTTGATCCAGTCCACCTTCGGCGAGCTCATGTGCCTCGTCGTCAAGCGGCCGGTGGCATAGACGAGGGCGAACGCAAGGACGGCGGCAAGCACGGCGAGCGCGATCCCGATCCACTGCCACACTGTCTGTCCGAGGTACAGCCTGGTAAGCCACGCCGGCAAGTCGGTCAGTAATGGGCCGAGCCTGGACGCGCCGGGAATCAGGTAACCGGGGGTCGAGATGTAGTACTCATAGAGGCCCCTGGAGACCTCCGGAGAAGCGTAGTGCTCCGCGAATCTCACCTCCATAGCCGCCACCATGCCCTCCTGGTCACCCCGGTACGGCAAGTCGCGTACCTTGGAGTAGAAATCCCTTGCCCGGGCCACGGTCCGTGCGCTGAAACGGAATTGGCCCGCCTCGAGCCCTTCGGTGAGCTCTGCGATCTCGATCTCCGTTTGCGGAAAGACCCAGCGGATAGGCCCGGTCGAGCCGCC
>JAZGDL010000285.1:0-7641 GCA_036477795.1 Phycisphaerae bacterium
CACGTCATGATCCGGATCATCGACGATAATCGCGAAGCTCTCGAGGCGTTGTGCAGAAAGTACCGTGTCGCTACGCTGGAAATCTTCGGTTCCGCGGCAGCCGGGAGTTTCCGGCCCGACGCAAGCGATCTCGATTTCCTGGTAACGTACCACCGCGCATCGGACATGGATGCCGCCGACCAATACTTCGGGCTGCTGCAGGAACTCACGGAGTTGTTTGACCGCCACGTCGATCTGGTCATGCCCAGGGCGATGAAAAACCCCTACTTCATCCGATCGGTCAATGCCAACCGGAAGGTGCTCTATGCCGCTTGAGGTACCCAAGTGGCTGGAAGACATCCGCGACGCCGGCGCATTCATTCTCTCCGCGACGTCCGGCAAGACGTTCGATGGGTTCGTCACAGACAGGCTCCTACGCCAAGCGGTCGAGAGGAACTTCGAGATCATCGGCGAGGCCCTCAGCCGCCTGACCCGCACCGACGAGCAAACTGCGCACAGAATCAGCCACGCCAAGCGCATCATCGCCTTCCGCAACATCCTGATCCACGGGTACGATCATATCGACCTGGAGGTCGTCTGGAACGTAGTGCAGAACAACTTGCCGGAACTCGTGGCTCAGGTTGAATCCCTCCTGCGCGAGGTGGAGAACTCACCGTGACCAAACCAGCCCTATCAGTGCTCGCGTTCGCAAGGTCGATGACCTATCAACTGCCAAAGGGGTGGCCCAGGCCTTTAGGGGCTGTCGATTTAGTCGCAGCCGGCGCTCCCAAATGTAGCGCCACCCCTTGTGGGTGGCGCAGAGCGAGGGTGCGCCACCCACACGGGGTGGCGCTACAGGGTAAATCGGCAGGCCCGTTTGGGGGGGGGCACCCGAACTGCATCGGGCGTTCGTCGTGGGCTGGTTTCGGTCGCCCCTACGGGGCCCAGGAGAGCCTGCGAAAGTCTATGAGCGTGTCTAACAAGGGCGTCAGCGCACCGAGACGCGACCGTAAGGGAGCGGTTTCTCCCGCACCGGATGACCGCTTCCTCACGGGCGCGGCTCGGAAAAGACCTTGTCAAACACGCTCTAGCGCAGGTCGTGTGCCGAAGCGCATTGCATCGCTCCCGGGATTCATCCTCGTTTTCATTCTCTCTTTGGTTTTCAATTCCGTTTCCTTTGCCCAGGGTCAAACCATTTTCTTTGAGGATTTCGAAACTGGGGACCCACTGCAGGAAGGGTGGACGGTGGAAGGAATACCCGTCGTGCTGTGGCATATTGCAGAGGATGGGGAATGCTTGTCCGAAACAAGAATGGGCTCCTATAATCGCGCCCCCGCGTGTTGCGACTACGCGGTGGGGTGCCCCACCTGCGGGCGATGCGGGTTCTGTGGGGCCGCCTGTTCGGGCCATCAGGGGCGGCTCAAATCGCCGCCTTTTTTGGTAACAGGCGAACCTATCTTTACTCTTTTCTTCGACTACAAGCGCTCGGTAAACCCCTCCGGAGATTCCAGCTGCGTTGAAATCGTGGATGTGGAAACAGGGGTATCCGACGTACTTGGCTGTGCTGAGGACAATTCGGGAACTCTTCAACCTGCGGAAATGCAAGTTCCAGACTCTCTCTTTTGGGCTGGGCGGGCGGTTCGTATTGAATTCTGTTCTAGGGCAGGTTTATCTGGCAGCAACAACCCCGGGTGGTTCGTCGATAACGTTGAGTTCCGCAACAGCTCGCCCGAGGGTCCAGTGCCCACGCTCTCCGAGTGGGGATTGGTCATGATGACGCTACTCGTGTTAACGAGCGGAACCATTGTCTTCGGGGGCCGTGCGCGGGCCGCGCGCGGTCTTGATTCGATGCCCGGTTGACGTTTCCTGGTTTCGGCGGGCAGGAGTAAAGCATGCAACGGGAGGAGGTGATCAAACGGCTCGGAGAGCATCGCGCCGAACTGAAACAGATGGGCGTCAAGTCACTGGGCCTGTTCGGGTCGGTGGCCCGCGACGAGGGTGCATCGGACAGCGATGTGGATGTCCTGGTAGAGTTCGATCGCCCGATCGGGCTTTTCGGCCTACTCCGAGTACAATACCGTCTGGAGGGCATCCTCGGTTGCTCTGTGGATGTCGGGACACCCGGCAGCCTTAGAGCTCGGATCAGGGAACGAGTATTGGGGGAGGCTGTCTATGTCACCTGGTGCCGTTTTCGGTCACACAGTTTCGTGACTATGGAGACAATTCCTAGGCCCGTCGTTTACGGCGGGTGAACGAAGCCATCATCCCTTTCATTCTCCCTCCTCTTCTCCCGCCGCCAGAGGCGGCGGGAGAAGAGGAGGGGGTGGAATAGTCCGTGCTCCCCTCACCCGGCCTGAAGGCCGGGCCTAGGGAAAACTGTGCTACCGAAAACGGCACTAGACACTGGAGACGTGGGGTTGAAGATAGCCTCGATGCGATCGCGGAGATTCAGGCGCTTTACCGAGGGGATTAGCTCTTCCAGATGATCAGCGGAGGCAAGAATGGGTTTGCTGAGTTCTTCCGACCTTGATGACAAGCTGGGCGAGATCGTCAAGCGCTTGTGCGGTGCATTATCGCCGGTGGCGGTCTATTTGTACGGGTCGTACGCCTACGGTACGCCGGATCGGCACAGCGACATCGACCTGCTGGTCGTCGTCGAAGACAGTCCACTCGACCCGTACGAGCGTGATGCAACGGCATATCGGGCTCTGGGCGGTCTTGGTATCCCCAAGGACGTGCAGGTTTACACCCGAGCCGAGTTCGAGGAGCGTGCGGCGCTGCCGGTCTCCTTTGAGCGAACGGTCAAGACCAAAGGGAAACTGCTCTATGTCGCCTGAAGCGGCGGAAGTGAAACGTTGGTTGGAAAAAGCCGACCACGACGCCCAGACGGGCAAGCTTGCACTTGCTCAGGCGCCGCCCATCACCGACGTGGGCGCCTTCCACGCCCAGCAAGCGGTCGAGAAGCTGCTCAAGGCATATCTCGTCTACCGTGAGCATCCGTTCGAGAAGATCCACGACCTGGAGGAACTGATCGACCAGTGCGCCCGTCACGACCCAGTGTTTTCTGACTTCCGCGACCGGGTCGCCCCGCTGACCGCGTACGCCGTGCGTTTCCGCTACCCCGGGCCGGCGGATCCGACGGTGGAGCAAGTGGGGTTGGCGCTAGGCGTCGTCGACGAGGTCTGGGACTTTGTCCTGGGCCGCCTGCCGGCGGAGGTGCGACCGTGATCGCGGCTTTGGCGTACTCGATGCGATATCAGGCGGTTAGCTTTTCGAGACGGTGGGTGTATGGGCGATGCGCCAAAGGATAAGACGAAATCGGAAGATCATCTGCAGGAGATCGTCCGGCGGGTTGTGGAAGTGGCGAAACCCGAGCGGATCATTCTGTTCGGGTCTGCGGCCCGCGGGCAGATGGGGCCCCGTAGCGATGTGGATTTGCTGGTGATCAAGGGGGGACGGTACAAGTATCACCGCCTTTTGGAGAAGATGTACGCCGGTTTGCGCGGCGTGGAGGCGGCTGTCGACATCGTGCTGGTGACTCCGGAGCAGGTGAAGCGCTACCGAAATGCTCACTGTTTGGTGATCAAGCCGGCGCTGGCTGACGGGCGAGAGGTGTACCGTGCCTGAGCAGCGGCGTTTCCCGCCGGACGACCCCCGCGAGTGGGTCAAGCGTGCCCGCAGCGATCTTGCGCTGGCCCGTAGAGCGATCAAAGGCGTTTATCTGGAAGACTTGTGCTTTCACGCCCAGCAGGCAGCCGAGAAAGCGATCAAAGCCGTGCTTATTAGCCAGGAGGTGGAGTTCCCCTACGTCCACGACCTGCGGCGACTTCTGGAGCTGGTCGAAAAGGCAGGGGTCCTTATTCCAGACGACGTGCAGAAAGCGGAGAGCTTGACGCGCTTCGCGGTGGTGACGCGCTACCCCGGAGTGGGGCGAGCGCCAAGCGTTCGGGACCACAAAACAGCGCTGCGACTAGCACAAACAGTGGTCCGTTGGGCGGAGCAGATACTATCTGGGTGGCGGAAATCGTGACCGGTCAGAACGGGTAAGAGAGCGGTCCTTTGAGCCACGCGATGGGAGCCGCATGCCGAAATGAGCGGACATCCTTAGCATGCTGGTTGTCGGTTCCGGGGCGATTGTGATGGGGACGGGGTTTACCGATGCCGGCGGGTGACGTGGCTGAACAATTGCTTGATCCGGATTTCATGGCCCGGCTGGAGCAGCTTGAGCTGGTCAGCCGGAAAATCTTCGCGGGCAAGATGCGCGGCGAGCGGCGGAGCAAACGCCGCGGCGAGTCGGTGGAGTTCGCCGACTATCGCAATTACGTCGTGGGCGACGATCTGCGTTTTCTGGATTGGAACATCTACGCCCGGCTGGACCGGCTGTTTCTCAAGCTCTTTCTGGAAGAGGAGGACCTGCACGTCAGCCTGATCCTGGACGTCTCCAGAAGCATGGATTACGGGAACCCCAGCAAGGGTTTGTATGCCCGGCGAGTGGCGGCTTCCATCGGCTACATCGGGCTGCTCAACTTCGACCGCGTCAGTGTTTACCCCTACGCCGAGGGGCTGACCGGAGAAATGGCTGGGATGCGGGGCAGGAACGTGACCCACCGGCTGTTGGATTTTCTGTCGCGGTTGCCCTATGAACCGGCCAGCAATCTGTCGCTGGCTTGTAAACAATACGCTATACGCCACCCGGCCCGCGGCATCGTGGTGCTGATAAGCGATTTTCTGGACAAGGGGGGATACGAGACGGGCCTGCGCTATCTGCTGGGACGCGACCTGGACATCTACGCGGTTCAGATTCTGGCCCCGCAGGAGCTGGAGCCCGAGGTTACCGGCGATCTGCGATTGGAGGACGTCGAGGACAACGACGTGGCGGAGGTGACCGTGGGGCGTGCCCTGCTCAACCGCTACAAGCATAACCTCCAGGTATACTGCTCGAAGCTGAAAGAGTATTGCACCAGGCGCGGCATCAGTTATCTGTTCACCAGCACGCAGGTCCCGTTCGACCAGATGGTGCTGACGTATTTGAGACGACGTGGACTGGTGAGGTGAGGGGAAGAAGGCACGAGGGGAAGAAGGCACGAAGGCACGAAGGCACGAAGGGAAGAAGGGACGGACGGAGGGACTAAGGGACGGCAATGAACAATCCGCAATCCGCAATCCGCAATCCGCAATCCGCAATCGTCAATCGTCAATCGTCAATCCCCAATCCCCAATCGTCAGAGGAAAGGTCGTAGCCGATGGAGTTCCTGACGCCGGGGGCGCTGGCGCTGGCGGGGGGGTTGACCATTCCGCCCCTGGTGGCCCTCTATTTTCTCAAGCTCAAACGGCGGGTGTATCCCATCTCGTCGACACTCCTATGGAGAAAGGCCATCGAGGACCTGCACGTCAACGCCCCGTTTCAAAGGTTACGCAGCAGCCTGCTACTGCTGCTGCAACTTTTGATTCTGGTCCTGGGGGCGATGGCCCTGGGTCAGCCCATGCTTACCCAGCAGAAGGAGCGGGAACCGACCCTCATTTTGATGATCGACCAGTCAGCCTCCATGTCGGTGGTGGAGGCTGATGACCGCACGCGGCTGCAAGCCGCCAAGGCCGAGGCTAAACGGGTCATCGACGCCATGGACCAGGACAGCCGGGCCATGATTATCGCCTTCAGCGACCGGGCCACCGTGGTGTCATCGTTTGACACTGATCGTGAGGCCTTGCGGCGGAAGATCGACACCATCGAACAGACCGACAGCACCTCCACGCTGAGCGAGGCCGTCACGCTGGCGGAAGCCTATTCACAAAGCCTGATCATCGGCGGGGCGACGACAGGCGCCGACGTTGCTCCCGAGTCGCCGGCCCCGGCGGCCAGCGTGATCCTTCTTTCCGACGGCGGGGTGGAGGACGCCCGGGAGCTGTCGCCTCAGCGGCTGGACATCTCCAAGATGGAGGTCGTGCGCATCGGCAGGCGCAGCGACAACGTCGGCATCGTGTCGATGGACGCCCAGCGCAACTACGAGCGGCCCGAGGTCCTCCAGGTCTTCGCCAACGTGCGCAACTTCGGCGACCAGCCGATGACTTTCGACGCCAGCCTGTTCATCAACGGCGAGCATGTGGATGTTCAGACCATCGAGCTGGCGCCGGGAGTCGCCGGGCCGGCGGAGGGCGCACCTGACCAATCGGCGGAGGCCTCGGCGCCGCCGGGAAGCGCCGCCTCAATCGCGTTTGACGAGGTGGAGTACGCCGAAGGGGGCGTCGTCGAGGTGCGGCTGAATATCAGAGACGCGCTGGCGGCGGACAACACCGCCTGGAGCGTGATTCAGCCGCCGCGGCGGGTAGACGTTCTCCTGGTGACCACGGGCAACCACCTTTTGGAGAAAGTTCTGTCGCATCTCAACATCCGTGCCGAGGTCATGGCACCCAAGGAGTATGAAAACGCCCAGGAAGACGAACTGAACGAGGGCGGACGGTCGCGGTATGATCTGGTGATCTTCGATCGCCATTCGACCGCCCGGCTGGCTACCGGCAATTACATGTTCTGGGGATCGGCCCCGCTGATCGATGGAGTGGTTGAGCACGGCTGGACGGAAACGGACATCATCGTCGACTGGAACGACCACCACCCCATCTTAAGACACACCAATATCGGGTCGATTAACGTCTCCGCCTGGCGGCGCATCGACCTGCCCACCGACGCCGAACTGCTGATCGAAGGCAGCCAGGAGCATTTCAATAATGTCCTGTCCTACCTGACGCGCGGCGGCAGCCGATTCCTGATCTGCGCGTTCCCCCTGTTCATCGTGGATGAACAGACCGGCCAGCCCATGCTCAACACCGACTGGGTCCTGCGGTGGGATTTCGTAACCTTCATGTACGACGCGGTGCAATACATGTCCTCCAGCGTGGACGCCGGACGACTCAACAGCCTGCTGCCCGGGACGCCCAACACCGTGCCCATTCGAGCAGGCACGCGGGAGGTCACGGTGCAGCGTCCGGACGGTACACGCGATCACGTACCTACAGCCGGAAGCGATCGCCTGACCTACGCCCGAACACGCCTGGTAGGAACCTACCGCGTCGAGCCGGCGCAAACGGGCTCGGGGACCTTCGCGGTCAACCTGTTCAATGCCAACGAAAGTCGCGTCGCGCCGCGTGACACCCTGGTCATCGGGTCCTTGCCTGTCGCGTCGACCGAGGGTATGAACCTGGTCAACACACCACTGTGGCCGTGGTTGGTGCTGGGTCTATTGGCGGTCCTGCTGTTTGAGTGGGTCGTCTACAACAAGCGTGTGTTCGTGTAGCTAACAGTAGGGTCCGCCTTGCGGACCACGAACGCAAGATCGGTGGGCGGCCACGGGGTGGTCCGCACGGCGGACCCTACACTTTCCGCCTACTTTGCGCTATGGTGCTAATCCGAAACGCCGTCAGCTATCGGCGATATGGCAAGGAGCTTTGTTTTGCCCATAAGAATATCTGGTTTACGCGTCGCCGTTTGGGCTACAGCAGTGGGGCTCTTGATCGGTGGGTGTGCGCCCGGCGGGTTTCTTATCACGCCGGTACCAGCCGGTCGGAAGCTGATCGAGAACGAGATCATCCATGAGGCCTGGCTGGCGCCGAAGATCGCGGTGATCGATATTGAGGGCATCCTGGTCAACGAGGCCGGCCCGCCGCTAC
>JAZGDL010000286.1:0-2869 GCA_036477795.1 Phycisphaerae bacterium
AGATCCTTGAGCAGTGTTCGCACTGTAACTCCGGAGATCGAGGGGTGGAGGCTGTTTCAAGTACTACGAGGCTGCCGGGCCGTTCGTTTCGGTCGTTGGGCGGCCCTCATGGAAGAGAGAAAGCCAAAGTCGCTCAACGCAACGCGATCTAGCAGACTGAGACAATCGGAAACCGCGAACCAAGTGGGCGTCCCGGCGGAAATGCCAGGGGGTCGTCCACTTGACTGTTGCTTGACGCGGGTAGGCGAACATCTGTCGCAGACGGTGGTAGAAGACAACGTTGACTCGGGGTCGCCATGTCGAATCGCTACAGCGTGTCGAATCGCTTCCTGCTGAATGGAACCTGGATGGTGGTCGCCGTCTGCCTCAGCGCAAGCTGTGCCGACGTCTTCCCGCCCGAACCGGATCAAGACGCGGGCCTGGTGGAGTCCGACGCCGAGCCCGACCCGCCCGACCAGGACACCGGGACCTCTGGGTCTGGGCCCATTCCGATCGCGCCTATCGATGGGGCGCTCGTCTCGCAAAACGACTCGACGATCGGGTGTGAGCACCATCCGCAGCGGGGATACGGTTTCCAGATCCAGTTTGTATGGAGCCCGGTCGCCGGTGATACGGTCGCCGGATACCAGGTGTTCGCCAAAAAGCAAACGGCGGAATATCCCATCATTGATGAGTGGACCGTCACTGAGCCAAGCCTCACATACTCCTCATGCAACTCGTTCGTGATCGATCGAAACCTGGATGGGTGGGAGTGGAAGGTACGAGTCGCCACCGATGCGGGCGGGTTCGGTCCCTGGAGTCCAACCGCCGAGTTCGCATTTGCCCCTTGCCGGCACGGCGATGGCACCGCATGCTGGGCGCCGCCCCTGCTTCGGCTGCCACTCGGCTGGTAAAGACTGCGTGCTTTCGGATTATCCGTTGCGGTGACCACGCGGGGCTGGGCCATCCGCCTTATCTAGCAGGGCGCTGAAAAATCGGTTGGTTGTTGCCAGCCCCTGGCTGGACCCCGGCAACCGCGCCGCCGACGCAGAACGAATTCGCTGGGCTCGCCGCCCGTCCAGCGTAATCCTATCTTAAGCCTCCATGTCAGATCAACTGGAACGGCTGACGGCTGCACTCGCTGACCGTTACGCCATCGAGCGCGAACTCGGGGCGGGCGGCATGGCGATCGTCTACCTGGCCGAGGACTTGAAGCACGGCCGCAAGGTGGCAGTGAAAGTGCTGCGGCCCGAATTCGCTTCTGCCATGGGGTCTGATCGCTTCCTCCGCGAAATCGCCATTACCGCACAACTCAGCCATCCGCACATTCTCCCGCTGCTCGACTCCGGCCACGCCGACGGCTTTTTGTTTTATGTCATGCCCTACGTGGACGGGGAGTCGTTGCGCGATCTTCTAAACCGCAAAAAACAGCTCCCGGTCGATGAGACGCTTCGTCTCACCACGGAGATCGCCGATGCGTTGGGCTCGGCCCACCGACGTGGTGTGATCCACCGGGATGTCAAACCTGAAAACATTCTTCTCGAAGAGGGTCATGCTGTTGTGGCCGACTTTGGGATCGCCCGGGCGATGAGCGCGGCCGGAGGTGACAGGCTTACGGTGACCGGCCTCGCGGTTGGTACTCCGGCCTATATGAGTCCCGAGCAAATGAGCGGGGAATCGCATGTCGACGAGCGGAGCGACATCTACGGTCTCGGGTGTGTCGTGTACGAGATGTTGGCTGGTGAACATCCGTTTACCGGGGCAACGATGCAGGCGGTACTGGCGCGTAAGGCGACCGGAGAGGTTCCCAAGCTTCGAACGGTTCGGTCAGGTGTGCCGGCATCAGTAGAAAACGCGATCATGAAGTCGTTAGCCAGCGTTCCTTCGGAACGCTTTGCCTCGGCACCGGAGTTCGCGGCGGCGCTCGCCACCAAACATCCGTCAACAGCATCACGCAATCGCAAATTCACGGTCTTGGTCATTGCGGGGGTACTGGCCATTGTCATCCTTGGTTTTTTCGGGGTGCTGCCCGGAACGATCCGGCCGGCGGCGGCCGCGTTCTTCGCGGAGAGCGATCGTGTCGTTGTCGCCGAATTCGAGAACGACACCGATCAGCCTGCGCTGGGGCTCGCCATACGAGAGGCAGTGACGACCGACCTCGAACAATCGGAATATGTCAACGTCGTCGAACGACCCGAGATCAACGACGTGCTCCAGCGGATGCGTTTGCCGGACACCACGCGGTTCGATCTCGAGGTCGCTCGCGAGGTTGCGCGGCGTCAGGGCTACCCGGCCGTGGTCGTTGGGGGAATTTCACCGGTGGGAGCCGGCTATCAGTTGAGCGTGCAGATCGTCGAAGTGAGCACAGGGGAAGTCGCTGTTCGGATTCGCGAAACGGCGGCTAATGACACCGAGGTGTTGAAGGCGGTTGAACGCTTGACCCACTTGACGCGGCGCCACCTCGGCGAGTCACTGGCCAGCGTTCGACGGAGCCAACCCCTACCAACGGTGACTACTTCATCATTGGAGGCTCTCCAGTCGTTCGCTCGCGGCGCCGACTACGCGGCCCGCGGCAACTTTGGGGCTGCGATTCCCCATGGAGTACAGGCAGTGCAAGAGGACACAGCCTTTGCTGCGGCGCATCGCGCGCTCAGCATCTGGTACCAGAACTTCGGTGACCCCGTCAGCGCGCAAGCACACATCAATCTCGCGCACCGGTTCGATGACCGCCTCCACCCGCGTGAACGATACCTCGTGGGAGCAACGTACAATTCGTTTCGTGGTCAACTCGACTCGACGGAATACTATTACCGTTTGACCCTCGATCGTTACCTCAACGACGTCACCGCGCTGAATAACCTCGGCGATCTCCGCGAGCGAATGGGTCGCT
>JAZGDL010000287.1:0-2841 GCA_036477795.1 Phycisphaerae bacterium
GCTAGGCGAAACAAGTTGGAACGGGACTTGTCGGAGTGGTAGGTGACCGTGGCGTTATCTGGCTGATACTGCAGCTGGCTCAGCGCCACGGGGTTTGGGGCGCAGTAACAGGCCACGCGGACGGCGAACCTCACGATCGTCAGCCGCGACCCACACCCCGTCGTGCATGTGAAACCCCGAGTGGGGCCAGGCGAGCACACCCTCTGCCGTCTCGACATCCTTGAGTTCCCGGCGCACGAACAGACGCAGCACCGCCCGTCGGAAAGCTTTTGTGAGTGTTGTGACATCGTGCAGCGGCAACGGCACGAATGTGCCGTCCGCCCGGAACCCGCCATCGGTGATCAGCAAATGGAGGTGCGGGTGCCAGTTTGCCGGGGTGGTGGTGTTTCGAGAGACTGGCTAGGCCAGGGAGCCGGGGTAGACCCTTTAGTTCACCGGGCCCAGATATCGATCAAGCCAGTCAAGGATCTCTTGTCTGGCCTGATGCCCGAAATGTCCCCACATGCCGTGTCCGCCCGGATAGACTCTGTGCATCTTATCCTCGTCCGGTGTGCCGAGGAAATCGAACATCGGAAACGCGGAGGTCTTGATCGGGAAGGCGTAGTCGTGCTCGCCATTGATCATCAATACCGGGATACGCACATGCGGAGCAAAGTTGACGGGGTCCGCGTCTGGACGCAGCTGGGCTCCGAACCCGCCTAGAAGAAACACCGCAGTCCGAACGCGATCTTCGAGGGCGACGTTGATCGGCCCCATATTTGCCCCCCAGCTGACACCATAGTAAGCGAGACGCTCCTGATCTATGTCGCTCCGTGTCTCCAAGTAGTCGATCGACCGGCGGAAGTCCTTAGACAGCTGAATCCGCCAATCCCGGTTCGCCACCGGCGCCTCACTGGAACTTGGAGAGCCACGCGGGAAACGGCGCTCATAAGTGCCCTTGTAGACGGGGTACAGCAGCGCCCGACCGCTCATAACGAGGAATTCCCAGAAATAGCTGTGCAGCCCTTGTTGACGGTCTATTTGGTCACTGTTGTTTCTGCTTCTGGCGATGCCGGTTGGAAAGTAGATGACAGTTTGATATGGCGGCTCAATCCCGTTCGGAGTGAACAAGTAGGCGGTTACTTGCTCACCGCCGTATGCGGCATCGAACGTGATCTTTTCCTTTCGCCACAGCGGCACACTCTCGTCAACCGACTCGATAGCAGCATGCAATTCCGTCCGATCGTATGCGTACAGCTGATCCCTATAGAATTGGAACTGCTCATCGGAAACGGGCGTGACCGTCCTGAAGTCAAAGTAGGAACGTGGCAGGGGCCGAAATGCAGTCTGGGGAACCGCCTCCTCACCACCGATATACTCCACCAGCCGAACCCCGTTCTCGGGAGAGCGGTCCCACGGCGGTCGGCTATCGGCGACCCTGAAGACGTAGGACGGGTCACCCCAACCGCCGCCTAAGATGTAACGCGCGCTCCTTGAGTCATCCTCCGCATTCCAGCACCACTCTCGCACGTTGCCCGCCATGTCGTACAGTCCATGCGCCCCGACGCCGGGATGTGATCCCACCGGCGCGGGTTCTCCGCCATAGTTGCTGTGTGCGATTATGATTTGCGCATGATCGGTGTCGGCGGCACTGGACCAATGGTAGACGGTCGGGAGGCTTTTCCCGACGAACTCAGCGTACGCGACGGCCTCGTACCAGCTGATGCCGCCAACCGGGTAGTTCTCCTGTCCGTCGGGATACGTCCCAGCTTCCCACGTCGCTGGCCCGCGACGGCCTGTGCGATCCCGAAAGGCGGCCATGGCGGCATCCCAAGGAACTGCTGTTCCGTCGGTCACAATATCGTGCTTCCAGTAGTCCCGATTGGTATAGCCGCCCGCATCTACAAACTCTTTGAACTGCGCGTTCGTGACTTCATACTTATCGATCAGGTAGGCCGGTGCATCGAGCGCTTCCGTTCGCCTCAGGTAGCCGAGATCAACTCGTAGCCGTCGTGCGGACACTCGCGCCATAGTGGGGGGCACGCTGCCCCGTTCGTGCAGTGTCACGCTCAAGACGCTGTCCAGTCCGGAGGCCGCTTCGGGAGTGGCGTGAACAGTCTCGACGGTCTCATAACCTTCCTTCCGTATTCGCCAGCGGAACACGCCAATCGGGAAACGTATTCGTGCCAATGGCGATCGTCCGAGATAGGCCCACTCCCCGTCGGGGGCCGAGTAATCCTTAAAGTAGATTTCTGCGTCCGCAGGGTCGGTGGTAATCGAGTACTCTGTGGCGATGCGGGGCCAGAGCGCTGTCAGCATCGGATGGTCTGGAATGTATCTTTCAGCCTCTTCAGCTTGCCGGTACGCGGCGAGATGGTCGCCCACTCCGATGAGGTTGACAATTTGCGGTAGTGCCTGTTCCTCCGCCCACCTGATCCTTCGATTTCGGTTCAACAGCCAAGCGCTGGTCATTACAAGCGCCGCCATGATGGCCACCGCCGTAGCGGCAATCTTCGGTTGTCGGATCGCACTGAGAATGGCCGCCGGGAGGCCGGGTGCCTTGCGAATGCGTTCGAGTTCAAGAGCAAATTGCGCGGCAGTCGCGTACCGGTCTGCGGGAGACTTCTTGAGTGCACGTGCCACGGCGGTAGTTACTTCCGCTGGCACTTCCGGTCGCGCCTGTGTGATGCGGGGCGGCTCGGCAGTTATGTGCTGCTGCATCACGCTCTGCGGCGAGGGGCCGACAAAAGGCGGCTGACCGGCGAGCATCTCGTACAGCACGCAGCCGAGCGCGTAGATATCGCTGCGGGCATCGACGTCCTCGCTGCCCGCGGCCTGCTCCGGGCTCATGTAGTATGGCGT
>JAZGDL010000288.1:0-13326 GCA_036477795.1 Phycisphaerae bacterium
TTGAAACGTAGCTCCCTTCGGCACCAATTGTACGAATGAATTCGCCTGCGGTGGAAACCACGGTGACTTTGGCTCCATAGGCATCTCGCTTGAGCTTCGGATCGACGGAGCGGACCATCAACCATCCGCCCTTTTTGGGGGCGTCGTTACGGAACAACCGGGCCCGGCCCTTGCAATTGGTGACCACCAGATCCAGGTCGCCGTCCTGGTCGAGGTCACCGTAGGCACAGCCGCGGCTCACCTCCACCAGCGAGCATAATCGACCCGCTCGCTCACTGATATCGGCAAAGACTAGGGGAGCGCTCCCCTGCGGGTCGCCGCTAAACCGGCCGCCGCCGCGATTCTCGAACAGCAGATTGGGCTCGGCGTAATCGTTCCAGAAGTCGGTCTGCGCTGCGCCGGGGCGTCGGGTGGTTCCTCGGGCGATCCGGCCGTTGACGATTACCAGATCCAGGTCGCCGTCGTGGTCGTAATCCAGAAACGCCGTCCCAAAGCCTGTAAAGGGCAAGCTGCTACGTCCCAGGCGGGCCGCGGCAGTTGCGTCGTGAAAAACCCCGGTACCGTCGTTTTGATAGAGCGTGTTGCTTTCGCGGAACAGGTGGGTCATGAACAAGTCCTCATCCCCATCGTTGTCCACGTCGCCCACCGCGACGCCCATACTCCCCTCGGGCTGACCGAACTGGTTCAGCCCCGCCCCGACGATCAAAGCGACGTCCTGAAACGTGCTGTCCTTCCGGTTTTGCCAGAGCTGGTTTTGCTGGCCGTCGTTGGCTACATATACGTCAATCCACCCATCGTCGTCGAAATCGAGAAATGCCACGCCCAACCCCTTACCAGCTACAACACTGATCCCAGCCGACCGGGACACGTCGGTAAACGTGCCGTTACCGTTGTTGTGATACAACACATCGGGAACGCCCGGAAAGCCGGATGGGGCGCAAAACTCTCGCTTACCCAATCGATCGGAGCATACCTTTTCTTGTCCGGCGTCGAGGTAGTTAGCTACGTAGATGTCAAGAAACCCGTCACGGTCGTAGTCGAAAAAGCCCGCCGAGCAGGACCACCGGTAGTTGCCGATGCCGGCGGAATCAGTGATGTCGACAAACCGCCCCTCGCCGTCGTTGCGGTAGAGGGCGTCAGGGCCGACGTTGGTGAGGTACACATCCAAGTCGCCGTCGTTGTCGATGTCCCCGATGGCGACTCCCATGCCAAATCCGGTGTGACCCAGCCCGCTTCTTTCGGTCACCTCGCGAAAACGACCTGCTGCCACCTGTTCATACATCCGATTAGGGGGCGGGCCCGTCGCCGGCGCTCCGGGCTCGGTGCTCGATCGTGGGGCATTATTAATCAGGTAAATGTCAAGATCACCATCGTTGTCGAAGTCAAACAAAGCTACACCGGAACCCAAGACTTCGGGGATATAGTACTCCTCGCGGTAGGGTTCGTGTTGAAAGTCCAAACCCCACGCTTCAGTCACTTCCGTGAACAAGGTCGCTGACGAAACCCACGGATTCGAATCCGTGGGCTGGGAATCATCTCGACGGCAAGCCAGGCCCATCAGTGAGTGATGCACAAGAAGGCAGCAGACAAGACTGGGGAAGGGACGAAGGCACGAAGGGACGAAGGGGCGAAGGAACAGAGACGCGACCGTAAGGGAGCGGGAGGGACGAAGGGGAGAGAAGAAGGCACGGAGGCACGGAGGCACGGAGGCACGAAAGGGGGAGGACAGCCGACGACGGTTCAGGCCCCAGGTTGGGCAAACACGGTTCATTGGGGGATTGGCGATTGGGGATTGACCATTCACTTCGTGCCTTTGTGCCTCCTTCTGCGGGCCGCTCCCCTACGGGTCGCCGCTAAACGGAGCGCCGCTAAACTAGCGGTGAAAGGCTTCGCCTTTCTTGAACTGCTCCCGCATTTGCTGGATCCGTTGTTCGAACGGCGAGTACAAGCCTTCCGCCTCGGCCTGCACCCGGTCGACAATGGCCAGGGCTTCATCGAACCGCCCGACTTGAGCCAATGCGGCTGCCAGGGTGGCCTGCAATTGTAGATCGGTAGTGACATCCTGCTGCGCGACAGGTTCCAGCAGGGCCAGGGCTTCTTGTCCATCACGTACGTGCTCATCCGGCGACGTCGCCAGAATCCAGGCTAGCTGCGAGGTGAGAGGCGGATTCCCCGGATGAATCGATAACACATTGCGCAGGACCGCTGCGGCCTGGCCCTCGCGGTGAAGATGCTGAAGGCGCATGGCCAGGGTTTGAGCAAACGCGATATCGTCGGGTTGCAGTTCCACCGCCCGACGCAACGCCGCAAGCGTCTGTTCAGGTTTCCCCTGACCGGTCAGAAGCAGTCCAAGCTGATGGTGGGCGTCGGCATGATTGGGCTGCAACTCGACGGTCTTCCTCAAACTCTCCAATGCCCCTTCCTGGTTCCCTGTTCGATTGAGCACGAACCCCAGGTTGTACTGGGCCGGGGCAAACCCTGGATCCAGGCGAATAGCCTCGTGGTAGGCTTTGATGGCCTCATCGTCGCGCCCCTGCCGGGCCCGCAGTCGACCCATGTCGTAGTGGCGAAAGGCCACATCGGGACGCAGCTTGACTGCCCGAGAGAAGTTCCGCTCGGCTCGTTCGAGATCACCCGCAATGAAAGCCTGCGTACCACGGTTTGCGAACGCCATGGCGCTCGCCGCGTACTGTTGCATATGGGCGGCCACCGGATCCGCCACGGTAACCGAGTCCTTGGGAAGCTCGGCTGCCCACTTGGCCGCCCTTCGGGCGGCTTCATGGTCTCCTTGTTGGCGATGGACCCGCGCCAAAAGGGATTGCAGCTCCTTCCAGTTCGGCTTAATGCCCTCGCAGCGACGCAAGTATTGGGAAGCCTCGTCGATCCGACCCAGCAAGAAAGCCACCCGACCCAAACCAAGCAACACTCGAGGGTGTTCAGTATCGAGTTGCAGCGCTGACAAGTACCGTTTCTCGGCTTCATCCAGACGGTTTTCCCGAAAGAGCGTGTCAGCCAGCCATACGCGGAGGGCAAGGTAATCAGGGCGAAGTTTCAGGGCGCTTTTCAGCAATGCCACCGCCTGGGGGTGATCCAGGTACGCCTTTAGCCTGGCGTTAAGATACGCCCAGCGAAAATCGCTTGGATCCAGCGTCGACGCCTGGGCATAGCAGGCTATGGCGGCATCATATTGCAAATGCGCGTCAAACACGCAGCCCAGCACGCCCCACGATTCGGCGGAATATGGATCTTCCAGGACTTGGGAACGGGCGTTAGAGATCGTCGCAGCCACGAGCGGTTCAAGCTCGGCCACATCCACTTCCGGTGGATCTGGTACCGCCACCGGGCGTAGACCCAGCCAGGCAATGAATCCCAAGCATGTCGTGGCAGCGACGATCAATAGATGGTGTAACCACTTACGTGGCTGTCGTCGTGCGGCGGGTTTCGGAAGATGTTTGGGCTTACTCACGACTGGTCACCATGGGGATTGGGGATTGCGGATTGCAGATTGCGGATTGCGGATTGCGGATTCACCTTCGTCCCTTCGTCCCTTTGTCCCTTCGTCCCTTTCCCCCCTCCGTGCCTTCGTGCCTCCTTTCGAGGCCCGCTCCCTTACGGTCGCGTCTCTGTTCCTTGTATAGGGTGACGGATTGATTGCGGGTGATCCCCGTAAACACGTCCTGTTCGCCGTCAGGCCATCGAATGATTACATGATCGATCGACGCCCCGCGGGGCAGACCAAAATGTGCGACCGGTGGAGAGCTTGAGACAAAGCTCCCCTCGGCACGGATTGTACGAATGAACTCGCCGGCCGTGGAAACCAGGGTGACCACGGCTCCGTAGGCATCTCGCCTGAGTTTCGGATCTACCGCCCGGACCATCACCCATCCTCCTTTTTTCGGAGCGTCGTTGCGGTACAGCCTGGCCCGGCCCTTGCAATTGGTGACCACCAGGTCCAGGTCGCCGTCCTGGTCGATGTCACCATAGGCACAGCCGCGGCTCACTTCCACCAGGGAGCATAATCGGCCCGCTCGCTCACTGATATCGGCAAAGACTAGGGGAGCGCTCCCCTTCGGGTCGCCGCTAAACCGGCCGCCGCCGCGATTCTCGAACAGTTGATTGGGTTCGGCGTAATCGTTCCAAAAGTCTGTCTGCGCTGCGTTGGGGTGTTGGGTCAATCTCCGGCTCACCCGGCCGTTGACGATCACCAAGTCCAGGTCACCGTCATGGTCGTAGTCCAGGAATGCGGTACCAAACCCGGTGTAGGGAACGCTCAATCTCCCAAGCCGGGCCGCTGTGGTTACGTCGCGAAAGACCCCTGTGCCGTCATTGCGGTAGAGAGTGTTGCTCTCGTTCGACAGGTGGGTCATGAACAAGTCCTCATCCCCGTCGTTGTCCACGTCGCCCACCGCTACGCCCATACTCGCCTCGGACTGGCCGGACTGGTTGAGCCCCGCCCCCACCATCAAGGCTACGTCCTCAAAAACACCGTCTCCGCGATTCAACCAGAGTTGGTTTTGCTCCCCGTCGTTGGCCACATACGCGTCAATCCATCCATCATTGTTGAAATCAGCGAAGGCCACGCCCAGCCCCTTGCCCGCCGTGGCACCAATCCCAGCCGACCGGGACACGTCGCTAAACGTACCGTCGCCGTTGTTGTGATACAGTACATCGGCAACGCCCGGGAAAACGGATGGACCGCAAAACTCCGGCTTACCCAGTCGATCGGTGCATATCGATTCTTCTCGGACGTCAACGTAGTTGGCCACGTAGATGTCAAGAAACCCGTCACGGTCATAGTCGAAAAACCCCGCCGAGCAGGCCCATTCGGGGTTGCTGATACCGGCGGCATCGGTGATGTCGGCAAACCGCCCGCCGCCGTCGTTGCGGTAAAGAGCGTCAGGGCCGAGGTTGGTGACGTACACATCCAAGTCACCGTCGTTGTCGATGTCCCCGATGGCGACTCCCACCCCAAATCCGGTGTGGCCCAGCCCGCTTCTTTCGGTCACGTCGCGAAAACGACAGGCGGCCACCTGTTCATACATCCGATTGGGCGTTGGAGCCTGACCGGGCTCGGTGCTCGAGCGCGAGTTGCTGTTGACCAGGTAAATGTCGAGATCACCATCGTTGTCGAAGTCGAACAAAGCCACACCCGGTCCCATCAATTCGGGGAGATAGTAATCCGCGCTGTAGGGCTCGTGCCGAAAGTCCAAACCCCACGCTTCAGTCACTTCCACAAACAAGGTTTCTGACCGCGCGGGATGAATCCCGTGGCTCGGGGGGGTCTGGGAATCATCTCGACGGCAAGCCAGGCCCATCAGTGAGTGATGCACAAGAAGGCAGCAGACAAGAGTTGGGAAGGCACGAAGGCACGAAGGCACGAAGGGACGAAGAGACGAAGGGACGGAGGGACGAAGGGGGGAGGATGGCCGAAGACGCATCAGACTCCAGGTTGAGCGATGACCGTTCATTTGAGCAGATGGGCGAACAGATCGTCAATGGAAATAGTGGCGATGCTGGTGGCGGAGTCGGCCATGGCGTAGGGGATGATAAGCTGGCCGTTGTGTAGCATGGCCCCGCAGGAATACACGACGTTGGGCACATAGCCTTCGCGCTCTTTCTCGTTGGGGCTGAGCAGCGGCTCGGTGGACGCGGCGATTATGCGCGAAGGGTTTTCCAGGTCCAGGAGCATGGCCCCGATGCAGTAGCGGCGCATAGGCCCCACGCCATGGGTCAGCAGGATCCAGCCGCGATCGGTTTCGATGGGCGAACCACAGTTTCCGATCTGAATGAACTCCCAGGGATGCTGCGGCCCCCGGAGTATGTCGGCTTCGTTCCAGAACCTGACGTTGGTCGAGGTCATCAGGTGCAGATTCTCGCCGTCAAGGCGCCCGATCATCAAATACCGGCCGTCAATCTTCCGCGGGAAAAGGGCCATGCCTTTGTTCTGAACGCAATGGCCGTTAAGGGTGATGATGCGGAACCGCGAAAAGTCATCAGTGCGCAAGAGCTGGGGCAGGATGCGAAAACCGTTGTACGCGGTGTAGGTGCCGTAGTAGGTCACGCTGCCGTCGTCATCGGTGAATCGCACGAAGCGGGCGTCTTCGATGCCGCGGCTCTCGTTTTCGGTGACCGGAAAAATCACCACTTCGGAGATGGGACAATCGGAGGGAAAGCTCAACTGGTAGTTGGACCGGGCCAGCCAGAGCATGTCGTCGGCGGTCTCCTGCGTCGAGGGCGTGGCCTCCTCTGATTTGAGGTATTCATTGGTGACCCGTTCCAGGTCGCCGAAGTAGAACTCCTCGGGCAGGTGTTCCAGGATGTTCCCGGTTTCCTCTGTGTAGACGCCCATCTCAATGAGCTTGAGAAAGAACGTGTACTTCTCGTAAGTCGCGTTGCGATCGGGCCGGGCACTGCCGACCATACGGGTGGTGTGGTCGAACCGGACGTCGCCGGACGGATCGATGACGCCGGTCTTGAACACGATGGACGAGATATGGCCTTCGCCGGTCGCCCGCAGGCTCATGATGAAGCGGCAGGCTCCCGGCGCCAGACCGCTCTGGTCGGCATGGGGCACGATCGACGGGTTGAACAAGGCGGCTGATTCGATGGAATACTCCATGGTGAAATATGCACCGATCAGGCGGCGCTGGGCGGCGCTCAGTTGGCCGGGGTCGCTGATACGCCCGATGGCCTGCCTGCAGTGTTCGTCCAGAGTCTCTTCGATGTTGCGGTGTCGCGATGCAAAGTCGCTGATGACCCCAGCCAGCTCCGCCTCAACCTGCCCGGGTGAAAGCCGCAGGATTCGATTTACGATGTTCTGCAGGCGCTGGGTATCGCCGGGCAAAAACAACCGGGTGATCACGCGGCGATCATCGGAGATGAACTGTTCGGGCAGTCTTTTGACTTTCGGATGGCTGCTCGGCATGGTGCGTGGTCTTCCTGAATTCTACAGGCCATTCGCGGCCGGCCCGCTCCCTCACGGTCGCGTCTCTGATATCGTCGGATCTGAGATGACCGCAAGGCAACTTCTCATGTTGATTTCGCCCTTCGTGCCGCCTCCAGCCACAAGGCCTCGCCCGCGGCGGCTGCCAACAGTAATGGGACAACACAAACCGCGAATGTCTCCCAAACGCGATCCCAGGGCAATCCTATCGCCATGGCCCTCTGGCCGAGGCTCAGCCCGACGGCCACGACGATGGCCGGCGGCTCCAGCATGTTCAGGGTGAAGCCAACCGCGAGGCGCCTGTTCATCTCAGCATGGGCGTCGAATGTCAAGCCGCTCGACGGCTCGCCCAGAGCCCGCAGTCCGGCGCCCAGACCAAGTCCCAGAGCGATCACCGCCAGCCAGCCGGTGATTGCCCAAGCTCCCGCCGCAACGACGACTGCACAAATCGTCGCGTTGTTGATGAAGATGGCGGCTGCCCGACGGCACCAGGACTCGCTCGTCACCAGCGGCACTACCACATGCCTCACCCAGGACCGGATCAAGCGCACCGGGAGCAGCGAAGCATGCCGTCCCACAGACCATCCCACCCAAACCGATGCCAGGGTCAGCCCGCTACCGACGAGCATGCTCGGGCCCAGCGCCCACAGTATCGCCAACATCCCAGCCTGCACAGCCTCACCTTCCACACCGATTGCACGTCGCGGCGGCGCGGAGTACGCCGCAAGATCAGCGCCGGTCTTCTTCCTGAACGCCCAGGAGGGCGTTGTAGGGATCGGTGGCGGGGGCCTGGTACTTGGCGATCAAGTTGCGGACCAGCGGCTGATCGGGGTTGAGTTCCAATGATCGGTGCCAATGCTCGATGGCCCGCTCGCGAAGGTCGGCGAGCGATTTGTCCTTGAGGTAGGCCAGCATGTGGATGGAGCCCAGGCCGGCGTGAGCCTTCGATAGGCGCGGGTCAATCGACAACGCGTCGACATAGGCGTCATTGGCCTCGTCGTAGTTCTGCATGCGAAACTGGCAGTAGCCCAGACCTTCGTGGGCCGCCGCGAAGGACGGGTCCATCTCGACGGCCTGCATCAAAGTGGCCCGGGCGATCTTCAGCCGGTTCTGGTTCATGTAGGTGTGGGCCATGTTGACCAGAATGTGCGGCTGATGGTTGTCCCGCTCAAGGGCCGCCTGATAGCTCCGGATGGCTTCGTAGTACTTGTCCTGCCCGTCGAGGGCCACGCCGAGGTTGACGTAGGCGTGCGGCCGATCGGGGTCGATCTCGATGGCCTTGTTGAAGCGCTTGACCGCCAGGTTCACTTCGCTCATCTGTTGGTAGCAGACGCCCAGGCTGAGTTGAACGTCGTAATCCTGCGGCTTCAGGTCGATCGCAGCCAGGTAGACCTCCACGGCGTCCTTGAGCCGGCGGGTGAAGTGGTAGAGTTTGGCCAGGCTGAAGGTGTCCTTGAAGGAATAGGGGTCGGAGTAGATTGCGTTTCTGAACGATTCGATGGCCTTGCCGACCTCGCCCATGCGGCGGTATATCTCGCCCATGCTGGAATGGGCCTGGGCCATGCGCGAATCGAGCTTGACCGCCGCCTCGAACTCAGCCAGCGCCGCCTCCAGGTCGTCCTCGACAAGATGCTGCCGGCCGCGGTCCACGTGCCGGCCGGCCTGGTAGGTCCGGACCTTGGTGACGATGGTGTTGCAACCGGCGCCGCACAGCAGGGCGATGCACAAGGGAAGAGCGACGATTGGAGATTGACGATTGACGATTGACGATTGACGATTGGGGATTGGGGATTGCGGATTGCGGATTGCGGATTGCGGATTGCGGATTGCGGATTGCGGATTGTTCAGTTCCGCCTCCGTCGTGCCTTCGTGCCTCCTTCCCTTCGGGCTCCCTCCGCGGTCGCCCTCAGCCTGCTCGGTCGCCCTCAGCTTCGTGCCTTTCCCCCCCTTCGTCCCTTCGTGCCTTCGTCCCAATGACCCTCCGACCATCCTTCGTCTCCGCACACTGTCGACCGAAGTGGCTTGCCGTTTGGCAGACGCAGCCGGCAGAGTGAAGATTCCCCTCGGTCCCTTCGTCCCTTCGTGCCTCCGTGCCTCCGTGCCTATGTGGAGTTTAGCGTTTTGTATTGCTGGGATCGTCATAGAGTCACCATGCGCCGTTCAACTAACCATCGGGAGACGACGCGCGCGGAGTTTGACCAAAAACGCGGCGTGAACGGATTAAAGACCCGTCAGGATCAGTCCACGCGCCTGCCCGTTCCCGCGCCTCGGGTTGATTTCTCGCATTTCCATCATACCATGAAGCGTACCACCATCCAAGTGGTGCGGGCCGACAGACGAGGAGGTAGCAGCTTGTCAGAACGATTCTTGCTGGCGATTCCGGTCTTCAACGAAGAGGCACACCTGGTCCAGGTGCTGACCGAAGCCGCCCGCTTCATCTCCGAGATCGTAGTCGTCGACGACGGGTCCACCGATTCAACACCGAAACTGCTGTCCAGCCAGACTCTTGCGATGACCTTGCGGCATCGGGTAAACCGTGGTTACGGCGCCAGCCTGGTCAGCGCCTTCCGATTCGCCGAGCAGCACGGCTACCACTGGCTGATCACCATGGACTGCGACCGGCAGCATGAACCTTCGTTCATACCGCGGTTCATGGCTGCGGCTGACGAGGACGCCCACGACATCGTCAGCGGTTCGCGCTACCTGCGCCGGTTTGAGGGATACGATACGCCGCCGCCGGACCGGCGGCGGATCAACGCCCGGATCTCCCAATTGCTCAACGAGCGGCTGTCCCTGAACATCACCGACGCGTTCTGCGGGTTCAAAGCCTACCGCGTTGCGGCGTTGCGGCGATTGCGGATCACCGTGCCCGGCTATGCCATGCCCATCCAGCTATGGGTTCAGGCGGCGCAAGCCCGGTTGCGGATCATGGAGGTGCCGGTGACTCTGATCTACAACGACCCTACGCGGCACTTCGGCGGGCTGCTGGACGATCCCGCGTCGCGCCTCAATCACTATCTGGGAATCTTTGAAGCCGAGATGGCCAACTCCCCATCGCTGACAACATGCACGCCCGGCTGTAAACTGACCGTTCCATGAGTATAGAGGTCATGTTGGATTTCTCCCGACTCCGCACCCCGCCGGGTGACGGCGACGTGCTCATCGAACCGCCGTCGGATAGGCTGGCGGCGCTGGCGGAATCGAGCCATGCGCTGCTGCGATCTTACCGCTTTGACGTCTTGGATTTCGACATCCAATCGCTGCGCACTGATCTTCGAGCAGCGTTGTGCGCCGGGTGCGACCATCCGACGGTGATCACCGGGCACCAGCCGGAGTTCATTCACGCCGGTGTGTGGGCCAAGCACATCGTCGCCTCCGATCTGGCGCGTACGCTGGGCGGCAAGGCACTGAATATCGTCGTCGACAGCGATGCCCCCACCAGGAGTGTGCTGGAAGTGCCGGCGGTGGTCGGGGAGCGTGTCGAGGTGCGGGCGGTGCACTACGCTCAGCCGCCCCACGGCGTTACCCACGAAGGCATCAGCCGGCTGGGCCCCGGCGACTTGGAAGCGTTGACCGGAGTGGTGGCTGATGCCCTGGGTGAGCGTTACCAGCGGTCTTACATGCCGATGTACTTCGCCGCGATGGCCGCCGCGGGGCAGGCCGGCGATTGGGTCGATCAGATGCAGCAGGCCCGGCGGGCGGTGGAACGTACCTTCGGGGTCGAGATGATCGAGCACCGTGCCAGCCGGGTGTGGTATGGGCCCATGCTCACCGACCTGATGCTCAACGCCGGACGGTTCCGGGAGTGCTACAACTCCGCCCTGGCTGAATACCGCCGAGTCAATCGCGTTCGCGGCCCCAAGCGGCCCATACCGGATCTGGCCGGCGACGGGGCCCGCTGCGAGCTGCCCGTCTGGGTTTACCGTTTGGGCGAACCGCGCCGTCGACTTTTCGTTGAGCGGGCGACCGATCGAGTTAACCTGTACGCCGATGCCGACCACCTGGCCCAAGTTCCGCTCGACGATCTGGCCCGTTGGGATCGGGCCGGTGCTGCGCTGGAGAACATGGGCGGGTACCTGTTTCGCCCGCGTGCTCTGAGCCTGACGCTTTGGGCACGAATCTGCGTGGGCGATCTGTTCATTCACGGAATCGGCGGGGCCAAGTACGATCGGATCACGGACGGGCTGATCCGCCGATACTTCAACGTCGAGCCGCCGGCGATGGCCTGCGTCTCGGCAACACTGCTGATGGCCTTGCCCGACAGCGGCGGTGATGATGCGTTGCTGCGAAGCGCTCGGACACGCGTGCGAGACATCGAGTACAACCCGCAGCGTCATGTGCGCCGTACGGCGCAGTCTGATGCGTTGGCGGTCCACCGTCAGCGGGCGGTGACCCGGTCAATCGAAATGCGCAGCCGGGCCCGCCGTGATCGCCGTGGTCGGCGGGCAGTGTTCGACGAGATCCGGTCGTTGAACGCCAGACTTCTGACCCTGGAGCCCGCGCTTCTGGATGAGGCTGAGGCTGAGGTTGGCGCGGTGGCGCAGCGGGCCCAGGCGGGACGCGCCGCTGGTCGGCGCGACTACTTCTTCGCCATGCACGAAAGGCCGCGGCTGCAGCGCTTGCGCGAGACGCTGGCTTTGGTGGTGCGGAATCGAGTATAGTGTGGCCCCACGCAGAACTACGTATGACGGGAGACAGCCATGACCGATGAAGCAAAGGACGACAGCGCTCCGAAGATTATCGTCGACTCGGATTGGAAAAAGGACGCCGCCGAGGAGAAGTCCCGACTGGAAGAAGAGACCCGGGACGTTGGCCAGCGTGCACCGCTCCCCGAGCCCAGCCTGCTTGAGATCGTCAACATGATCGTCATGCAGGCCACCATGGCTCTTGGGGGAGTCAAAACGCCGTCCGGCGAGACCCTGCCTCCCGATCCCGGCGTCGCCAAGCACTACATCGACATGCTGGAGCTACTGAAGAACAAGACCGCCGGCAACATCACGGACCAGGAGCACAAGTTGCTGGACACACTGCTGCATGAATTGCGCATGAACTACGTGACGGCGGTCAAGGCTCCGCCGTCGCAGGAATCCTCGATCCAGGCGGATGTGTAACCGCCTAAGCGCATGATCCTTCTTCCCATTCGCACCGAGATGGTCGCCAACCGCACTCCGCTGGCGAACTATGCGCTGCTGGCGGTCAACTGTCTGGCCTTTGGTGTTTTCAACCTGCTCAGAAGCGAGTCGCTGATCCTCTTTCGGGACCAGCGCCTGATCCTGCACGGTGACTGGCCGGCGCTGTATCAGTTCTTCACCTATCAGTTCCTCCACGCGGACGGGTGGCACCTGGCCGGGAACATGCTGTTTCTGTGGGTCTTCGGCAACAGCGTGAACGCCAAGATGGGGGACGTGGCCTACCTGATGTTCTATCTGGCAGCCGGTGTGTTCGCGGCGGTCGCGTTTGCCATCGGCGGCACACATTCGCTGATGGGCGCGTCGGGCGCCATCGCGGGTGTGACCACAGCCTTTCTGGTGCTGTTTCCGCGAAGCCGCGTGCTGGTGTTGTTCATTCTGTTCTTCATCACTTCCTTCGAGGTGCCGGCCTTGCTGCTGATCGGGGTCAAGGTCATCCTATGGGACAACATCATCTCGCCAAGTTTGGGCGGGGGCGGCAACGTCGCCTTCAGCGCCCACCTGGGCGGGTACCTCTTCGGCCTGGTGGGGGCCGGTGTGATGCTGCTGGTGCGGGCCATCCCGCGCGATCAGTTCGACATGCTGGCCCTTCTGGATCGATGGAACCGGCGTCGGGCGTTTCGTGCGGTGATGGCCGACCCGGCGGCCCAGCGGCAGGCGAAGTTCGGCACGATGGCCCGCGCCGCGCCGCCCACACCGGAAGCACAGCAGGCTGAAGAGCAGCGGATGGATCGGATCACTGAGCTCCGCTCGCGCATCGGCGAATGCCTGCAGCGCGGCGACGGGGATGCGGCTTCGACGCTGTATGAGGAGTTGATGGCCATCGATTCCAGCCAGTGCCTGCCGGCGCGGGAGCAAGTGGTGGTGGCCCGGCACTTCTATTCGACCGGCCGATCGCCGCAGGCGGCCGGCGCCTTTGAACGCTATCTCAACTGGTACCGCAGCGGTTTTGAAGCGGACGAGATCCGGCTGCTGGTGGGGATCATCTACGCCCGCGACCTGCAACAGTATGCCGCGGCCGAGAAGCACCTGGCTGAATCGCTGGAGCGGCTGACCACCGGATCGCGGCGCGATCAGTGTCGCGAATGGCTCGAATTTGCGCGTAACGCCTTGGGAAAGCCGGTGACCGATGCCTGAGATCGCCTACGTAAACGGCCGCTTCTGCCCCATCGATGAGGCTGTCATTTCGATCAA
>JAZGDL010000289.1:0-7426 GCA_036477795.1 Phycisphaerae bacterium
ACGTCGCACACGCCCCAGACAATAGACGACCCTTTCAGGGTCGGGCGCCTCGGTGGCGGCATCATCCGGTGGCGGCGCTGCGCTTGCCACCGGCTACTTTCGAGCAGGCTTTCAGCCTGCGACCCCAGACGCCGTTCCTGTCACGAACCCGCAGGTCGCTGGAGTGAGATTCCCATCTCGCTCCTATCCATTCGGCGAACCCTTTCGCCCATCCCGCGCTCTGATAAGCCGTCCGGGCGGGGGTGTATCCCGGCGGAACGGGCTGGACACATCTTGATAAGAAGTGCACCGGGCGAATAATATAGCGGTTGATCCGAGGGTAATATGAGATACCACGACAACGTTCTCGGCCTGGTGGGCAAGACGCCGCTGGTGAAGCTCAATCGCATCGTGAGCCCGGGCTCAGCCACGGTGTTGGCCAAGATGGAACAGCTCAACCCCGGGGGGTCGGTGAAGGACCGCATGGCCGTGCACATGGTGCGGCGGGCCGAGGAGCGCGGGCTCATCAAACCGGGGACCACGCTGGTCGAGAGCACCTCAGGCAATACGGGTCTGGGGCTGGCCGTCGCGGCGGCGGTGCTGGGATACCGCTGCGTGTTCACCATCCCCGACAAGATGAGCAAAGAGAAGATCGACATGCTCAAAGCCTACGGGGCGGAGGTGGTGGTGACCAAGACGGACCTGGAGCACGATCACCCGGACAGTTACGTGGCGGTGGCTAAGCGCATCGCGCGGGAGACGCCCAACTCGTTTTACGTCGATCAGTATTTCAACATGGACAACCCCGAGGCCCACTATCTGACCACCGGGCCGGAGATATGGGAGGATACCGACGGCAGAATCGATTGTCTGGTGGGCGGGATAGGCACGGGCGGGACCATTTCCGGAGCGGCCAAGTATCTCAAGGAGCAGGCCGCCGCCGCGGGGCGCCAAGTGCGCATTGTCTGCCCGGACCCCGTCGGCAGCATCTACTACGACCATTTCTACAAGCACGAGGTGCGCGAGCCGTGTGTGTACGTCGTCGAAGGGATCGGTCACGACTTTATGGTTGGAACGTTGGACCTGTCGGTGATCGACGAGGTAATGCCGATCACCGATCGGGACTCGTTCATGACCGCCCGCCGCCTGGCGCGGGAGGAGGGGATCTTCGCCGGCGGTTCAGCCGGGACGGCGGTGTACGGCGCGCTGCAGGTAGCCAAGGAGCTGGGTTCCGGCAAGACGGTAGTGGTGATACTGCCCGATTCCGGTGACCGTTACATCAGCAAGTGTTTCGACGACGAGTGGATGAAGGACATGGCATAACTGGGGCTGGATGAGCGTCTGGGGACCGTGCGCGAACTGCTTCAGTTCAAGGGCGGGCACGTGGAGTTCGCCGGTGCGGACGAGACCCTGGCCAGCATAGCCAAGCGGATGAGCGAGATGGGCATCTCCCAGATGCCGGTCCGCGGGGCCAACGGTCGAGGACCATTGATGATCCACGAACTCGATCTGCTGCAGTGCCTGGCCAGCGGCCGATGCACGCCCAATGACGTTGTCTCATGCGCCGCCGCAGAGTTACAAGGGCAGGTCTCTCCTGACGATCGTATATCCAAGGTGCAGGAAATATTCGATGACAATAACGTAGCGGTGGTGATCGACGACGGTGAGATCATCGGGATTGTCAGCAAGATCGACGTCATCGAATTCCTGGCGGCTCGCAGTTAACCACACAGCCCGGATAATAACGCTGGACCGAGAATCCTTTCTCGGTCCCCCTTCCTGGCGGGCCACGGGAAGGGATTCCCGCAGCGGGTGGGTGCGAGAAAGGATTCTCGCACCAGCAGCAAGATCGACGTCATCGAATTCCTGGCGGCTCGCAGTTAAATACAAACAGTTAACTATATAGCCCTGCAAAGGCGGCAGCCGCGAGCGCTACGTCACAGTTCGATTGACGGGGTGGCGCCGGCAGTGACTTTGTCGTTTGGCAGAGGCCCGAAGCGCAATCTCCGCTCTCCCATCGCCCATCCCACCCGAACATACTACCTGGGCCAAGGCCCGACGTCAGCCCAGTGATCCAGCACCCGAACACCCCAGATGGCGGGCAACCGGCGTGTGAACCACTCCTCGTTGATCCGCTCGGCGTCGTGCACAAAGGCGGCACTCAATCCCGCCGACGCAGCCGATTCCGCCGACAAGTCCCAGGTATCGATCAGGTCTCGGACGACGGTCACTTCGCACCCGCGATAGACCAGCTCGGAGACGTTGGCTTCGATACAGCAATCGGTGACACATCCCAATACCAGCCATGTTTCGTCGGCGGCTGATTCGACGATTTCGCCGAGTCGGGTGCCGTGAAAACCGCTGAAGTTGTTCTTGCGCACGATCTCAATATCAGCCCCGGCGTCGCGGGCTGCCGCCAGCAACTCCCCGCGAATCTCCGCCTCGGCGGTCCCGCGCAGACAATGCGGCGGGAACCGCTTAAACTCGGGATCATCGGGCTGGTGTTCATCTGCCAGGAAGACCACCAAGCTGCCCGGTGGAAGGGAACGAAGACATTCCACCTGCCGTGGAACCAGGGCGTCCACCCGCGGGCTGGCCATCGGCCCCACCCGGGTGAACCCCTCCAGCATGTCGATAACCATCACCTGGGCCATCGGCTAGAACATGTTGAGCTCGACCTTGGCGGCTTCGGACATCTTCTCGGGTGTCCAGGGCGGGTCCCAGACCAGCTCGACGACTACATCGGTGACCCCGTCGATCGCCCTGGTTTTGGATTCCACCTCGGCCACCAGCGCACCAGCCACCGGACAGGCCGGTGATGTTAATGTCATCTTCACGTGCACCTTCCCCTCAGGGCCGACCGCAACGTCGTAAATCAAACCCATCTCATATATGTTGACAGGGATTTCCGGATCATAGATCGTGCGAATGACTTCAACGATCTGAGACTCGATCGCCTGGCACCGTATCTTCTCTACCGGTGATCCTTCAGGTGCATCACTCATCTTGCCGCTCCGAAGCTCATGGTGTCGACATTCAGGGTTGAAGGTTAAAGGTTGAAGGTTCAAGGTTACCAGGACCGACCTTCAACTTTCAACCTTCAACTTTCAACCTCCAACCTTCAACCTTCAACCTTCAACCTTAGAGGTGCATCACTCCGTCGACACGACTCCTTCCGTGTTCTCCCACGCCGCGTTCACCGTATGCCATACCAGGGTCGCACACTTCACGCGTGCCGGGTACTGGCAGACACCGGAAAACACCGCAAGCTTGCCCAGCGCATCGGTATCGCCCACCCCATCCTGCCTACCGGTGACCAGGCCATGGAATTTCTTGAACAACTCTTTCGCCTCCGCCAGCGTCTTGCCGGTCACCGCCCCGGTCATGAGCGAAGCCGACGCCGTCGAGATGGCGCAGCCCGATCCTTCAAACGAAGCGTCCACAATGACATCGTCTTTCACACTCAGGTAAACCGTCACGTGATCGCCGCAAAGCGGATTGTAGCCTTCAGCTTTGTGGTTCGCAGCATCGATGGCCCGCCGATTCTGCGGCCGCTTGTTGTGGTCGAGAATGAGCTCCTGATATAGATCCTGCAGATCGGACATCAGCCGAACACCTCGATCACCTGTCGGATTCCCGACACCAGGGCGTCGATCTCCGCGGTGGTATTGTAGAAGGACAATGATGCACGGGCCGTCGCTGGCACGTTGAAACGATCCATCACCGGCTGGGAACAGTGATGCCCGGTTCGGACGGCGATGCCCTGCTGATCGAGAATCGTGCCCACGTCGTGGGCGTGAACGCCGTCAACGACGAATGAGAGCACCGCCGCTTTCTCGGCAGCGGTCCCGATCAGCCGCACGCTCGGAATCGCCGACAGCGCCTCGGTAGCGTACTCCAGCAGGATGCGCTCGTAGGCGGCGATGTTCTCCAATCCGATTCGGTTCACGTAGTCCACAGCCGCCCCGAAGCCGATGGTACCGGCAATGTTGGGCGTTCCCGCCTCAAACTTGTAGGGCACGTCGTTGTAGGTCGTCTTCTCGAAAGTCACCGACTTGATCATGTCCCCCCCGCCCTGGTAGGGCGGCATCTCGTCGAGAAGGTCGAATCTGCCATACAACACGCCCACACCGGTGGGGCCGAACATCTTGTGGCTCGAAAAAACGTAGAAATCGCAGTCGATGGCCTGTACGTCCACTTTCATGTGCGGAACCGCCTGGGCGCCGTCCACCAGTACGTAAATGCCGCGCTTATGAGCCAGCTCAACGATTCGGCGTATCGGCGTAATCGTGCCCAACGCGTTGGACACGTGGGTCACCGCCACCATCGTGGTCCGCGGATTGAGCAGCTTCTCATATTCGTCGATCATCAGCTCGCCGGCGTCGTTGATCGGCGCTACCCGAAGCCTGGCCCCCTGCTGCTCGCAAAGAATCTGCCAGGGCACGATGTTGGAGTGGTGCTCCATGGCGGAGATGAGCACCTCGTCGCCTTTTCCGACGTGGGTGCGCCCGAAGGTCTGGGCGACGAGATTGATACCCTCGGTCGCCCCGCGCACGAAGACAATCTCCTGGGGCCGCTGGGCACTGATGAAGCGTTGCACGCGGACGCGGACGTTCTCGTAGGCGTCGGTGGCCTGCACGCTCAGCCGGTACACGGCCCGGTGGATGTTGGCGTTATGGCGGGTGTAGTAATCGCGCAGGGCATCGAGGACCACTTGCGGCTTTTGAGCGGTGGCGGCGCTGTCCAGGTAGACCAGTGGCTTGCCGTCCACCTTCTGCCGCAGGATCGGAAAGTCCCGCCGTACCCGCTCGACGTCGAACGGGTGGTAATCCGCCGCCGGCAGAGGCGAAGCGGGAGATCGTGCAGCCGCGGTGCTCATGAGGCCTCCTGAAGCAAATCACCGTGCGGCAGACGGCCGAGAAGCATTTTCTCGAGCTGGGCTTTGAGGGCCGGCACACGCACGCAATCGAGACTTTCCTTGGCGAAGGCATAGATCAGCAAGCTGCGGGCAGCCTCCTCGCTGATGCCCCGTGATCGCAGGTAGAAAACCGCGTCGGCATCGACCTGTCCAATGGTGGCCCCGTGGGTGCACTTGACGTCGTCCGCGAGAATCTCCAGTTGCGGCTTGCTGTTCGCCAGGGCCTCATCCGACAGAAGCAGGTTCATGTTGGCCTGCTTGGCATCGGTCTTCTGGGCGTTCTTGTGGACGATTATCCGGCCGCTAAAGACGCTGCACGAGCGGTCGTCCAACACGCCCTTGAAACACTCCCGACTGTTGCAATGCGGTTTGGCGTGTTCCACCCGCAGATGGTTGTCAACATGATCGTCACCGTTTAGCATGTACAGGCCGTTCAACGTGCAGTCACACCCTTCACCGTCCAGGATCGCCGTGATGTCGTTACGCACCAGGCCGCCGCTCATGGTCACCGTGTGCGACGATACGTTACTGTCACGGAACTGATGCAAATGCAGTGTGCCGATGTGAAAGGCCTGATGGCCCTCACGCACGATCTTGTAATGATCGATCACCGCGTTGTCTTTAGCCACCACCTCGGTCACCGCGTTGGTAAAGTACTGACCTGACCCCACGCCGGCATAGGTCTCCACTATGGTCACCTGGCTGCCGGCCTCAGCTACGATCAGGGCCCGCGGGTGGCATACCAATGCGTGATCGTCGGCGGTGGTGATGAACAGAAGATGGATGGGCCCCTCGACAATCGTGCCTTTGGCCACGTGAACAAACGCGCCGTCTTGCACCAAGGCGGTGTTCAGGGCCGCGAAGGCTTCGTCCTGATAGCCGGCGTGACGGGCCAGATGGGCCTGCACCGTCGGCTCCATAGAACCGATCTCAGCCGCAAGACTGCCCGCCGTTACGCCGCTGGGCAGTGACGAACACCGCGACAGACGTTCCGCGAAGCGCCCGTTGACGAACACCAGACGGCTGACCTCTTGCCCATCGAACAGGAAATCACCAATCTGCTCAGCGGCCGGCGCCGCCTCATGGGAATCGCCCGACGCAAACTCCGTCCGGGCCATGGGCGTGACGTTGGTGTGTTGCCACTCCTCATGTCGCGTCGTCGGGAAACCCAATTCGGCGAAGCGAGCGATGGCAGACTTGCGGGTGGGCAGGAACCAGCACCGCTCCACGCTCACCAGGCTCTTTTCAAGCTGGTCGAATTGGCAAAGGAAAGGGTCCTTTTTGTCCATCATCTTGAGCATAACTCAGGTCCCTGAACCTGTATTTGACAGCGCTGATTGGGTCGCGGGCGCTCTCCCAATGTCCACGGATTGCAATCCGTGGGCTTCCGCATCCTTATCCTCCTCAATCCACGAGTAGCCCTTATCTTCCAGCTCCAACGCCAATTCCTTACCGCCGGACTTGACGATCCGACCATCCAGCAGCACGTGCACCTGGTCGGGAACCACGTAGTTCAGCAACCGCTGATAATGCGTTACCACCACGATGGCCCGATCCTTGCTCCGCAGTTTGTTGATGCCCTCGGCGACGATCTTCAGGGCGTCTATGTCCAGGCCGGAATCGGTTTCGTCGAGGATGGCCAGCTTGGGCTGTAACACAGCCATCTGGAAGATCTCGTTGCGTTTCTTCTCGCCACCGGAGAAGCCCTCGTTGATGGCCCGGTTGAGCAGACCCTGGTCGATCTCAATGAGCTTAGCCTTCTCCTTGACCAGGTTCAGAAAGTCCACCGCGTCCAGCACGGTTTCGCCGCGGTATTTGCGGATGGCGTTGAGGGCGGTCTTCAGAAAGTAGCTGGTGGTCACCCCCGGAATCTGCACCGGATACTGAAAGGCCATGAAAATGCCCTCGCAGGCCCGCTGCTCCGGGGACATCTCCATGATGTCGCGACCGTTGTAGATGATCTCACCTTTGGTCACCTGGTAGGCCGGGTGGCCGGCGATCACCTGCGCCAGCGTGCTCTTGCCCGAACCGTTGGGGCCCATGATGGAGTGCACCTCACCGGCGTTCACCGTGAGGTTGACGCCCTTGAGGATTTCGTGGCCCTCGATCTCTACGTGTAAGTTTCGAACTTCCAGCATGTATCTTCCTCGTTCAATATCCAAAGCCCACGGATTGCAATCCGTGGGGTGCTGTCCTGTTACCCCACGCTGCCTTCCAGGCTCACCTCCAACAGCCGCTGAGCTTCGACGGCGAACTCCATGGGCAACTCCCGGAACACCTGCTTGCAGAACCCGTTGACGATCATGGAGACGGCGTCCTCCATCGATATCCCGCGCTGATGGCAATAGAACATCTGGTCCTCGCCGATCTTCGAAGTGGTAGCCTCATGTTCCATCTGGGCTGTGCTGTTCTTCACCTCGATGTAGGGGAAGGTGTGGGCCCCGCACTTGTCGCCCAGCAGCATCGAATCGCACTGCGTGAAGTTGCGGGCGTACGATGCCCCCTTGTTGATCTTCACCATGCCGCGGT
>JAZGDL010000029.1:0-10437 GCA_036477795.1 Phycisphaerae bacterium
GATTGGCTGAACACCATGAAGGACTGGATGATCTCCAAGAAGCGCTTCTGGGGATTGGCCCTGCCCATCTGGGAATGCGGCAAGTGCAGCCACTTCGACGTCATCGGCAGCTATCAAGAACTCAAGGAACGCGCCGTCGACGGCTGGGACAGGTTCGAGGGGCATTCGCCGCACCGCCCTTATGTCGACCATGTGAAGATCGAATGTTCCAAGTGCGGCGAAATCGCTTCACGCGTGCCCGACGTGGGCAATCCCTGGCTGGACGCCGGCATCGTGGCCTACTCCACCACCCGCTACAACACCGACCGCGACTACTGGGACCAGTGGATCCCCGCCGACCTGATCACCGAATGCTTCCCCGGCCAGTTCCGCAACTGGTTCTATGCCATCCTGGCCATGAGCACCATGATGGAGTTCGGTGCGCAGAAAAAACGGCCGCCCTTCAAGACCCTGCTGGGCCACGCCCTGGTCCTCGATGAGAAGCGCCGGGCCATGCACAAGTCCGACGGCACCGCCATCTGGTTTGAAGAGGCCGCCGAGCAGATCGGCGTGGACACCATGCGCTGGATGTATTGCGCCCAGCCGCCCACCGTCGACCTGCCCTTCGGCCTGCGGCATCCCGACCGGCAGGTCACCATCCAAGGTGTCGACGGTGTCCCCATCAGCCACACCGTCGACGGCGATCCTCTTTGCAAGGTCACCTCGACTCCCGCGGACGCCACCCGCCGCCGCGTGCTCATGTCGCTGTGGAACTGCTACAAGTTCTTCAGCGACTACGCCCGCATCGATCAGTTCGACCCCGCCATGCCGCAGGTGCCCATCGACGAGCGGCAGGACATCGACCGCTGGATTCTGTCCGATCTGCAACTGGTCATTGGCGATGCGCGGCGTGCCTTTGAACGCTACGAGCTGCCCCCGGTCTGCCAGGCTGTCGACAAGTTCCTCAACAATTTGAGCAACTGGTATATCCGGCGCAACCGGCGACGATTCTGGCGGGCAGCGGAAGGCGGCATGCAAACCGACACCGACAAGCTGGCCGCCTATCAGACCCTGTATCAGGCGCTGGCCGAAGTCGTCAAGCTGGCCGCCCCGGTCATCCCCTTCGTCACCGAACACATCTATCAAAAGCTGGTGGCCAAACAGATCGAAGGTGCTCCAGCCAGCGTCCACCTGTGCGACTACCCCGAACCGGATGAAGAACTGATCAACCGCGAACTCTCCGACAAAACCGCCGCCCTGCTCAAGTTGGTCTCCATGGGCCGGGCCGCCCGCACCGCCAGCAAGCTCAAGGTGCGCCAACCGCTCGCCCGCATGCGCGTCCAGCCCGCGTCCGACCTGGAGCGCGACGCCGTCTTGCAGTTCAAGGACCACATGATCGACGAGCTCAACGTCAAGGACGTGACCACCGAGACCGACCTGGCATCGATGTGCACCATCACCGTTCGCAGCAACATGAAACTCGTCGGCCCCAGGCACGGCAAAGACGCCGGCCCCATCAAAAAGGCCCTTCAAACAGCCGATGCCGCTTGGGTCGCCGATCTGGTGGCAAGAGGATTACCCGTGCCCGCAAGAATCGACACCACGGTCATCGAACTGGAACCCGCCGAAGTGATCGTCGAAAAGGATTACGGCGACGACTGGGCTGCGGAAGAGAACGCCGGGACGATCGTACTGCTGGACAAAAGGGTGACCAAGGCGCTCAAGCTCGAAGGGTTAGCCAGGGACGTCGTTCGGCGCGTTCAGAACCTCCGCAAGGACGCCGATCTGAACCTGGAAGACCGCATCACCCTCAGCCTGCAAACCGACGACGCGGAGCTGACCGAAGCCGTCGACACCTTCAAGCCGTATATCTCCCGCGAGACGTTGGCCACGCTGGTGACCGACACGCCACTCGATACCGCCGCCTGCGCCGACGTCGCCATCGACGGCCGCAACCTGACCATTCAGCTACACCGCAGGTAAGGAGAAAAAGGGGTCAGGCTACTTTTTCTCGGTCCTCTCCGGTCGTTTCTCACTGCAACTCACGAAAAAGTAGCCTGACCCCTTTTTCCACCCCTTTTTCCACCGTCGCACGTCGACGAAACTTCACCGTCAACCCAATCAGCAACAGCATGCCCAGCGCAACCATGCCCCACCCAGTGACAGTCGGGGCCGGCAGGCAGTCTTTCTCCTCGCCTCGGCACGGAGACTTGATGCCCAAGAAGTTGGCCGGGCCGCTTAGGGCCAGACAGTCCTCTTCTCTGAAGCCCTCAGCGCACGTTCTGTCGGGAATTCGGGGGGACACACACCTTATCTCGAGCCCTGGAGGGGTGGACCACGATCGCCGGGCGTGAGGACGCGATTCGCGGTTGAGAATGCACGGGTTGGGCATCTTGTGGTCCTCCGAAGGTTGTCTCGTCCCGGGGCATGAAGCTCATCCATGCTTTCGGGCGACTATCTCACTACCATCCCAGGATAGCGGAACGCCCGAAGAAAGTAAAGGAGGCAAAGACAATGGGGCGAACCCCGCCGTGCCGATCGGGGGGGCCAGAAGAAACCCGCTTACGGTACGGGAAACGGGGTCGCCAAAACCGCTCCCAAGAACCGGGTTTCTGAGGGAGTCACCAGAGGCTGGACCTGCTCGCCGGGGCCCGCGGCGTCATCGGAACCGTTCATTGCCGCTGCGACGGTGCCGGAATAGCCGTAGCTGCACGTCAACAGTTTTATGTCACTGACGCGGTTGATAAAGACATCGACCCCGTTGTCCGGGTTCGAACCCTGCAGCTCCGAACCCGGGATGATCAGCAGCCAGCGCGAGTTCCAGATGGACCGACCGGTAAGCTTAAAGCTGGCATCACCGGGCACTTCCCCCTCCACACAAAAATCCAAGAGTGGGTCGTCTATGAAGTCTTGGGCCGCGGTGGTCGGGATCAGCCGACGGCGGACCAACGCCTGCGGGCCACCGCTCAAGGCGTCCCACGGCATCCATTCGGGCTCTAGCAGATCGCTCTCGACGATGGAGAAGGGAAGGGGCATGGTCTGGTCGAGCAGTTGCCACTGACGGATGGGCGCCCCCTGGGTGGGGACGCGCATGAAGTCGGAGCCGACCGGGACCAGATAGACGTTGACCTGTACGTTCAGCGGAGCGCCGGGGTAGTCGGCAAACCTGGCCCCGTAGGAGTGCAGCTTGATCGAGAAGAAGGTGGACGGCAGCGTTGCATCGCCCATCGACTCTTTGCCGAACAGGTTGAAACCGGCCTGGATGGTGGTGCTGAAGGGGATGACGATGGCCGGATTCGGCGTCACCGGCGGCTGCAGCGGCTGACAGTACTGGTTGTACTCCTGAAACGTGTTCAGATCGTCAATGCGGAAGCCTTGCAGGGTGTCCTGCCACGCTGGGTCAAAGTCGGGCGTGTTGGGGATGCGGAAGAGCTCCCAGCGCAAACTGAAGGTTCGCTCGAACTGGTCCGGACTGTTGAATCCCAGCTGGACCCGCAGGACGTCGAAGTTGGCCTTGAGACGACCGAGGACGTCCGCAAGCCCGTTTCCAACGATCGGTTGCCCGCCGCCGTCCACCCGGCCCAGCAGACGCTCCCTGGTCAGGTCGGTCAGAAACTCGCGCCCGGCCTGGGTGTCGCTTCCCAGCAGGTTGGTCTCGTAGTCGTACGCCTTGGCTGTGAGGAACGCGTAGCGCGCCGCCAGGTCGAACTGGGCGCGGTACTTCTGCAAGGCGTCGTTTCGGAAGATGCGAAAGGCCATGTCCTGATAACGATACTGGCTGACCTGGACGGCGGTCTGCTGTCTGAAGGCCGTGCGCTGTTCGAGCAGCCGCACCCCTCTGCCGATCGCGGATTGATAGACGCCCGTCGCCTGTTTGATGGCCTCCATCTGCATTAGGATTTCCAGTTGCAGGACCGGTGTTTCGCGGATGAGGTCCTGCACCATGTTGAGCTGCTGATTCTCCGCAAAGGTTCCTTCGAACCCCGCGATGTCGATGTCGGCCTGGGCCTGGGCGTTGGCGATGAGCTGCTCAAATCCAAGCTCGGTCACCTCGGCAATGCCCGCCCCTACGTAAGCCAGCGTACCCAGTAAGACGCCGGCTGCTTTAGCGACGGCTCGCAGTGGGGCGGTAAAATCGCCCCCAAAGGTTGTCGCGCTTTCCGGAAAGCCCTCGGCGACCGCTTCCCCCAGCCCAACGGCTGTGTCACCGGCTATCCGGAAGCCGATCTGCGCCGTGCGGGCAGCTAAGATCGCTACGTTCAGCCCTATCTGCGTATTCAACGTTGTGTTCCTGACGCCCAGGATGTCGCTGTTGAGCTGAGTCAGGTCCTTCCAGGTCTGAAGCTCGCCATCGATCTTGTCCAGATGGATTTCGTAGGTTTCCAGGGCCTGCAAGTACCTGCCGGTGGTCTGCAGCAGTTCGGAGCGGGCCAACTGGATCTCGCCCGGTTCCAGACGCGTGGTCCAGCCCTGCGGCTTGATCAGACCGAGCCCGTCGGTGGAGACATTGTAGCGGACCGTGATGGTATCTTCGGTCACGTTACCGTCGACGTCGACGTCGACGGTTAGCTCCGTGTAGGTGACGTCGATGGTGGTGGTCCCTGACGAATCCTGCCCGATCAGTGCGGAGGGTTCCACGTACTCAAAATGGAAGATGTCCGGCCCGTCGTAGCCGGGCTGGTAGGTTCCGGCGGGGCCGCCGATGTCCTGGGGATAGGGGCGGCCGAAGATCTCGATGAGACGACCTTTGAAGTCCCGCTCGTTGTCGGCGACCAGGTTGGCGAAATCGTCGGACTGGTCCTGGGTGGCGCGGAGCCGGCGGCTGTTGTCGTTGGCGAAATCGAACGCGATCACGGCGTTGTTCAGCGAGACCAGGGCGCGTTCGTAAATCTGGTCGAAATGGGTCTTGCCCTGTTCGATCTGGCTGGGGTTGATCCCGAAGGGGACCACGTTGGTGGCCAGCCCCAGCGGGTTCAGACCGGACACGGCCTTGTTCACCGTGGACTGGATCTCCAGGAAGGCCCGGCTGATCTCCTCGATTTCGGTCACCGTGGTGCGGTCGATTTTTTTGATGGTGTTGGCGTGCTCGGGATCGTCATCGTCGTCGTCGAGCAGGGCGTTGACCGTCACCCAGTCGAAGTAGGCCCCCTGTGCGGCTCGTCGCCCCCATTGGACCACGCCCCAGGCGCGGTCGTGGTCGGTGTCGGGATAGTCGCCTTGTTGGGCGGGGTCGGCGCTGTAGAGCTGGCGGAAGGTGAGGGAGGTAATGGCGGCCCCGGTTCGGGCCTTTGCGGCGGCGGCCCGGGCGAACTTGCGCTCGTACTGGAAGCCCACAGCCACGGGCTGCCCGGCCACCAGCACCGCCTCGGTGGAGACGATCCACTCGAAGACCGGATGCCGCAGCAGGCGGTAGAACTTCTTCATGGCGGTCAGGTAGTGACCCCAGGCGTCACCGTGTCCCTGGGGGTAGAGATTGAGGGCCTGCTCTACGTTGACCACCTGATAGTTGTTGGCGTAGGCCACCGCCCCGTCGCTCAGGGTGAAGTTCCAGGGCAGGCGGTTGTAGACCGTGGCGATGATCTCACCAGTGACCGGGTCCGGGGTGATCGGTTGAGATTCACTGCGGCCACGCAGCAGGGCCAGCTCCTCTTCCAGCAGGTTTGCCCTCTGGCCCTGGAAGCAGAAGAAGGAGGACGGGAACTGGGGTTCGGCGGCCTGGTCGAAGAGCCCGATGGTGGGATCGGCGGCGTCGGCGAAGGCTTCGTTGCCCAAGAGGGTGTAGAGATCGGCGATCTTGGAGGACACCAGCAGTATGGCCAGGTTGGCCGGGTCGAAGCTGATTCCCACGTCGATGCTGAACTGCCGCGCCCGGCGCAGTGCCGTCTCGTAGATCTCGATCAGGCCCAGGTTGTTGAGGTTCTCCGGGGTGCAGTTGAGGGCCACCGGGGCTTCGAAGCGGATGCCGGCCTGGCTGATCATGCTGACGTAGGTGGTGGCCGGGTTGATGTGGAAATCGCCGATGCGCTGGTCGAAGGGGTTCAGTCCGCGGATAACGCGTTTGATCCATCCTTCGGCGAGCATGGGACCGGTCCATGCGCTGACCTGTGTGGGGTTGGCCTCATTCCAGTCGAGCGATGAGAACCAGTCCTCCTCACCCTTACCGGCGTTGGGGCAGCAGTCGTAAGGACAATCCGCATCTGTGGTACAGCTTAGTCCGGCGTTTGACCCCTGACTGCACTCACCGTCGACGCACGCGGCTTGGCAAGGAGTGCTCGCCGGACAGGGGCATCCCCCGTAGCCGCGATAGCGAGCCCGCCACCAGCTATCCGCCAGGGTAAAGGGTGAGGCGCCGCCGATGAGAACCTCACGCAGCCCGCGGCCGTCTAGAAACTCGGTCGGAGGGTTGTAGTCGTTCCACGGCCCGTCCTGGGTTTCGGCCCATTGCCACTGGTAGATCAGGTTCTTGGGGAGGCCCCCGCCGTCGGCGGAATGCTGGAGCACCTGCTTTTCATTGAACGGACAGGTGGGCACCAGCCCACTAATGCGGCCGGGGGTCTGCGGGCATTGGGCCCGCCAGACTTCGACACTGACCGGATCATCTGTGCAACTATCGTCGTTCTGAAAGGCCAGCGTGATCCACCCCGGCTGAGCCCCGGCGTCGGCGAGCGACACGAACTTTTGATCCGGCTGGGCCAGCGGTGTGGTCAATTGTTGGCGGGAACTGGTGAATAACTGCTGGATCGCGTTACAGTATAGGGAGTTGCAAGTCGCGGGATCGCTGTCCAGCCCCTTGAGCAAGTCCCTGTCCCGTTCGCTCATGATTCCGCGGAAAATGAGATTGGGGGGTTCGACAACGAATGCGGTCCGGCAACGATTCGGTAAAGCCGGCAGGCTTGCCGGCGAACAGGTGTGGGGGCAACTGTTTGAAGTCCACGCCCGTGGTGGACAGGACGACCGAGACCTGGTGACTGGGGTCGATCAACTTCACCCCCACGCTGTCATGCCGGGAGTCGATCGCCCCGCACTGACCCGATTGGTTGACGCTTTCGCCGATCCGTAGGGGGCGGGCACAGCCCGGGTCGTCCAGCCAGATGCAGTCCGGCGGTACCGGGGGCCAACTCGGGCGGTAGGTGATCGGCGTCGGGACGGTGGTGCCGGAGTCAAGCCACGGCTGACATCCCCCATCGGCTGCCCAGTTCTCGTACAGGAGGATATCCGCGCTGATACCTGCGGTTCCGTCGACCGCCCAGATGGCTCCTGATCCGCCGTTCCCTGGAGCCCAAGCCGGAGGTCAAATACTACATCAGCAATGCGGATGCCCATGTCCCACTGAGGACCTTGGCACAGGTCACCGGCGTTCGCTGGTGCGTGGAGGAACTCTTTGAAGAATGCAAAGGATACGTGGGCATGGGGCACTACGAAGCCCGTGCCTGGACGAGCTGGCATCATCACATGGCCCTGGTGGCTGTAGCCCATCTGTTCCTGCCCCTGACGCGCCTGGGCTTAAAAAAAAGACGCCGGCGCTCACGCTACCGATGACGTTCCGACTGCTGTATGCTGTTCTGCCTCAGCCGAAACTGACGGTGGACGACGCTTTAGGGATCATGGAGTACCACATTGAAAGAAACCGCATCGCCCCACGATCCCATACCAAAACTTGGTGGCTCTGCCATCCAAAGGCTAAACCAAAAGCGCCGCTGTAGAACTAGGAGATAAGGTGTATGTCCCCCGAACTCCCCCCCGTCAGCGACTCGTCGGGCGCTCTGATCCGGGCGGGGGTGGCTCACGGGTTGCAGTCGATCACGAATACGTCGACCGAATCCGACGCAACGTCCGTGCACGCTCCGCCGACCAGCACGTGGTAGGCACCCGCATCAATCTGCGTCACATCGCTCAGAATGAAGAACGCTGACGTCGCCTCCGGAATCGGCACACCGTCCTTGAACCATTGAAACGACTCGGCGTCAAAGGCGACGACGAATAGGAAGATGGTATCGCCGATACAGAAGGTGCCCCCGATCGGCTGCGTGAGAATCATTGGGTCCGGCGGCAACGTCAATCCCGCGGCCGCCGACGCCACCGTCAACCCGCAGCCGTCCGTCACCACACAACGGTACTGCCCCAAATCCGCGGGGCTGATCGAATCGATCGCGTAGGTCGCATCCGTCGCACCGGGGATGTCCGACCCGTTGTACTGCCATTGAAACTGCAACGGCGGCACGCCGTCCGCCTCAACACTGAACGTCGCGGCCCCGCCGATGCAGACGCTGGCGTCCTGCGGGGCGGTCACGATCTGCGGCGGCGGATGAACGGAAAGATCGGCCGAACGGGAGTAGTCGAACGCGCAATCGCCGACGACATAGGCCAGGTACTCCCCGGGCAGGTCCGCAGTCACGGCGTCGATGACGAGCGTGTCGCCCGTCGCCCCCGGGACCGGCATCCCGTTGCGGCGCCATTCATACACGGGGTCCTGCGCGTCGACGGTGGCGTGGAACGCCACCGGTTCGCCGGTGCACACCGTCGCATCCACGGGATGTTCAGTGACCCGCACGCCGCAGTCCCCGTTGAACCGCCGCATCAGCGTCCCCAAATCAAACAGGTCCACATCGCCGTCGCCGTCCGCGTCCGCGGGGGCGCATGGGGCGCCGACCGACCCGTCAGGCCCGCTCACGCATCCGAAAAACTGCGCGTAGTCCGTCAGGTCCACGTCGCCATCGCACGCGAAATCGAGCGTGTGCGAACAACCGACGACAGCCGACACCTGCGCCGTCGGTCCCGCCGCCATCCCGTCACGCGGCGTCACCGTACATTCCAGCGTTTCGCCGGCTGCAACCACATGGTGCGGCAAAACGTCCGATTGCCCCGCCGTCGTTACGTGACGAACCTCCTGTCCGTCGACCGTCCACACGTATTCGTAGCGAACGATGTCGTAATCCATGTCGTCCAAGGTCAACGACGTATTCACACGACAAACCTGCACGCCGCCGACCAGCGGCAGCGCCGGATCGAACGCGACCGTAATGGGTTCAGGCGGGCGATTGAAATCGTCGGTCCGCTCCTCGCGCACCTCGATCGGCGCTTCGATCATCGGCTCCCCGTTGATATCGAGCAGGACATGCCACGTACCGGTGATGGAATGCATGTCCGCCACGTCGTACGTCCAATACCAGTCAAACCACCGCCAGAACACCGGGTTGCCGAAGGATCGTAGTTCCTGGTGCGCGATGGTCCCGTCCGGGCGCCTGAAACGCACACGGTAGCCGCTGTTGACCGGCAACGCGGTGCCATAAAACCAGACGCGAACGACAGGGTCCGAAAGGGCAATCTGCCCGGTTCTCGGCCGTTCGTAGGGCCAGGGCTGGGTGATATTCTGAAAGGCGATCCCGAAATCCTGCAGGTACATGGAGCGGTCGATCGGCGGCTGATCCACCCATCCGCTGGAACCGGGCCTACAGTCGCCGGCGAATGGTTCGAAAACGTACCCGCTGTCCCGGATTTCGAAGTGCAGGTGCGGGGCGGAGCTGACCCCGCTGGAAGCGGCCAGACCGACCTGCTGACCGGCCCGAACCTGCTCGCCCTCCGATACCGCCACGCTCCACTGCTTCAGGTGAAAGTAATAGCCCGCTCGCCCGAAGCCGTGATCGATGATGACCAAGTTGGAGACCTGACCGGCCCACACGGTGTTCATGTCGAATTCGCCGTCGTGCGTCAGGACGACCATCCCATCCTGGGCGGCGAAGACTGGCACGCCGATGACCTGCTCGCCGAAGCTGCGCAGCAGGGTGTCGTTGCCGTTGTGACCGTCGTAGGTCCAGTCCGTGCAATCCCAGTCGAGAATGTTCAACGGCCCGATCGTCGGATCCAAATCCACATTGTTGAAGGTGAACAAGTCGCCCCACAGATTGCCCGCCATCGGAAAGAACGTCAGCGGTGGCGGCGCGCCACCGGACCCGGCGTGAGAGGGAGGACCGAAGCTCCGCTCAAGGGCCGCCAGCTCGCGAGCGATTCCGTCCCGCTCAGACGTGGAAATGCACTGCCGATAGGCCGGAACGCCCCCCCCGCCTCCAGCGAGCTCCTCGGTCCGAGCAGCTTCCGGCCAGAAGATCGCACACAGCGCCGGCGCTACGATGTGGATCGGAGTCGCGCGCATTATCATCAGGAGCCTCCTCACATGCCCGAACAACAACGAATATACGGTCGTGACCGCTGTAAGTCAACGTGGGGCTTCAAACTCACCCATTCGCTTCACCGGCGGCCGAAGCCACTATTGTTTTGACGCTAAACCTTGGCCATGGGTCCCTCGGCCCGTTCCAAAGGACGGGGTCGGGGACCACCTTCATGCCAATCCGTCCCCCACCCTCAGAGAGGGCGGGGCACCCGTGCGTCTGCGTTTCTATCTCAGTAGCCTACCTCCAAAAATACTGTCCGCGTTCACGGGTCCGAGCGGATCAGAAAACC
>JAZGDL010000290.1:0-2698 GCA_036477795.1 Phycisphaerae bacterium
AAGGCTGAATTCCACGGCAAGTCCGGGCCTCAGCTCGTCGCCCTGAAACGCGAAGGCGTTGTAATCGAGGAACGCCGCGAAGTGCCGCTCCTGACCTACACGGGGGATACGTCGCTCGGTAGATGGATGGATCTGGACTTTGTGAAAAACAGTCAAGGACTGATCGTGGATTGTACTTTCTACGAGCGCGAGCACATTGAGCGAGCCCGCGCCGGCAAGCACATCCACGCCGACGATCTTCCTGAGCTTCTGTCGGCCATACCCGATCCGCAGATCATGCTGATCCACGTGACGCGGCGTACCGATCTTTCGACGGCTAAGCGCATCCTGGAACGCGTCATCGGCTGCGCTGACCGGGATCGTGTGAGCTTCCTGATGGACCGGCCGCCATGGTCGGCTCGTCCTCGATGGTCAAACATTTCCGAGCCCCGGGCGCGAACCGGTGGTGTTTGACCGGTGACAACCATCCCGGAACCGGTATGATGTCGGGGAACGGATGGCGCTTAGCATCCAATGTACCTTACGTTCTTATCAGGCGGATAACGTTATGGAAAAACGCGTACAGTTTTCGATCTTTCTCGCTAATAAGCCGGGTGTTTTGTCGCGGATCTTCAGGGAACTCGCCAAAGCCAAGCTCAACGTGACCAGTGTCGCCATGATGGATTCGATGGAGCACGGCGTGCTGAGGATGATTGTCGAGAACCCGTTGGAGGCGCGAGCCCTCTTCAAGAAACTCAATGTCCCGGTGACGGAGACGGACGTGCTGGCGGCCACGCTGGCAAACCGCCCGGGGGCGGCTGCTGACCTGTGCGAACGCCTGTCGACGGCTCACATCACCATCGGATACATGTACTGCACGACTGGGGCGAAGGGCGGCAAGACCATGATCGTGCTGAAAGTTCCCGACATAAGAAAGGCCATTAAGGTCATTGAGGGCTCCAAGTCCACGCGGCGAGACATGAAGGTCAAGCTGCGCCGGCCGGCAGCCACGAACCGCCGGTGAACGCCTCGTTACCCGTGAACTGATCGCTGCTCATTGTCGAATGTCGAATGGCGATTGTTGAATGGCGGTTTGCTAATCGACAATCGACACTCATTTCGCGTCCCCCACCTCTGAAGAGGTGTACGTGTTTAGCGTGTAGCGGCCGGCCCCCGTGCCGGCCGTAGAATATCGGGAGCGTCTCGAATGCCAACGTCCACCGCGGGGGGCGGACGCTACTTTGGAAACGAGCCCACCTGCGGACAATTCGCGAAACCAGTACGAAGAGGTGGGCCACTCCACTTGCCGGCCTCATCCCGGCACTTCGCCGCTGAGGATCGTGATCAGCTTGGCGGCGTCGATGTTGCCGCCGGAGATGATGCAAACGATCTTGCCGGTTCCGGCCTTTGTGGAAAGGGCCGCCGCCAGCGAGGCGGCTCCCGCTCCTTCCGCAACCACCCGATTGCGCTCGATCAAGAGCTTGACGGCGGAAGCGACTTCACGTAGCGACACGACCAGCGACCCGTCAAGCAGCTTGCTGACCAGGGGCCACATTTCCGGCAAGAGGCTCTTGCCGCCGATGCCGTCCACAAAGCTGGGCCTGTGGTTGATTGTTTGTGGAGAGCCGGCCGCCAGCGAGACGGCCAGGGGGGAGGCGGTTTCCACTTCACAGGCATAGATTTTCGTTGTGGGTTTCAGCGCTTTGACGGCTGAGGCGATGCCGCAACTCAGTCCGCCGCCGCCGTACGGAATAACGATCGCGTCAACATCAGGAAGGTCGGCCAGGATCTCGAGCCCGATCGTGCCGTTGCCCGCAATGACGCTGGGATCGCTGACTGGATGGATGAACCTGGCCTCCATGCCTGCGTACCGATGTTCCAATACCACGTTCCACCAGGTGTCATACGGCACCTTGATGATCCGGCACTTCAGGCGCTTAATGGCTGCGAGCTTGGTTTCCGGTGAGTTGTCCGGCACGATCACGCTGCACTCAAGCCCGTACTGCCGAGCGACAAACGCCAGGCCCTGGGCCATGTTGCCGGCGCTGGCAGTATATACACCGTTTACCAGCGTGGTCGGATCGGCCAGGGCGATTGCATTGCCCGCCCCCCGCACTTTGAATGATCCAAAGGGTTGAAGGTTCTCGAGCTTGAGATAAATCTCAGTCGGAGCGTCATCAACGTTCAGGCGAACCAGCGGCGTACGAAGGACTGCGCGCTCGATGCGTTTTCGGGCGGCCCGAATATCCTCCAGCGATATTGGTCCAATAGGTTTCACGCCGGCTGCCTGCAATTCTGAGCCGTGGGCTTCAGCCTGCGCGAACAAAGTGTGGCACCGGTTTCAAACCGGTGCCACATGGCGACCGGCACCGGCAGGGCACCGGGCGCGAGCCCGGTGACACGAAACACGAGTCGCCGGGGCTGTTTTATCCGCGGGCTGGTGCCCGCGGCTCGGGTCAGGCTGTTAGTCGCACAACTTATGAAACACACTACTAAGAAACTATCTCAAAACGGTCTTTGATGCCGACATTCCTTTCGGTTTCTTATTGAAAGGAAAGCCAGGATGGTAAAACGTAAAGGCAGGGTGCCGACTATTTGGAAAGTGGACGACGAACTGTGGCGCTTGGTCAAACCGATCATCGACGCCGACATGCCCCGCAAACGTACCGGTCGACCGCCGGGGGATCGACGACAAGTGCTCAACTGTATTATCCACCGA
>JAZGDL010000291.1:0-4116 GCA_036477795.1 Phycisphaerae bacterium
TTCCTGAGGAATCTTCCACGCACGAGTAAGTAGAAGATGGAACAAGATCCATCGAGTTGCCCCCGCTTGGGGTCAAGTAGAAGCAGTAACAAGAAGGTGCAGTCATCTACTGCACTATATGAGGGGACGCAGCTCATTCTTTCGACAGCTCATTGTTTCGAGGGGGTCAAAGCACAGGGGGTCAGGCTACTTTTTTATTGACATCCCGTATGTGAACCGACCCGAGACCGACGTTTGGGTGCACCTTCGTGCTTCTTCCCCAGTCGGACAGAAAGGGGGTCAGACAGAAAGGGGGTCAGGCTACTTTTTTGTTGACATCCCGCGTGTGAACCGACCCGAGACCGACGCTTGGGTGCACCTTCGTGCTCCTTCCCCAGTCGCACTCAGCTTCCAGGGGCGAGGAACGGAACAGACGCACAAAGTCGGGTGCCGAGGAAATCAGCACGCCCAAGCAAGCAGCACGGACAAACAAGCTTGTTGGTGCCACCCCGCCGATTCAAGCGTGACGATGCACCAGGCTTGACCGCCGATGGCTATTGCTTAGGCTGACGGCGTGGCCAGGACGCAGCTCTTGATCTTTGCAAAGTATCCGGCGCCGGGTCGCGTCATGACGCGGCTTTGCCCGCCGGCGACAGCGGATGAGGCCGCCGGCGTGCAGCGGGCCTGCATTCGACTCTTGTGCGAGAGGGCTTTGAGATCCTGGCCGGTCAGGCCGACGCTGGTGGCGACGCCCGACGACTCCGAAGCCTCTTTTCGTGAGTTCCTGGGGCCGTACATGCCAATCGTACCGCAAGGCGACGGTGATCTCGGTGCCCGACTGACACGGGCCGCCAAAGCGGCGCTCGAGCAGGACGACGAATCGGTGATCATCATCGGCAGCGACAGCCCGACCATGCCCCAGCAATCGCTGATCGACGCAATTCACGCCCTCGAAACGTCCGACGCCGTTCTGGGTCCCTGCCAGGACGGCGGCTTCTACCTCGTCGGGCTGGCGCGGACGCACGACGATATGTTCACCGGAATCAACTGGAGCGGCGATCAGGCCGCCTCCCAGACCCGCGAGCGACTGGGCGCCAGCGGTTTGTCCGTTACCGAAATCGGTCCATGGTACGACGTCGACCGCTTCGAGGATCTAGGCAGGGTGCTGAGTGACATCAAGGCCGGCGGGAATTCCGACGACTACGAACTTCGCCGCATGCTGGAAACGGTCTTGGAAAACGCCAACGAACGCATACCGGGTGCCAGGGCATGACCCAAGGCGACGAGCCGAGTGAACAGAGCTCCCTCGACGGATTCCTGGATGCCGTGGCTGCCAGGCAACCCACGCCGGGCGGTGGCGCGGTGGCTGCCGCGGCCGGGGCGTTGGCGTGCAGCATGGCCCGCATGGTGGGAGCCTACTCCCCCGGCTCCGAGGCTGATCCCGCCGCAAGCCGATCGGTAATGGAGCTGCGCGATCAACTGAAGCGAGCCGACGGCATACTCCGTGGTTTGGCTATCGAGGACGGTCATGCCTATACCGGGCTGAGAAAGGCGACCATACACCTCAAGAACCATCCCGAACACAGGTCCCAATACGAGACGGCGTTGGCACTAGCCATCGCCATCCCGCTCGAGCTGGCCGGCGTGGCGTGTGAATCGCTGGACCTGATGGAGCGCCTGCTGCCGGTGGCGAACCGCTACCTGCTCAGCGACCTGGGCGTGGCTGCCGTTGTCGCCCATGCAGCCGTGCGGGCCTCGTCCTATATGGTTAGTGTGAATACCGCGTCGTTGACCGATCCCCAGGCGGAGCAGCCCCAGCGCCAGATCGACCACTTCGTTGCCAGAGCGGGTGAAACCCTCAGCCGCATCGAAACGGCCTTGCGCTAGTCCCGTTTGTGGGTAGCGCATTGACGAGAAGGCGTGGGAGTCCGAATTGGCGGATGAGATTGTCCCGGCCCGCGACATCTGCGCATTGACGAGAAGGCGCCACCCACAAGGGATGGCGCTACAGCGGTTGTCCTGGGCTGAAACACGTACTCAGATCGTGCCTGTCGACTGTCAGCGGGCGGTTTGTAAGGCGGGGTCTTCCTGGCCGACGGCGTCGAATGCGGCGCTTCGAGCGGCGCAGCCCTGGCATTGGCTGCAGGGGTTCTTGCCGGATTGGTGGCATGACCACGTCAGATGGAACGGGGCACCCATCCTCAGGCCGACCTGGATGATGTCGGGGCGGCTGAAATCGATGAAGGGCGTGTCCAGTTGAATCGTTCGTTTCCTGGACGTGGACATTTCGATTGCGGTGGCGGCGGCGTGGAAGAAGGTGTGCCGTGCCTGGGGGTCGCCCTGTCCGGGCTCAGAGCCGGACTCCAGCTCGTCGGCTACCTGCGACACGCCGCAGACGATGTTGCATGCCTTGATCTGTCGAGCCAACTGCAATGCGACTCCGAGCATCGTCAGCATGAAGCCGGTCACGTGCCTCGCGGATGTCGTAGCGGTGGGTGCGGTTGGGGTCGCGGTAGCGGGTGCGCCGGGGTTGGCCTCAACGGCTGCGAGTTCGGTGATGGAGGGGACCTTGACGATGTGGAGTTTGGCAGCCATCGCCAGGCTCAACTCACGAACCGCTTCGATTTCGGATTCGGCTGCCGCGTGGCCGTGGTTGACGTAGAGGAAGTGGGGGTTGGCTGCTTCCAGTGCACGGGCCGCCGCGGCGGTGCTGTTGATGCCGCCGCTCAGTAGTATTACACTTGTATGCTTAGGTTTCATTTCTCCGGTGCCTGAAATCGGTCTCGCGATGATTCTCTGAATGACCGTGGGCAAACGTGCAAGCGGACCCCGCGCTGGCGCTTGGGGCTCGGATAAGCACTATGTATTCGCGCACGGTGATATAGGGTGGAGACCGCATTTTGTAAGGTGTTATCGGCAACAAATGTCCAAAAGTCGCTGGAATTCGTGCGTATTGCAGGACCGATGCTGCCCCTGTCCTACCCTCGCCGCGCCGACTGTGGGACCGGCTTTCCAGCCGGTCCCACAGGGTGGCCCGCTGCTACGCCATCGGCTGGAAGGGATCGTCGAGCAGTGAGGCGACGGTCACGTCCTTCTGAGTGCCGGTGGCCAAGTCTTTGAGGCCGACCGTCTCCTGGCTGCGCGTTTTGGCGTCGACGATGATGACACGTCGAGCGTTTTTGCCCGCGGCTTGTCTCAGTTGTTTGCCGATCGACTGACGCTTGTAGGAGAATGCTACGGCGTGATCACGGCGGCGAAGCCGGGCGGTGAGTGACACGACCTGATCGAAGAACTCCGGGTCGGCGTCTATGACGAACAGTTCAATGGCGGATTGGATCGTCGGAATCTTGTTTAATTCGCTCAGCAGGTCTTCGATGACCACGTCACTGGTGGCGAACCCGGTTCCGCTCATCGGCGGGCCGCCGACGTCGCTCAGCAGCCTGTCGTATCTCCCGCCGCCGCAGATAGCCCGCCGCAATTGCCCTTTTCCGAACGCCTCGAACACGATTCCGGTGTAGTAGGCCAGGCCCCGCACCACGCCCATATCGAAACGGCAGCAGTCGCCGACGTCCATAGCGTCGAGCAGCTCGAACAACCGTTCCAGGTCGGTGTAGCATCCCTCCCCTACCGCGTGCCCGGCCACCATACTGCGGACGCTCTTCATGCCCTCCGGGCCCCTGGCTTCACCCAGTGTCAACAGGGTGTCACCAAGTGGTCGAGGCAGCTTCAGTTCACCCACCATCTCTTCAAATGTCCGGGCATCGACCTTGTCTCGCTTGTCCAGAACCGCGTACACCGCGTCGAATCGTGCGGGATCAAGCCGGGCGTTTTCCAGCACGGCGGCCAGTAAGGCCCGGGAGTTGATCTTGATGACAAAGTGCTCTGGTCCGAGTCCTGTTTCCTTGAAAAAGTCCGCGGCTACAAAGATGCACTCGGCGTCGGCCAGGACGCTGTCGTCACCCAGGATGTCGATGTTCCATTGAAAGAACTCGCGGAGGCGGCCTCTCTGTGGGCGCTCGGCGCGGCACAGCCGGGGCATGGAGAACCATTTGATGGGTCGGGGCAGGGAGTTGGCTTGGGCGGCGGCCATTCGGGCCAGGGTCGGCGTCATCTCCGGGCGGATGGCGAACTCACGGT
>JAZGDL010000292.1:0-11098 GCA_036477795.1 Phycisphaerae bacterium
GGGAATATGGGATCACTTCGTGGATGGACCGTCGGCTCTTCGGCATTTGCGCGGCCGTGGGACTGGTGGGCGTTGTCTCCGGCAGCGTCGCCATGGTTATCGGGGCGCGGCATCTCAAGCAACTTGAGGTTTGAGAACATCTGAGACCCTGTAACAAGTTACGCTGGACCGAGAATCCCTTCTCGGTCCCACATATGGGTGCGAGAAAGGATTCTCGCACCAGCACCAATCTCGCGTTCGTGGTCCGCACGGCGGACCCTACGCGTCCACAGCGCAAGGTCGCGCTGGACCCTTATTAAAATCCCTTCTCGGTCCCCCCTCCTGGCGGTGTGGGACAGACCTGTGAAAAGCCCACGGGTTGCAACCCGTGGGCTTGTGTCGGTTCCGGGGTGCGAGAAAGGATTCTCGCACCAGCACTTGTCTCGCACCAGCACTCTCGCGTTTGTGGTCCGCACGGCGGACCCTACGCGACTTGAGGTTTGAGACTATCTGGGACCCTGTAACAAGTTGAGAAAACAGCGAGCGTCAGCGCCTATGGTTAGGTGGGAGGAGGAAGACATGGGCAACGAGAACATTGCTGCACACGCTAACGTGCCTTCGCGATCCAGCCTAGCCCACGGATTCGAATCCGTGGGTTTCGGGCGTATGAATGCCTGGGAGCGACAGCAGGTGTTTCGGGAGATGGTGGGATACCAGTTGCGGCAGGGGCGCTTGTCCCGGGGGCGTCGCAGGCGGATTGTTCAGTATGCGGCGTGCCTGGGGATCAACGCGATTCAGGCCGGTCGACTGGTGCAAGAAGCTCACAGATTGCACGAACAACGGTCCACCGCCGTGGCACCCGTTCTGCGCTATGATTCCGGCCAAGTGGAGGAAGGCAGAGGGGAAGGAAGGGACGAAGGGACGAAGGGACGGAGGGACGGAGGGGAAGGAAGGGACGAAGAGTCTCCTCAATCGTCAATCGTTCCCGACGTACTTCGCGATCAATCGTCAAAGTGGAAGGCGGCGTTGGCCATCGTGCTGGGGGGCACCCTGGTCAATTCGTGGTTGATTACACGTCTCTTTAGCTGACCCGTTGCATGTGGGACCGGCTTTCCAGCCGGTCCCACAGCACTCACCTCAGTTGGCGCCTGAGTTCCTATCTTCGGTTGCCGCGGGCAAGATCTAGTGTGATAATAGCGGGTGACACGTTGGTTGTAGAAGGCTTGGGGTATTGGCAGGGAGGCTAATCTGTCCGTCGATTATCCACTTGATTCTCCGAACGAACAGTTGGTTCAGACCGCCGACGCGTTTGCCGAGGTGTGCCGGTGTCTGGGCGATGCTGAGCGCGTGGCCTTTGACGCCGAATTCGTGGCTGAAGACGCCTACACCGCCCAAGTGTGCCTGATTCAGGTGGCAACCCAGGAGCGGGTCTGGCTGATCGACCCGCTGGCGGGGTTCGAGGTCACCCCGTTCTGGGAGCTGGTCGGCGACCAGCGCATTGAAAAGGTGGTGCACGCCGGCTTTGAAGACCTGGCCATCAGTTTCCACCAGACCGGCCAAGTCCCGCAAAACATCTTCGATATTCAAATCGCCGCGGGGTTAGTCGGGTTCGACTATCCCATGAGCCTGCTCCGGCTGGTGCGGGCGGTGCAAGGGGTCAAGCTGCCTAAGTCGCAGACGCTGACCAACTGGCGCAAGCGCCCCCTGTCGGCACAGCAAATCCGTTACGCGGTGGAAGATGTGCTGCACCTGCTGCCGATCCGTTCGAGCATTCACGAGCGATTGCAGGCCATGAATCGTGTGGAATGGGCCCGGGAGGAATTCGCTCGCTTCAGCAGCCCGGAGACATATCAGTCGGACGTGCAGGAACTGTTTCACCGGATCAAGGGAGTGGGTTCGCTCGATCGAAAGGGGTTGGCCATCGCCCGCGAGCTGGCCATCGAGCGTGACAAGCTGGCCCGACGATTCAATCGCCCGCCGCGTGTCTTGCTCAAAGACCACTTGATTATCGAGATTGCCCGGCACGCATTGACCCGGCGTGAGGAGTTGGCCTCGTTGCGGGGATTCAGCCTTCGCGCTGATGCCCTCAGGCGAACGCTGGCGGCGGTACAGAGAGGCCTGAACATGCCGCCGGAGCAGCGGCCCAAGCCTGTCGAAGTCGACGATGACACCAAACAGGAACAGGCCATCCGCAAGCTGTTGTCGGCCGTCCTGGACGATTACTGCCGTAGCGAAGGAATCGCCCTTCAACTGCTTGCCACCAACAGTGATATTCGCGCCCTGGTCTTGTCGCACACGCGTCGAAGATCCAAGGTCGAAGGTCGAAGGTCGAAGGTCGAAGGTGTCAGTGGGACCCTCGCGGGGGTCGCCCCCGGGGCGCTGCAGCGGGGGTGGCGAAAACAGGCCATCGGCGGGCTCATGGATGATCTGCTGTCGGGACGGCGGGCGGTTCGTGTCGTGGCGGAAAAACGGGGATTTCGGCTGGGTGTGGAGTGATCCAGGTGTAGAACCGGCTAATTCACCGCAGAGCACGCAGAGATCGCAGAGACGGAGTCGACCAAGAAGTTAGCCAAGTCAACGTCCTGGGGAAGGCATGAAGGGACCAAGGGAGAAAGGTCGGGCCTTGGAACCTTTAACCGTTAATCTTCCAACCTTTTTCTAAACAACACTCTGCGCTCTCAGCGATCTCTGCGGTATGAATCATTCGGGTTAGGTTTCGACGGCGTCGGCGATGCGGCGGCAGGTCTCGAGGAGGCCGGCGAGCTGGTCAAGCGGGAACACGGTGGCGGCGTCGCTCTTGGCGTTTTCGGGGTCGTCGTGCACTTCGACAAAAAGGGCGTCGCATCCAACGGCCACGGCGGCGCGGGCCATCATGGGGACGAACTCCGGCCGGCCGCCGCTCTGATGACCGGCGATCCCGGGGAGCTGGCAGCTATGAGTGGCGTCGAAGACCACAGGGGCGAACGCCCGCATGCGGGGCAACGCGGTCAAGTCGTTGACCAGGTGGTTGTATCCGAAGAAGGTTCCGCGCTCGGTCAGCAGAATCGAATCGTTGCCGGTGGATCGGACCTTCTTGGCGGCGGTCTCCATCTGTTCAGGTGACATGTGCTGACCCTTCTTGATGTTGACCGGCACCTGCGTCCGGCCGGCGGCTAGAAGCAGATCGGTCTGCCGGGAAAGGAAAGCGGGGATCTGAATGCAGTCGAGCACTCTGCCGGCGGGTTCAGCCTGGTTGGGCTCGTGAATGTCGGAAAGAACCGGTATGCCTAGCTCGCGTTTGACCTCGGCGAGGATAGCCAATCCGGCGGACAGACCCGGGCCGCGAAAGCTGTCGATGCTGGAGCGGTTGGCTTTGTCGAAGCTGGCTTTGAAAACGAAGGGCATATCAAGGCTGCGGCAGGTCCGGGCGATGGCGCCGGCCAGCCGCAAGGTGTGGTCGCGTGATTCGATGACGCACGGGCCGGCGATCAGCCCCAGGGGTTGGCCGGCGCCGATGGCCAGGTCCGCGATGGCGACAACTTTGGACATCTCGATGAAATCTCTCCCGGCGCGTAGCCGGTCACAGTACGTGTCCAGCGTCCCCCGAGGTGCGATCCTCAGCAAGCCCACGGATTCGAATCCGTGGGTTTCGGGGCGAAGGATGGTAGCCAGGGGCGTCAGCCCCTGGTCTTGGTTTGTGGTAAGGCCTCCAGCCCTGTAAGGGCGATAGTCTTTCGCCCCCTGTCGGGGGCTCGGACTTGTTTGTCCGGCCATTCTCTCCAGGGGCTGACGCCCCTGGCTAATCGCTGGCGCCATTTCAGGGCTGTGTCGCTGTGCCCCGCGCGCTAAACACATACCAGTCTCGCGCGCACGCTAACGGCGTGGTCCGCAATCGTCAACGCTACCGGTGCTTGGTGAGCCTGTATCGCCATGGGGCGCTAGAGGGCGGGTCGCTTGTACTTTCTGTGCAACTGATTATGATTACCGCTGTTATCGTAGCGGGGAGCGCCCTGGTCGCGCTCCGCGTTGATTCGCAACGCCGAGGGCATCGTCCGGTGGCGGCGGGCGGGTGTCGGCATTGCCTCTGAGCGGTCATTATTCTGCTATCCTACCGGATTGGCCTGTTGCGCTTCGGGTGGAGTATTGGTGGACGCGCCCTCTGAGACAACTGATAGACGCATCCGGTCGCGGCTTGCCGGTGAGCATATCCTGGTGACCGGGGCTACCGGGTTCCTGGCGAAGGTGTTTGTCGAGAAGCTGCTGCGGGCCGTACCGGAGATCGGCCGGATTCACCTGCTGGTGCGGCCGCGGTCGGACGGCACTTCGGCGGGGCATCGGGTCGGCCGTGAGGTCTTCGGCAGCAACGCCTTCGATCGGTTGCGGGCGGCGTGGGGCCCGAGCTTCGAGGATCGTTGGCGCGAGAAAGTGAGCGTGGTATCGGGTGATCTGACCCACGAACGATTTGGGCTGTCGGCGAGTGCCTATCGGGAATTAGCCGGGCAGGTGACGCTGGTGGTGAACAGCGCGGCCACGGTCACCTTTGACGAGCGGCTGGACGCGGCAATCGCGTTGAACGTCGAAGGTCCGCGCCGGCTGCTGCGGTTTGCGAAAGATTGCGGTGACGTGCCATACACCCACGTCTCGACCGCTTACGTAAGTGGTGTGCAGACGGGAGACATCCCTGAGGCACTAATTCCGCCGGGCCACACGGTGGCGTCCTACATCGCGTCATGCCAACCGAACAGGGAGGGGTCATCGCAGCCGTCGATGGATTTGGATGAGACGCTGGTTCATCTTCAGCAGTTGGTCGGGGAGGCTGAAAAACGCTGCGCCGGCGACGGCAGCGCGTGTCGGCGGGCGCTGATCGACGTCGGCATGGAACATGCCCAGCGGCACGGCTGGCACGACACTTATACGTACACGAAGTGGCTGGCGGAGCAGTTTCTGGCCCGTGATCGGGGGGCTGTGCCGTTGGTTCTGCTGCGTCCGGCTATCATCGAGGGCAGCTACGAGGAACCCGCTCCGGGATGGATCGACGGGTTGCGCATGGCGGATCCGCTGATCCTGGCGTATGGGCGGGGCAAGCTGAAGGAGTTTCCCGCCGACGCCGGAGCGGCCATCGATTTCATTCCGGTGGATTTTGTGGCCAATGCAATGATCGCGACGCTGCCCGCGCGCCGGCGGGGGCCGGCGCTGGAGATCTACCAGTGCGGGTCCAGCTCGCGTAATCCGATCACAATGGGCGAGCTGATTTACGCGGTCAAGGAGGCGTTTCGTCGCCGTCCGATGCGCGACGAGTCGGGTCGGCCGATCCGCGTATCGGAGTTGCGGCTCGTGCCTCGACGGCGATTCGCGGGCCGGTGGGGACGCCGCCTGAAGACCACGCAACGACTACGACAGGCCCTGAAATCGACAAAGATGGCGCCGCGTTATCGCAAGCGCCTGGCGACGGCCGAGGTGCAGATCGCTCAACTGCTCTACTTCGTCAAGATATACTCGCCCTACACGCATTTGAAGTGCCGCTATCTGGATGATCGGTTGCGCGCGGTGTTGGATTCGATGCATCCGGAGGATCGCCGGCGGTTTCCGTTCGATGTGGAGCGGATAGATTGGCACGAATACCTGGTGCATCGACACGTTCCGGGTGTGCGGCACTTCGTGCTGGGTTCGGGCACGGAGTTGGAAGCGCCGATGCTGGCAGCGGGCTACGCCGTGGAAAGCGAGTCGCCGGACGCCCCGCCACCGGCCCAGGTCCTGGCGGCACTACGGGGCGAGTCCATCTTCGACGTCTTTGAGAATGCCGCCAACACCTATCCATCACGAATTGCACTGCAGGTGCGTCGCAACGGCCGTTGGGTTCGTTACACCTACGCCGATGCGCTGGCGACGACAACGGCCATCGCCCGCCGCTTTGCCGAGTTCGGCTTGACACAGGGTGATCACATCGCCATCTACGCCGAGAACGGCCCGGAGTGGGGTTTGACGTATCTGGCTGCGATGCGCTGCGGGCTCACCGTGGTGCCGTTGGACCGGCAACTCCCCGCGGCGGACGTTCTGGACATGTCACGTTTTGCTGATGTGCGTCTGATCTGCACCAGCAGCCGCGCCTACCAGGAGCTGCGCGTCGCCGGCGATGAGGCGGACCGCGACGGCGCCATCGAACTGGTGGAGATGAATTCAGCTTTCGTACCGCCGGCGGGCACCAGCCGCGATCCGGGCCCGGAACCGGCCACGGTACCGGGCGACGCGATCGCGTCGATCGTATACACCTCGGGGACGACGGTGGAACCCAAGGGTGTCATGCTGCGGCACTGCAACTTCCTGTCCAACGCCCGCAGCCTGGTGCACGTCCAGCCGGTGCACGCGGACGATCAGTTCCTGTCGGTGCTGCCCATGCATCACGTGTTCGAGTTCACCGGCGGATTTCTGGTGCCCATGGCCAACGCGTCGACGGTCACCTATGTCGAACAACTGACCGGTGCCCAGATCGTCTCCACCATGCAGGCCACCGGGACGACGGTTATGATGGTGGTGCCCCGGCTGCTGAAGCTGTTCTACGACGGCATCCGCCGCGAGGTGGACCAGGGTGGGGTGCTGATGCGCGCCGCGTTTCGATTGCTGGGCTGGATCAGCGAACGCAGTCATGGTGAGTTGGGCGGCGTTCTGTTCGCACGGGTGCACAAGCGGTTCGGGGGTCGCTTGCGCATGTTCGTGTGCGGTGGTTCGGCGTTGCCGGAGTTTCTGTTTCACGCGTTCCGCCGCCTGGGATTTCCGGTTTACGAGGGTTACGGTCTGACGGAGACGACTCCGGTGCTCACCGTCAACCCTCAAGGCGGGCCCCGCGCCGGTTCGGTGGGATTGCCCTTGCCCGAAGTGGAGTTGGAGATTCGCAACCAGGATGGATCGGGCGTCGGCGAGTTGTACGTCCGTGGGCCCAACGTGATGGCGGGGTATTACAAGAATGAGCAGGCCACGCGCGATGTGCTTTGTGACGGGTGGTTCCGCACCGGCGATCTTTGCCGGCGCAACGCGGAGGGCTTCCTCTATGTTTCGGGCCGGGCGAAGGATGTGATCGTGACGGCCGCGGGGAAGAACGTCTACCCGGATGAAGTCGCCGCTCATTACGCCGGCCTGCCGCACGCGAAGGAACTGTGCGTGCTGGCCATGCCCAACGCGGACGGGATTGGCGACCGGGTGGATGCGGTTGTGGTGCTGGATGCGAACTCGATCACGGACAGAGGTCGCAGCGCCGTCGAAGCGGAGGTGCGCGACGCGGTGGCCCGGCAGGGCGAGCGGTTGGCCAGCCATCAAAGGATCCAAAACCTTCATTTCCAGACGGAGGAAGTGCCACGCACCACCACGCTAAAGGTCAAGCGCGCTGCGGTGGTCCAAGCGTTGCTGGCCCGCGAGCATCACCGGCGTATCGATGGGCTTGTATCTGAGCGGTCCAGCGCTGTGACGGGGTTATTGTCGCGGCCGGCGGTCTCACCCAATGAAGGCTGGCTGCGCGAAACGTTGACCCGGCTGACCAGCCGGCCGGCGTCCCGCATCCGTCCGGAGTCGCACCTGCTGCTTGATCTGGGCGTCGACAGCCTGATGAAGATTCAGATTCTCGGAGAGATTGAAGCACAGTTCGGCGTTCAGATGTCGGACCAGGTGTCAACGCGGGTCAGCCGTGTCAGCGATTTGCTGGCCGTCATCGGCGATCGGGCGATGCTTGAGGGCAAGAAGCGCGACGAGCCGTCGTGGCGGCGGCGGTTGCGCATTCGCCAGGGCGATGGGTTGGTTGCCGGTCGGTCCGACGGGCGCAACGGTAGAATCCCCTTGCCCTTGTGGCCGTTGCGATGGGCGGTCCGCGGCTCGATCGGCTTGATGCTTCACAGCTACATTCGGGTCAAGGCGCATGGGCTGGCCAACCTGCCGAAACAGGGCGCTTTCATCCTGACGGCCAACCATTCGTCGCACCTGGACTCGGCCGCGGTGATCTCGGCGATAGGCCGGGCGCTACGAGGAACGGGGAGGCGGTGCTACGTAGCTGCGGCCGAAGATTACTTTTTCAACACGCCGTTCAAGGCGATGGTCTTCGGCGACCTGTGCGACACCGTTCCGTTTGATCGCAACTCCGATGGTGTGGAAGGATTGCGACGATGCAGCGAGAAACTCGCGGACGGTCAGCCGTTGCTCCTGTTCCCGGAAGGAACTCGATCGGTCACCGGTGAAATACAACCGTTCAAGATCGGGGCTGCGGTGCTGGCCGTTGAGATGCAGGTGCCTATCGTTCCGGTGCACATCGAGAATACCTACGAACTGCTGCCCAAGGGCCATCGCATAGTGCGTCCGGGGGTGGTGACGGTCCGTTTCGGGCGCCCGCTTAAGCCGGCCGACGTGTCGGGGCTGGCGGGCGACGGGCGCTACCGGGTCTACCGTGAGATGTCCGCCGAGGTGCGTGATCAGGTTGTGGCCTTGGAACAAGGGCGGCGCTTGGCCCATGTGCAGCCGTGATCGCGAACCAGAGGAATCGTCGGGCGCCGCTGCGTTCTTCGACGTGGACGGCACGCTGGTCTCGACGCACATCGTGCATCAATACGTACACTTGCGCAGGGTGCTGGCCCGGCGGTGCCGGGGCACCTGGGGATCATTGATCTTTCCGCTCTGGCTGCTGGGTTTTTATGTAAAGTGTATGCACTACATTTATCTTGACCGCATCAGCCGCACGCGGATGAACGTTGTTTTTTATCGCAACTACCAAGGCCTGGCCAGTGAACAGGTACGCCAGGCTGCGGAAGATTGCTTCCGCAACGTGCTCAAGCCGCATCTGTTCGACCAGGCCGCTGGCTGCGTCGACCAGCACCTTCGGGCCGGCCGGCGGGTCGTGCTGGTAACCGGGTCGATTGACTTTATGATCGAACCGCTGGCGCAGTACCTGTCCGAACGGTTCCATGCGGGGCCGCGGGTGGACTTGCTGGCTCGTACGCTGGAGGAGCGCCGGGGGGTGTTCACCGGGGCCTTGGACGGCCCGCCCATCGGCGGGCGCGAGAAGGCCCAGGTGATTGAACGCTTCGCGGCCACACAGGGCATTGACCTGGCGTCGAGTTACGCGTACGGCGACAGCATCGCCGACCTGCCCATGCTCGAGACCGTCGGGCATCCGATCGTTGTGAACGCCGATCGAGAGCTTGCCAAGCGGGCCGCGTCGCGCGGCTGGCCCAGCCGTTCCTGGAGCCTGTCGAGCAACGGCCGATGAAGGCCATAGTCTTTGAAAAAAGCTTGCTGCGCTATGTGGCACTAAAGCTGCTAGGTCCCAAGCGGGCGGCGCGGATCGCGACCGCCCGTTGGAACGCCCTTTGTCCGGTGTCAATGCGTGATATTCCCGAGCCCAAGCTCCCGACGGGGCAATGGGTCCGTGTGACGCCGAGACTCTCCGGGATCTGCGGATCGGATTTGAGCGTTATCTGCTCGAAAGGCAGCCCCTACTTGTCGCCGTTGACGTCCACGCCGTTTGTGCTGGGCCATGAGGTGGTGGGGATGGTCACGGAGATCGGGCGTGAGGTCGCAGCCTGTGAGGACGCTGGGGGTCTGCCGCAGTTATCAGTGGGCGACCGGGTGGTGCTGGAGCCGGCCCTGGGTTGTAACGCCAGGGGCATCGAACCGCCCTGCCCCGCGTGCGCCCGCAGGCAACCGGCGTTGTGCCGCAATGTGACGCGCGGCAACGTCTCCGCCGGCATTCAGACCGGTTACTGTAGGGACACCGGCGGGGGATGGTCGGGCGGATTCGTGGCCCATCGCGGTCAGGTGCATCCGGTCCCCGAGGGAGTAAGCGACGCCGCGGCGGTGCTGGCTGAGCCGTTCGCATGTGTGATGCACGGTGTACTACGCGCCCAGGTCCGCGACGAGCACACCGTGCTGGTGGTGGGGTGCGGATCGATCGGTTTGCTGACCATTGCCGCCATTCGGGCCCGCGGTTCTGCCGCACGGATCATCGCGGTGGCTAAGTATGAGCATCAGGGCAGTCACGCCCGGGCGCTGGGAGCGGACGCGGTTCTGGCACCCGCGGGCGGAAAAGATAGACAGCAGCGATACCGCGCCTGGGCCCAAGAGCTGGGAGCGGAACTCTATCATCCGGAGATCGGCAAGCCGACCGTCATCGGCGGCGCCGACGTGACGCTGGATTGCATCGGCTCATCAGCCAGCATCGATGATTCGGTGCGCTTCACCGACGCCGGGGGGCAGGTGGTGCTGGTGGGCATGCCCGGCATACCCTCCAACATCGACTGGACGGCCATCTGGTACAAGGAACTGTCGCTGCACGCCGCCTACGCCTACGGCCCCGAACAGGTCGACGGCGAAGCCGGCGAGAGTGATCGAACGGTGCAGACCTGGGACCTGGCAATCGAGGCGGTGCAGTCGTGGAGCGAGAAACTTGTGCGGCTGGTCGGTGAGCCGTTTGAGCTGAGCGACTACCGCCGTGCTCTTCACGCAGCCTTGTTCACGGGTGTGTCTCGAAGCGTAAAAACCGTGTTCCGGATTTCGACATGAGTTCAACCATTCAAACACCCGGGCCCAAGGCCCCTCCCGGGGGCGATGCGCCGGCGGAGTCCAGCCCCTTTGTTCACTATGTGGGCCGGGATGACCCGCCGTACATGTTCCACTGCGGAGAGCGATTTGAGACTCATACGCTGCCGCGGGGAACTCGGGTCATCTACCCCAGGCCGCCGCTGCCCGGTGTCGGAGATGTGCGGGCCGCCATCGAACAGGCTATCGACCATCCGCTGGGCTGCGATCCGCTGTCGGCACTGCTCAAGCCGGGGATGAAGGTGACTGTGGCCTTTGATGACATCTCTCTTCCGCTGCCGCCAATGCAGCGGCCGGACATCCGCCGGCAGATTATGGAAGTCCTCGTGGAACGACTGGAACGGGCGGGGATCAGCGACGTCGAGTTCATCTGTGCCATCTGTCTGCACCGCCGCCTGACCGCGGCAGAACTCAAGCGCATGGTTGGACCGCGGATCTTTGCCCGCTATTGGCCGGAGCGGCTTTACAACCATGACGCCGAGGATCCGGACGGCAATGTCCTGCTCGGCAAGACGGAATCCGGCGAGGAGGTGGAGATCAACCGGCGTGCGGTGGAGTCGGACCTGCT
>JAZGDL010000293.1:0-28706 GCA_036477795.1 Phycisphaerae bacterium
GGTGAGATCGGTCTTGATCAAGCCACCGTGGGGCAAGAGGTGTGTGGGAGCGTCGGTCAGATCGCGCCAGGTGATGGTCTCGACGAAGGGACGACTGAGCGCCGTTTCGCTGAACTCACGCAGCCAGTGTGATTGAACGGTCTCGTTCCAGGGGTCGTGCCAGGCTCCGCCGGCTTTGACGTCGAGACTCGGGGTGCTGCCGCCGTGCTGGAGAACCGCGGTGTCGGAAGGCACCTGGGCGGCGGTAACGTGCACCGGCTTTCCAAAGGTGCCGAACCTGTCGATGAGGGATGAAATCTGAAACATGTCGCGCACGTACATCCCGTCGGCACCGGCGCCGAAGATGAACTGCAATCCGATGGCGTCGAAGTTGATGCCGCTCTGGATGGCCATGTCCAGGTAGAGCATGGGCGGGATGGTCCGCTGGTTGCGGGCGTAGTATTCGCCCCACGGGGCGACGACGTCGATGATGGTGGTGGCGCGAGGAGCGAGCTGGCGGGTGATGTTCAGGGCCAGACGGGTGAGCTCCATGAGCTGCTCGAAGTTGAAGCTGAATCGCTGCACGGCGTGGACGCCGCTGAGCACGTCCCAGACCTGGATGTAACTGCCGTAACGGTTGATAACGCGGCGAACGTGCTCGGCGACCAGGTCGCGAATGGTCTCGAAATCGTGCTCCCAGATGTGGAGCCAGTCGGGAGTACAGTGGTCCTCGAAGCAGACCAGGCTGGAGCCCTTGATGGGAATATGATTCTTGGTAAGCCATTCGACCCAGGTATCCAGCGGCTTGAAATGGTAGACGCGTTCGGTGGATTCAATCTGCTTCCAATGGATGGGCAGGCTGGCGAAGTCGAAGGCGTCGGCCAGTAACTTTGCGCACTTGTTCACCGGGGTGGTGGGGGCGACCTGACATCCGAACACCCGCCTGGAAAAGCCGGCGGTCTCCTTGCGGCGTTGGAGCAGGATGTTGGCGTACAGGCGGGTGAGGTCTTCGCCGGTCTTGACGCTGATCTCCAGGGCTTTCTGGCCCGCTTCAGCGGCTTGGGCAGGTGTGTCGGCTTTCAGGGCTTTGATGAGCAACTGGGTGGCATGGGCGAGTTTGGCGTTGAAGGGAGCGGCGTCGGGAGCGTCAAACAGGCCCCATTCCTCACTCTTATGGTTCATACGCATGATCTGACTGCGGGCCAGTTCGAGAGGGAGCACGTAGGGCTCTTTTCTTTCGAGCAAGCGGGTGGTTTCCAGCAAGATGGTTCCGACCCCGTCAACAGGCCAGAGAACAGCCAGGCCGGCCGGCCCCGCAGCCCGTTTGTTGCACTCGACGACGTTGCCCTTCCATTGGATGTCCGCGCGCATGGGCACGCCGTCGCTTCCGAACAAATAGGTGCCGGAAAGATCGAACCCGGTGTGGGGCCTACCGTTGGTGAAGGAACAAAAGCGGAGCACTGACGCATCTACAATAATAAGGCGGACCTCGATGAACGCGGCGCGGGATGTCGGGACACCATGGCAGTGCGGGCATCGCCGCCGTGCCTACATTATGGCATGAGCGCGCGGATTCGTCGAGACTGTCATCGGCGGCGATTTCCGCGAAATATGGGCAGGGATCGAGGGACCCACGGACCCACGGAATGCAATCCGTGGGCTTTGGATGCGGATTGGTGAGGGGATTCTCGGGACAGGGAAGAGGGGATTCTCGGGGCAGGGCGTTCTGCTACCATGTGCAGTATGGACATTGCCCTGACGCGGCGACAGGTGCGGGAAGTGGACCGCATTGCCATCGAGGAGTTCGGAATCAGCGGGCTGGTGCTGATGGAAAACGCCGGGCATAACGCAGCCAAGGTGATTCTGGATGAGTTGGAGTCGGGGGCGGGGCCGGCGGCGCGAAGCGTCGTGGTGTTCTGTGGGACGGGCAACAACGGCGGGGACGGATTCGTGATCGCCCGGCATCTGGCAAATAAGGGTGTGGGGGTGCGGATAGGTCTGGCGGGTGATGTCGACCGCCTGACGCCCGATGCGGCTGCCAATCATTATATCTGTCAGGCGATGGGCATTTCTGTTTTGGCGGCGGCTGACGTTGAAATCGGCGCGGAGGACGTGGTGGTTGATGCTCTGTTGGGGACGGGGTTCGCCGGACGGGTGCGCGAGCCGTTGGCGAGTCTGATTGAACGTATCAACCAGGCGAAAAAACGGAGGGTCATCGCCGTCGATGTGCCTTCGGGCCTGGATTGCGATACGGGAGAGACCGCAAACATTACCGTAAAGGCGGATGTGACCGTTACCTTTGTGGCTGACAAGATCGGTTTTCAGCGGAGTGATGCAGCCGGGTATGTGGGGCGGGTGTGCGTTGCGGACATCGGCGCCCCGACAAGTGTTGTCGATCGCGTGGCCCGATGGTGAGGTGGATTGCGGAATGGGTGCGAGAAGGGATTCTCGCACCAGCGGCTTGCGTGCGGAGGGGGTGCGAGAAAGGATTCTCGCACCAGCGGATTGTGGAATGGGTGCGAGAAGGGATTCTCGCACCAGCGGCCAATTCGCGGATTTGCGAAGCCAACCGTCGGTGTTGCGTGTAGGATTCCACAGGGAGAAGCCTCCAGGATGTAGACGGACCGGACCTTACGATGGATTGTTCGCGCCTTGGGAGATGATCGGTGACACGCACGGTTGACCTGCAACATACCGCTGAAAGGGCCCGCGGCGACGCGGTGATGGTGACAATACTCGTCACCCTCACTATCGGACCGGGTGTGAATGCGTCAGAAGAATCGCCGCTGCCGATCGACGAAGCGGCGGAGCGGGCCTTTCGCGAGACCATCGGCGAACGATTCGCCGTTCAAAGGACCGATCATTTTGTGATCTTTCACAATGTCGATCCTGTAATGGCAAGTCACTATCAGCGATGCATGGAGACCGCTTATCATCGCGTTCGACGGTTCTGCCAGGTTCACGGATTGCAGGTGAGTCGACCTCCGCGAAAGATGGAAGCTTTCTGCACTTGGGAGGTGGGTCTGGTCTATCGCTTGGAGCTTCCCAGCGTTGCTTATGCAGAGGGCGTGTATGATCTGGGCACGAAGCGCTGCTACTTCGATTTTTGGGAGCGCAGGGATAGACATTGTGGATTTTTCATGCACCGCTGGTTCTTCGAGTCGGAACTTCTGATTGTCGCGCACGAAAGCGCCCATCAGGTGTTCGATCACCTGTGCCCGAATTTGAGCAAGAACATGCCCGCATGGTTGGCTGAAGGATTGGCCTGTGCCATGGAGCATGGGGCGACTTCGGACAAGGATGGTTACCAGAAAATCAACCGCCTGCGAGCGTTGGATGTTTTGAGGATGCTTGATTCCGATGCGTGGCCAAGAGTTCGTGATAAGGAGTTGGATGAGAAGATCAGCGTCGTTGAGGTGCTTTCGCACACCCGGGCTCTTCGAAACGACGGCACCGGTGGAACGGTGGAAGTGCGTCAAGCCTTACGGTATGCGGTGGCGTGGGCGGTGGTGTTCTACTTGCAGAACGAGAAGCCGGAAGGGTTCAGAAAACTACTTCATGCGCTGAACGCGCCGACGTTCAAGAGAGACCAGTTGCAGCAGAGCATCGAGGGCACCATCGGGCCGATCGATGAGGACTTTGAGAAGCGGGTGTGGAAGTATCTGCGCCGAGCATGTCGGTGATTCCGCGGAGAGACGGCAGGGGATGTTGAAGGTTGGAGGTTGAAGGTGCCCCTTTCAACCTTTGACCTTCAACTCTCGACCTTAATCGACGAGGGAGCGGAGATTATACTTCCGGCGTCTGCCAAACGACAAAGTCACTGCCGGCGCCAACCCGTCACCGTCAACCGGTCACCGCCAACTCGTCAATCGAACTGTGAGGGAGGACTAGTGCATCCTCTTGTATACGTGCGGGTTATCTGCTGATTCTGGTATAACCCGTGCGCGTCGACTTGTTGGGTAGAGAGGTAGAGAGGCGTCAAGTAAAGCCCACGGGTTGCAACCCGTGGGCTTTACTCGGTTCGCGGTATGGTCCAGTATATCCTTCGGAAGAGATATGATTTGGCGCGGTGTTGAACGATGAATATTGTCATCGGCGGAGCCGGTTCGGTCGGGCGTCATCTGGCGGAAGTGCTGGCTGTGGCCGGCAACAACGTCACCATTATCGACAGCGACCCGGCAACGCTCCAATCGCTGGGGGATGAACTGGACGTGGGCACGTTGCGGGCCAACTGCGCCCACGGCTCCGCCCTGCGCGAGGCGGGCGTGGCTGACGCCGACATGTTCATCGCTGCGACCAACAACGATGAGGTGAATCTGCTGTCGGCGTCGGTGGCTAAGTTGTTGGGGGCGAAGCGTTGCGTGGCCCGGATTCATCACCGGGCCTACTTTGACAGCGCGGCACTGAGCTACGCCCGGCATCTGAAGATCGACCATTTGATCTGCCCGGAGTACGCCACGGCGGTGGCCATCGCCCGGACGCTGCGCAACCCGGGCTCCTTGGCGGTGGAGAACTTCGCCCGCGATCAGATTCAGATGCAGGAACTGAAGGTGAGTGACGACGCCAAGGCACTGGGCGTGCCGCTGTCTGATCTGAACTTGCCCAAAGGTGTTCGTATCGCCACGGTGACGCGGGCGGAGCAGTCCTTCATTCCGGAGGCGTCGACGGCCATCGCCCAGGGCGACATCGTGACTCTGGTGGGGGGCAAGGCGAACTTCGAGGCGGCCAGGCGGCTGTTACAGTCGGAGAAGATCAAGAAAAAGCACGTGGTGGTGATGGGTGGCACGAGTATGGGGGTGTGGTTGTGCCGGGCGCTGCGGCAGCGGCATTTCGCCGTGCGCATATATGTTTTCGGCCGGGAACGGGCGGAGGAGTTGGCGGGCAAGCTGCCGCACGTGACCGTGGTTGAATCTGACCCGACCGATCCGGGTGTGTTCGCGGAGGAACGGCTAGCCGACAGCGACGCCTTCGTGGCTCTGACACCCGACGATGAGCACAACATTCTAGCCGCCGCCCAGGCCAAGAGCCTGGGGGCCAAACTGGCCATTGCGGTGACGGCGCGCTCCACCTACATCCATCTGCTCACCCACGTGGGGATCGACCGGGCGTTCAGCCCGCGGGTGGTGGCGGCGCGGGAGATTCAACTGCTCTTGGAGCCGGGCCCGGTGCGGGTGGTGGCCTCCCTGGTGGAAGCGACGGCCAACGTGTATGAGGTTCAGGTGGGTCCCAGCGCTCCGGGGACCGGCGAGTCGCTGGAGACGATCAATCTTCCGGGGCCGTGCGTGATCGTAGCCATCCAACGGAAGATGGAGGTCCTCGTTCCGGACGCCAAGACCGAAGTGCTGGCTGGTGACGTACTGCTGGTGATCGGTCGCCGGGGCATGGAGAAGGATCTCAAGAAGCTCTTCGCAGGCAAATGAGTCGGAAGTGAACTTCGGTCTGGTCATTCGACAACTCGGTCTCCTATTGATGGTGATGAGCGCGTGCGTGCTGAGCGTGGCGGTGTGGTCATGCGTTCAGGTGCTGTCGGGAGAGGCCGACGAACGGATGCCGCTACAGGCTCTGGTGCTGGCGGTGTTGATCGGTGGATTCGTCGGGGGGCTGATGCGGTACGGAGCGGGTCGCGGGGCGGAGCCCATCCGTCGCCGTGAAGCGATTCTTCTGGTGGCGTTGAGCTGGTTCGTGGGCGCCGGGCTGGCGGCGCTGCCATTTCGCATCTGGGGGGCGTTGGCGGCTGAAGCGGCGGGGCACCCGTTCGCCGGCTTCGTGGATTGCTACTTTGAGGCGATGAGCGGCTTGACCACGACGGGTGCGACGGTGCTGACGGACATTTCGGCGCTTCCTCGAAGTTTGCTGTTGTGGCGGGCGGTGACGCACTGGTTGGGCGGTTTGGGGATCGTGCTTCTGTTTGTGGCGGTGCTGCCCATGCTGGGGGTAGGCGGGAAGCGCTTGTTCCGGGTGGAGGCTGCGGGACCGACGCCGGAGGGAGTGGCGCCGCGGATTCAGGAGGCGGTCCGGGCCCTGTGGTACATATATCTAGGGATGACCGTGGCGGAAATCCTGGCGTTGAAGCTGGTGGGGATGAGCTGGTTCGATGCGGTGTGTCACACGTTCGCCACGCTGGCCACCGGGGGCTTCAGCAGCCATAACGCCAGTGTGGCTGGTTATAACTCGGTGGGGGTCGAGTTAGTCATTCTGTTGTTCATGGTGGCGGCGGGGATCAACTTCGGTCTTTACTACCAGCTTCTGCGTCGTCGATGGCGGCCGGTACTGGAGGATCAGGAGCTGCGTTGTTATTTGGCGCTGTTGGCCATCGGATCGATCGTGGTGGTCTGGTCGATCCACGGGATGCGCTACGACATAACAACGGGGCAGGAGGCTGCGGGGGACATTGCATCGTCCGTGCGGTACGGCGTGTTTCAGGTAGTGGCGGTTCAGACCACCACGGGTTTTTGCACGGCGGATTTTGATCAGTGGGGTTTTGTGGCTAAAGCCGCCATGTTGGCCTTGATGTTCGTCGGCGGGTCGGCGGGTTCCACCGGTGGGGGGTTGAAGGTGATCCGGTGCCTGATGGCGGTGAAGATCATGTGGGCGGAGATTGAGCACGTGTTCCGCCCGCAGGTGGTCCGTGTGGTCAAGATCGGTAGGGCGACGATCGACAACGACATGAAGCTTTCCACGATGGTGTACATCATGGGCATCGCGGTGCTGACGGTGCTGGGGGTGTGCGCGTTGATGTGGCTGGAGAGGGGGTCTTCGATCGACGTCACGACGGCGTTCACGGCGTCGATCGCGTCGCTCAACAACATCGGCCCGGGCCTGGCGCGGGTGGGGGCGACCTGCAACTACGGGTGGTTCACGGATGGTAGCAAGTGCGTGATGATCGTGCTGATGGCGTTGGGACGGTTAGAGGTGTTCACCATCGTGGTTCTGGTCTTCCCGCGGTTCTGGCGGAGTGATTGACCGCTTAGCCCGGATAATTCACCGCGGAGCACGCAGAGATCGCAGAGACGGGATAGACAAGAAGTTAGCCAAGTCAGCGTTGAACTGATGATATGCACTCTGTCAAGAGGGGCCTTGAGCTGATTACGCTATTCAAAACAATACTCTGCGCTCTCAGCGCTCTGCGGTATGAATAATCCGGGTTGGGAGAGAAGGGTGCGAGAAGGGATTCTCGCACCAGCGGGGGTATGGGGTGCGAGAAGGGATTCTCGCACCAGCGGTTCTTCCCGCGGTTCCGGCGGAGCGATTGATGCCGTTCAAGTCAGGGTTTGGGGTCAAGCAGGGATAGGGCCAGGGAGGACATGCAGCGTACGCCGGTGGATATGGTGGGCGCCGGATCGGGGGCGTAGGTGCTGGAATGCAAAGGCGGCAGGAGCGGTGCGCCCGGTTTCTTGCTGGCCTGGTATCGGGCCTGCTCGATACTGCCCAGCCAGAACATGAGGGAGGGGACGTTCAGGTACCGCCCGTAGCGGCCGAAGTCCTCACCGCCCATCACGGGCTTGACGGACTTGATGTGATCGTCCCCGACGACGCGGGCCAGCACTTCGGCGGCGGCGGCGGTCAGAGCGGGATCGTTGTAGGTGGCTGGGGTGAATTCATCGTCGCGGAGGTGAATGTCCGGATCCCTGGTGCATCCCAAAGCCCGGCAGGTGTTGATGGTCACCTGGCGGATTCCGTCGAGCAGAATCTTGCGGGTGTGCTCATTGTAAGAGCGGACGGTGACCTGCATTCGGGCCTGGTTGGAAATGATGTTGTGCTTGGAACCGGCGTGGATGGAGCCGACCGAAATGACCGCGGGCTCTAGGGGGTCCACGCGGCGGGCGACGATGGTCTGGAGAGCGACGACGGTGTGGGCGGCGGCTACGACGGGGTCAATGGTTTCGTGTGGTCGAGAGCCGTGCCCGCCGCGGCCGTAAATGGTGATATCGACGGAGTCGACGTTGGCCATGGCCCAGCCGGGCGAGTATGTGATATCTCCAGCGGGGACACTGGCGGAGACGTGTAAGCCCAGACAGGCGTCGGGGCGCGGAAAGCGTTCGAAAAGGCCGTCGTTGATCATGGCTAAGGCGCCTTTGCCGATCTCTTCGGCTGGCTGGGCGATGATGAGCGCGGTGCCGCTCCATTGATCGCGCAGTTCCGCCAACACCGCGGCCGTGCCGATCAGGCAGGTCTGGTGCAGGTCGTGTCCGCAGGCGTGCATGACTCCGACCCTGGTACCGTCACGGCTGATGGCGGTCACCCGGCTTCGATAGGGCAGCCCGGTTTCCTCAGTCACCGGAAGAGCGTCCATGTCGCCGCGAATCAGCACCGTCGGCCCATTGCCGTTGGCTAACACCGCGACGACGCCGTGCCCGCCGACGTTGCTGGTTACCGCGTAGCCGAGTCGTTGGAGTCGTTGGGCGATTCTGCCCGCCGATCGCTCTTCCTGGAGGGAAAGCTCGGGGTTGGCGTGCAGGTCCTTGTAGAACGCGACGAGATCGTCCAGGCTGCCGGTGACCTGGGAAGCGATCTTTGCAGCCAGCTCTTGGCGGTAGTGGACCTGCACCGGCCCGTCGGCCAAGGCGGAGGACGAAAGCAGCAATGCGCAGACCATGAGGCGGGCCGCGATGTGTGCAACTGTTTGAGAACCGGGGATGCGGATTGGAATGCAATCCGAGGCCCGACCGTCAGGGAGGGCATGCGGTTTCGCTCCCTTCGGGCTCCCGCCTTGGTCGCCCTCAGGGTCGCGGCTCGGATAGTCGCGAAACTTGTGAAACATAGTGCTAGAGTCGCTCCGTGATTGATTTGGCTTGCAGGAATAACGGGATGTAGTCGGGCCCGCCGGCTTTGGAATTGGTGCCGGACATGTTGAAACCGCCGAAGGGCTGGACGCCGACCAGAGCACCGGTGCATTGGCGGTTGAGGTAGAGATTGCCGACGTGGAACTCGCTTCCGGCGCGATGCAAGCGTTGGCGGTGCGTGGAGAACAACGCCCCGGTCAGGCCGTATGGGGTATCGTTGATGATCCGCAGGCCGTCGTCAAAGTCTCGGGCTTTGATGACCGCCAGGACGGGCCCGAAGATCTCCTCCTGGGCGATGCGGGCGTGGGGGTCGACGTCGGCGATCACGGTGGGCGGTATAAAATAGCCGCCGGAGGGAGTTTTCGTTTCTCCCAGGATCAACCGTCCCTCGCCCTTGCCTACCTTGATGTAGTCGTTGATGCTGTCGTAGGCTGCCTGGTTGATCACGCCGCCCATAGTATAGTTTTCGCCGGCGACGGTATCGCCGATGGTCAGCTTGCGGCTTCGTTGGACGACGCGCTGCAGCAGGTCGTCGTAAACGTCGGCGTGGGCCACCAGCCGTGAGCAGGCTGAGCACTTTTGGCCTTGAAGGCCAAAGGCACTGGCAACGACAGCATCGGCGGCGGCAGCCAGGTCGGCGGTCTCGTCGACCAGGATGCCGTTCTTGCCTCCCATTTCGAGGATGACCCGTTTGATCCAGATTTGCCCCTGGTGGACCTTGGCGGCGCGCTCGTTGATGCCGGCGCCGACGTCCCGGGAGCCGGTGAAAGCGATCATGCGGGTCAGCGGGTGGTCGACGATGGTCGCACCGACGTCGCCGCCGCTGCCGGGGACAAAGTTCAGAACGCCCGGGGGGAGGCCCGCCTGGGCCAGGATGTCGTACATTTTCGCGGCGATGACTGGCGCATCGCTGGACGGTTTCAGCACGACGGTGTTTCCAGCGACAAGTGCTGCCACGGTCATGCCCATGCAGATGGCCAGGGGGAAGTTCCATGGGGAGATGATGCCGACCACGCCGAGCGGTATGTACCGGACGGCGTTGTCCTCGCCGGGGAAAGGAGTGGTGGAATGCCGGCCTTGAAGTTGGATCATCTCGCGGGCGTAGAACTCGCAGAAATCGATGGCCTCGCAGACGTCGGCGTAGGCTTCGCTCCACGGCTTGCTGACCTCGTAGCATTGCCATGCGGACAATTCGTAGATTCGCTGGCGCATGATGGCCGCGGCCTTGGCCAGGACCAGGGCCCGTTCCTCAGGATGGACGCCCGACCAGAATTTGAACCTGTCGGCGGCGAGTCGAATGGCCTGGTCGGCCTGTTGGGCGCCGGCTTTGGCCACCTGCCCGACGACGCGATCGGTGGCTCCGGGGGAGATGGAGTTGATCCAATTCGACGTGGTGACCGGTTCGCCGTTGATCCAGAGCGAATAGCGCTGACCGAGTTGATCGCCGACCGCCTTGAGCGCAGCCAGCATGCGGCGACGGGGCTGGTCCTGAGTGAAGTCGACGTAGGGTTCCGGGACGAACGGAGTGAGCATGGTTGCAATCTTTCGATTCTTGTTATCTTTCTCGCTCCGTCAGAAACCCGATCCGCTTCCGCTTGGGCTCCGCGGGTGTCATGAGTTCCCGGATGGCATCGAAAACAATTTTGAACTGGGTGTCATACTTTTGCTCGAGGGCGTGGAGTTTGCGCGATAGCTCGACGTTGGAGGCTAGCATCCGGCGGAGCCGTACGAAAGTGCGCATGATCTCGATGTTTACCAGCACGGCCCGCCGACTTTTCAGGACGCTGGAGAGCATGGCCACCCCCTGCTCGGTGAAGACATACGGGGGATGGCGGCGCCCGCCCCACCCACTTGAGGTCACAGATTGTGATCTCAAGTCGTCGAATTCCCTCTTGTTGAGCTGAAACATGAAATCGGGCGGAAACCGTTGGATGTTGCGTCTGACGGCCTGGACGAGGACGCGGGTCTCGACCGCATACAGCAGAGCCAAATCGGCGTCGAGGATAACCTTCTCACGTCGGATGAGCAAAATCAATTGCTCGATTCCCGCGGGGGTCGCCACGGACTGTTTTCGCACCACCTTCCAGCTCCTATAGGTGTAGGATACACAAGGCTAAGGCGGGCTTCGCCTGCCGGCACTCCTCGAGATGAGACGGGGTGCGCCGAATTTCGGCGGCGGGGTCCGCCCGACCAAGCTGGAACGTCTTGGATGCAGTGACCGGCTTGGCGTTGATCGAGAGCGAATAGCGCTGACCAAGTTGATCGCCGACCGCCTTGAGCGCAGCCAGCATGCGGCTGCGGGGCTGGTCCTGAGTGAAATCAACGTAGGGTTCCGGGACGAACGGAGTGAGCATGGTTGCCGCCTTTCATCCTTCCGGCGTATCCTGGATTTCTTGCAGCCGCTGGCGCAGATCCGCCGGCAGCTTGCGGATGAGCCCCTCATCGATGAGCCCGATCGACAGCATGTCGCGAACGTGGACATGATCGATGTCACGAAACGACTGCAGTTTCATGGTCATCAGGGGCGGCAGATCGAGCACCAGGAAACCGGAGGCTGCGCGCGTTGCTTGTTTCGGGTCCGGCGCGGGATGGGCGTAGTGCGGGCGAATCCGCTCGTTGGCGAACACGATGTGCACGCCGGTCTTGGGATTGGGCCGGCGACGATCGAGGAACATCGTCACCCCGAGCACCTCGGCAGGCATCAACCCCACGGACCGGCACGCGGCGGTGATGGCCTCCAGGTCTTCCCGTCGCACCAGGATGTCCACGTCCTTGGTGGCCCGTACAGCCCCTTCGTCCACCGTAGCCACCCAGGCAGCGACGGCGTTTCCGCCTATCACCGCATACGGGATACGAGCCTGGTCGAGCGCCTTGCTCACCTTACGCAGCAGTTTTTCGACACGTTCGACGGCCATCACCTGTCCCTCAAAGTTGGGGGCTATCCGACATTTGTCCGGAACAACCGCTCGTTGCCACCACCCGTGCGCCTTCATACGTTTCTGACCTCCCGAGTGTCCACGTCGGCGGTCCCCGGAGGATCGCGACGGGGCAACGCCGCTCCGGCCAACGGAGAGTTTTTCGAAGGAGCGTTCCCGGCGAGTATCCGCGTCCGACCTGAAGCGCGGCGATGAATCACTCCTCCAGCATCCGTTCGATAGTCTCTTGCAGCTGCGGTACTTCCCGCTCGATTACGTCCCAGACGGTTTCCAGCTTGATGCCAAAGTAATGGTGGATCAAAAGATCGCGCATTCCCGCAATACGTTTCCACGGTACAGCAGGATGCGTGTCTTTATAGTCCTGTGAGAGGTTCTTAACTGCTTCGCCGATGACCTCGAAGTTTCGGATGACCGCATCTTGGGTTCTCGTATCGGCGAAGAACGCTGCACGACCTTCGGCGGTGTATCCACAGATCCGGCCGAGGCAGTCACGGATGTGCAGAAGGTAAACCCGGTCGTCCTTCACAGCGGTCTGGCCTCGGCAAGGATTCGCTCTTGAAGGTACGGGCTGATGCCCCCCTCTACGACTACATCGACTTTGCGGCCCAGGAGTTCCTGGAGTTCCTGCCACAACCCGACATGGTCGAGAAGCGTTCGCCCCGGTTCCAGGTCGACCAGCAGATCGATATCGCTGTCTGAGCCCGCATCACCACGGGCACATGAGCCGAAGACGCGCACGTTTCCGGCTCCGTGTCGGGCGGCGACCCGAAGGATCAGATCGCGATTTCTGGTCAACAGCGAGTCGGTCATGCCGATTCAACCCATGCAGCGTGCCCGGCTGGATCGTAGCCGAATACGGGGGCGGATGCCAGGAGGTGCTACGGACGATTCAATGACCACGAAGACCCGGCCATACATCCCGCCGGGAACGCTGCGAACGGCAAGCACGGGGCAACTTCGTTGACTCTTACCACCCCTGCGGAAGTATCGGCTGTGTCGCGGTTTTCACTACTTCCGGCGCTTTCGCCGCGGTTTGGTGTAGCCGATGTGTGCCGCGGTAACCAGGAGCAAGTCGATGACCTTGACCGCTCCGTTGGGGAGAGCGACGGCAATCGAGCGGGGGTTTTTCGGATGGAAAGCCAGAGTCTCCGGATGCGACACTTCGACCTCGTTGCCGTCAGCTAGTTGGAGCCTGAACGGTGCGAACGGGCGGGCCTGATGGATTTCACGCAGTTGTTCAATGGTCATCGTCTGTTTCTCCAACACTAATCCCTGCAAGTATCTTACGAGTGCCGCGCTCCGTATCCAAGCGGTTTTCCGCTTTGACGGAGTATGAGCCCGCATTTTGAAGATGGGTGCCACGACCACCCGCACGTGTGATATAATGGCCGTGAGGGAGCAAACATGAACAAGGAACGATATGTTCTTCCGTTGCACATCGAACAGCTCGAAGATGGCCGGTATCTCGGTCGCAGCCCGAAACTTCCCGGCCTAAACGTGCAGGCGGATTCCATCGAGGAGGTCGTCCGCCTGGCGCCTAAGGTCGCCCGATCACTGCTGGTAGCCATGCGGGCCAAAGGTGTGTCTGTCCCTCGAGGCCTGACCGCTGCGAAAACGCCGCTGCGCGTCCAGGTGCTTGTGCGGGCATGACATATCGGGGTTTGGTCAAGAAGCTGCGTCGGCTGGGGTGCGAGTATGTCCGCCCAGCAGCGGGTTCGCACGAAATCTGGTGGCGTCCGCAGAACAAGCGGTTTACCACGGTTCCTCGGCACGGAAACCGTGAGATTCCGACCGGGACGTTTCGCGCGATTCTCAAAGACCTCGGCATCACGCGGGGGGAGTTCGAACAAGCGTAGAACGGTGGGACGGGGCTGTGCCCGCCGTTGTTCTGCGACGGGACTGATTACTCCACGAGGGAAGGATCTGCGGCGAATGCCGACGGCGACAGCCCCCGCTCGCAACGTGCCCGGCGCATTCACGAGACGGCGCCACCCACGAGGGGTGGCGCTACAGCGGTTGTCCTCCGCTAGACACGTGCCCGAAGTACGTCGGGGCCTGGCCACGCACTGGTGGATCGCAACGTACGTCGGGACCTGCGGCACCCGCCGACTGCTCCCTGACGGTCGCGGCTCGTATCGGCGACGACGGGTCGCCGACGCTCGTTCAGGCATCAGGTACGCTGATCACTTCCCCCGTTGATCGTTCATCTTGTCTTACCTGGGAATCCTGCTATGCTCCAGGGCTGATTCCGCCTTGGCGCGGTCCAGCAGGCCGGCATTACCATCGGGCACCAGGAGGGCGGAGTCGCGATCCCAGCCATCGGTGGCCCGCATAGCGCGCCATGTTGATTGGTCGGCTGCGATAACCAGACCTGCTTGCTCCTGCGAGGGCGGCGGTCATGACTAAAATCGAAGGTTGAAAGGTTCAAAGGTTGAAGGTCGAAGGTGACGGTTTCCCTTCGTGCCTTCGTCCCTTCGTCCCTTCCTCGTAGGAGGTTCCGCTTGTGGAACTGCCCAAACGTCCAAGAGGCGATGAATACACCAGGCCCGGCGCATATCCTGAGTTGCGTCGGCGGTTGCGCACTGTCACGGCTGCGTTGAACATTCCGACGGTGGTGGCCTACGCGTTCGACAAGCGGACCCGTATGTTGCCTTATGTTTTCACCAGCCATCGGATGGCCCCTGCTGGCGCCCGGGCCGTCGCCGGTGCGCTGTACGATTCCGGTCTGACCAACACGCGGGTGGTGTTGCGGCAGTGGACCCCCAACTTCCGGCCCGGCTCGGCCCGGCTGGGCGGCGACCCCCTCGAGATGCTGCTGGTTTCCAGCATGCAGATTCACGCGGAAAGCGCCTACCGGTTGATCGGCGACGCATGTACCGGACGGACCGCCGCTGGGCCGCTGATCATCGCCGGCGGCCCCAAAGCGATCTACGAGCCCTGGGACCTGTTCGGCATCGGCGGCGATCCCAACGTCAGCGCCGACGTCGTGGTCACCGGCGAAGAATACGTCCTGATGGAACTGGTCGAGGTGCTGCTAGGATATCGCTCCAAGCACGGGACCATGCTTGAGGCATTTCGGCGGGCTCGCCGTGACGGCGCGTTGGCCAACGTTCCAGGTCTGGTGTACCGCCGCGACGATAGCGCCGATGGGCCGCTGGTGACCACCGGCATCCAACGGCTGGTGCAGGACTTGGACGAGATGCCTCATCCAGCCATCGGTTTCAAACTGCTGGAGCCTCCGCACCGTCGCCGCGACCTCAGACTGCAGCCGCTGCCGGTGTCGCGTGTTCGATGGCATTCGCCGATCGGTTCGTTGACCATGACCCACGGTTGCAAATTCAACTGTGACTATTGCCCCATACCAGCGTACAACCAGCGAACCTATCGCCATAAAAGTGGTGAGCGCATCGTTGATGAGCTGCGCGAGCTGCGCGAAACATTCGGCATCGGCTTCTTTTTCGGCACGGATGACAATTTCTTCAATGACCGTGACGCAACGGCGGACATGTTCAGAACAATGTCGCGGGCCACCATCGCGGGTGAGCCGCTGAGGAGAGCGGTCCACTGGGGCACCGAGGCCACCGAGTTCGATACCTGGAAGAATCGCGACCTGTTAGCCGCCGCACGCAAGTCCGGCTTGCGGGCCATCTGGCTGGGCATTGAGGACATAACCGCGACGCTCATCAGAAAGGGCCAATCGGTCAGCAAGACGGCAGAGCTGTTCGAACTGCTGAACAGCACCGGAATCCTCCCCATGCCCATGATGATGCACCACGACAGTCAGCCGCTCTACACTCGCAACGGACTGTACGGACTCTTGAACCAGGTGAACTTCCTCCGCAAAGCCGGCGCGCAAAGCCTGCAGGTCACCGTGCTGACGCCGGCGGTGGGCACGCGTTCGTACGAGGCTAACTTTGAAAACAAGCTTGTGTTTGACACCGTCGGCAGCCGGCCGGTCCTGCAGTATCAGTTCGACGGGAACCACGTGGTGGCCTCATCGCTGCCCCAGCCGTGGCGAATCCAGCTAAACGTGCTGCTCGCCTATGGCCTGTTCTATAATCCGGTGAATCTGGTCCGGAAGCTGTTGCAGCCCGGCAACAGCATGTCGTTGGTCGGCGCGTTTGATCAGGTTCGCGGGATGTTCGGCCTGGTCAAGACCGCCGTGCACTCAAGCTGGTGGGCGTGCCGCTTGATGAAAGGCCCCATCACACGCAAGTCGTCACCACCGGGCCCCCAGACGCCGTTGATCGACGTCGCGCAGCCGTTCGAGCAGCCGGATGCGTCGCCGATGCTTGACACGATTCGGCGGCCTCATCCTCAAGCTGTATCAAAATCGTTGCCGTTGTTGGCGGTCCCCGCGGACAGCAAGCATCAGACGAAACCGATTGTCGTCACATCAAAGGAAACTTGACCGCTGCCGGCGCGTGCAGGGATTGGGCGGGTTGCTCCTGGCAACAAGCTTCTTCCTGCCGACCGACGGTTGCATTGTTTATTCAGCCATCCCGGCGGAAGCGGCCGCCGACTGGATAAAGGACCCCGGCTTCAAGAAGGATCTTGTGGGCTTCGCGGGGTTCATTCTTCTTGTAGCCCCGCATCTCTACGGCCTGATGACGTTGGTTCTCGCTCTGCGATTCGTATCTGGTAACCGCAGTGGTGAGCAGCTGATTGGACGGTCCATGGCGGTGCTGCTGGGAGCTACGGCCGCTTCAGTAATCATCTTGATATGTTGGGAAATGAGGCAAGTCTACCTGGGCGTTGAGGAGTCATTGATCGTTGTTGCAGCTGTGATTGCTAGTCTGTATTTGTTGGCAGCGCTTGCTCGGGGTGTGGTAGGGCTTCTGCATTTGCGCTGGTTTGGCTCCGTTTGCTGCTGCTTGGCATTCTGGCTACCTTGCTTGACTACGTTCTTCTTGTGGTTGACGGACGGAGGTGCGCGATTTGGTCTGTTCGTGTCGTTGGGGGGCGCGGTGCTTATCGGCACGGGCGCGTACGCTGAGGCCAAGATACGTTGCGGACGGGGTTGGCTGGTGACACTCGGGCAGCTTGCATGTTGTCGACTGAAACTGTTGCCAACGGGTGAGCCACGGTGTACCAAATGCGGGTATCTGTTGATCGGTCTGACGACCGAACGATGTCCCGAGTGCGGACAGCCGTTCCGCTGGAGCGATTTTGCATCGTTAAAGAAAGATCAATGATGCCGGAAGCACCATCCATCACGACAGCCGAGTTAGCCGAGCGCCTCGGCGGATCGTTGGAGGGTGAACCAACGGCGGTCATCCGCGAAGTGGCGACGTTGGATAATGCAGGCCCCGATGCCGTTTCGTGGGTGGGCTCGGAGAAGTTGTTACCAGCACTTGCGACGACGCAGGCCGGTGCCGTGCTGGTGTCGCGGGATTGCCCGCATACCGAAGGGCGGACCGTGATTCGGGTAAACGATCCCGATATCGCGATCTCTGAGACACTTGCCATATTGGCGCCCCCCGTGGAAACGGTTCCGCCGGGCGTACATCCCAGCGCGACGGTCAGCCCGGATGCCTCCGTCGAAGGTGCTGCCATCGGGGCTAACGTGTACGTCGGCGCCGGCGCGGTGGTCGGCGCGGGTACGCAGCTTCACCCGGCGGTGTACGTGGGTAGCGGTTCGCGGATCGGACGCGACTGCGTGTTGTGGCCTAATGTGGTGGTGCGTGAGCGGGTGACTATCGGCCATCGGGTGGTGATCCATCCCAACACCACTATAGGGGCTGACGGGTTCGGCTACCTGGAGCGCGAAGGTAAGCATCTTAAGATTCCGCAGATCGGAACGGTGGTAATTGAGGACGACGTCGAGATCGGGGCCAACACGGCCGTCGACCGGGCCCGCAGCGGTACCACGCGGATCGGCCGGGGCACCAAAATAGATAACTTCGTTCAGATCTCGCACAACGTTGATATCGGCGAAGACTGCATCATCGTGGCGCAATGCGGCATCTCGGGCTCTACGATTATAGGCCATCATGTGTTGATGGCCGGTCGGGCCGGTTCCTTCGATCACGTTACAATTGGAAACAACGTACAAGTTGCCGGCTGCTCGGTGGTCACCAAGAATGTGCCTGACGGAGAGGCTGTCCGCGGCGTACCGGCCATCGAGATTCAGCGCTACCTTCGGGAGCAGGCATCGATACGCAAGCTGCCCGAGTTGATGCAACGTCTTCGCGCGTTGGAAAAACGCACGCGTAAGCTTGAGGAGGAAGCTGGCGACGGACCTGGGGATTGACGGATCGGTTCGAGAATGTAGCGTCACCCCTTGTGCAGCGGGAGGGCAGAGCAAAACAAGGAGGTGCTCAGGAGTCGGGCAGATCAACAAGGCCGGAAAAATCGCTGCTTTCGGGACGCGGTGCCGGTCACGCATCTTGAACCTTGAGAACTGCTAGTTTTCACTACAAGACGGCGGCCGAAACCACGCTTGTCTCGACGCTAATCCTTGAGCGTATGCGTTTCTATCTCAGTTGCGTACCTCCTTCGATCGATCCTTTACAGGCCGCGGAGCTCCCGCCACTCTATCGCTTGACGACTTCGAGGGCGTCCACGTGAGCAAAGTGCTCGTCCGACGTTGCCGGTGGGACACCGTGCTGGACGCAGAGCGCAGCAATCCACACGTCATTCTCCGGGATCGGCTTGCCCGCGTGCTTCAGGCGGAGACGAACGCCTGCGTACACGTCCGCCGTCGTGACGTCACGTCGAGGACTCGGCATCGATTCACCAATGCTCCGACACGCTGGTGATTGTCGTTTGCCCGACGCGATTTCAATGCTCCAAAATACAGTTCTCCGACAACGGGAACCGGCAGGTGAACCATCGAAAACCCGGCGATCCATCGCCCCGAATCATCGGTGTTGTTCAAGACGGCGATCGCCTGGTTCGTATCGAGCGCGATGTCTCTACCATTCACGCAAGTTCACCTGTCGGAATTCGCTCTCGACAATTCGGCGCAGCTCTGCCGCATTTTCATCGGGTAGAATGCCGATGCAGGCAGCGAGGTCTTCGCTCGCCGATTCCACGCTCTCGACAATCAGTCTAACCCGAGCGTGTTCGGCGATGCCTTCCAGGGCTTGGAGCGGTCTCAACACACCGCCTTCATAAACCGCGTTGATCGTTTGCGGCATGACTTTTCACTCGCTCACACGCAAACCACCTGGGTCTCGAAGTCTTCATCGGCGATCGGGATGCCGCGGGCTTGGGCCGTCTCCATCCAGCCCTCTATCGCTTCCTTGATGTTCGCGATGGCCTCAGCCTTCGTCTTGCCCTGAGTGAAGCAGCCGGGCAGCGACGTGCACTCGGCCACCCAGTAACCGTCCTCGCCTCGATGTAGCACGACCGCACGCGTAAGTCACCTTTGGGGGCAATCATACCAGCCCGGGTCGCGGTTTCCAAGCCCGCCCGACGGGTTCGCCGGGCGTCCGCTCCTGGGAATGACTCGTCCGCTGACGCCGGCGGATCACCCGGTGAAGGCGGCGGGCCACTCCCGGAAGGCAGCGAATCGTCCGCTGAGGGTAGCGGATGACCCGGTGAAGGCGGCGGATGAGCCACTGAGGGCGGGGAGCCGACCACCGCCGAGGGCCGTCAGCGGGCGGCGGAGGGCGGTCAGCGGAGGGCGGTCAGCGGGCGACTTACCGGAGGCTGCGGCTCCGGCGCGCCGGGAAACCCACCGGTTGTTGGGCCCTCGGTCCGCCATCCCGATGAATCGGGACAGGCTCAGGGCGGACGGTACACCCTGGACCCCGAACCGTGAACCCTATATAAGCCCTGCGGCTGCGGCGGGGAGGCATGCGCGGGTTCGTGGAACACCCGCTCGTATTCAAGGATCGCGTGCTCGGCGTGGTCGCCCTCTTCACGCGAGTGCCGTTGGGGCCGGTTTCACCCAAGCCGCGCCGCCTGGTTTTGTCGTTAGGCGGGAAGAGGCTGAGGAGAGTGGAACAAATGCCAACCGTATTGAGAGACGGTCCTTATCGACTTTTCTTTTATGCTGCTGACCGGGAAGAGCCACCGCACATTCATGTGGAGCGTGAGGACAAGATCGCCAAGATCTGGTTGGAGCCGATAAGGCTTCAAAGGAGTGGTGGATTTAACCGGTCAGAACTTGGTAGAATACAAAAAGTTGTGAGCGAACATCACGCGGAACTAATGGAGGCGTGGCATGGCTATTTCGACCGTTGAAATCGATGTTCCCAATGTCCAGGGCGTCGCGGTAACGGATGACACATTGAGCGTGGACCTGAGCGATGGGCGCACTATTTCAGTCCCCCTGGCATGGTACCCTCGCCTTCTACATGCAACAACACAGGAACGGGACAATTGGAGACTGATTGGCAATGGGCAGGGTATCCACTGGGAGGATATCGACGAGGATATCAGCGTTGAGGGTCTATTGGCTGGCAGGGCCTCTGGTGAGAGCCAGGGGTCCTTCCGGAAATGGCTGCGTCAGCGCCAATCCGGCCTGACCACCGGCTCAAATTGACGCTCGCGGGGTGCCACCGCTCTGTGAACAGTAGGGTGCGTCCCGGACGCACCTTCTTTCTTTATTCGCCGGCGCGGCCCTCGACGTCGCCGAAGTCGGGCGGCTTGGCGGGTCGACCGGCGCACAGGCACATCCAATCGGGTGCATACGCCCCCCGGCGCACCCACTTTGCGAAGCTCGAATGCGGCCACGCGTGCGGACAGCGCACCAAGGCGTGCTTCACCGGATTGTAATGGATGTAGTCCATGTGACGCCCGTAGTCGTCATCGTCTCGGATGACGTGGTCCCAAAACCGGCGTTGCCAGACGCCGCGTTCGCCGCGTTTGCGGCGCGACGCGCTGCGCGGCGTCTCGGTGCCGCCGCCGGCAAGGAACAGGTCCGTGAAGCGCCCCTTGATCGCCGACCAGCGCATCGAGTAGCGCGTGTCGTCCGGCGGTAGGGTCCAGAGGCAATGCAAATGGTCCGGGAGAATGACGATGGCGTCGATCTCGAAGGGATGGTGGGCCATCTCCTCGCGAAAGGCGGTCCGCAGGAAACCCAACGCTGCGGCGCTGGTCAAGATCGGTCGGCGGAAGTTCGTCACGACCGTGAAGAAGAGCGTTGCGCCGGGCGCAAGGGGGCGTCGATACTCGGGCATCGTGCTGGAAAGATAGCCGCCGGTAACGGCTTGAGCAAAGAAGAGGTGCGTGCGGGACTGTGACTTGAGCAAAGAAGAGGTGCGTCCGGGACGCACCCTACTGCGACTTGAGCAAAGAAGAGGTGCGTCCGGGACTGTGACTTGAGCAAAGAAGAGGTGCGTCCGGGACGCACCCTACCGCAACTTGTCATCTTCGAGTAGTTCAAAGAACTTTCCCGTCGCGGTGCAGAGCTCCGCCACGTTGAACCCGACAACCAGCGTAAGCCGTGAGATCTCAAGCTCCTGTTGCCACACGGTTTCGCGACGCTTCAGCAGGTCGTCGATGTTCAGTTTGCCGGCGAAGTGTTCCTTTAGGCCGGTGCTGTAATCTTCTTCAAAGCGCGGCAGGTTCTCCCTTAACTCGTCACGGCTTTGGCTGAGCGTGTCGATGCGGATGAGCGGCTCCAGGGTGTCGACGAAAATGTCGTTCTCCCTGGCGGCGATGGCCTCGGTGAATCGGCGGATTCTGGCTTGCGCCTGACGTGTCAGGCTGTCTGTTACTCGGGGGTCGACGTGGCTGACCTCGAAGCCCAGCGACAGCGCCCAATCCGAGTCGCCGTCCGATGCCTTGCTGCCTTCAATGCTGGATTGGCCGGCCATCAAGAGGGCAATGTCCCACTGGCCTCGGCGTGCCAGGTCCAATTGGACCTCGGCGTTGCGGATTTCGTTTCGCAGAGTGAGGATCTCCGGGTCCGTCTCGATGCTGAGTCTAAACGATTCCTCGTGGGTGTTGCCTGCAAAGGGATTGAAAGGCTCCACGACGATCTCCACGTTGGCGTATAGGGGGATTCCGCACGCCGCCTTGAGACGGGCCAGGTCCACCTGGTGCCGCCCCGTTACGTTCCTGAGTTCCGCGTTAATCTTGGCGATCTCCGCCTGAACCCGCCGCTCGTCGGACGTCACGTCGCGGTCATCGATGTTTGTGATTTGTGCTTTCAGGGATTCGAGGTGTTCCAGGTAGCGCGAAGCGTACCCGATGCGCCGGTCCAGGTCCGTTACCGTGTAGTAGCGGAACATGGCTGATTGGAGGCGCTCGCGAACCTCCTTGATGTAGTCGAGCTGCGCATCGTTGAGCTCGTTTCGGCGAAAAATCTCTTCGCTGGTGCGGCCCAGCTTCTCGCGTGATGCCCAGAGGGGATAGCGCAGGTCGGCGGAGACGAATGGGAAACTGCCGTCTTCTTCGTCGTCGAGATTCGCCTGATACCCGACGCCCACGTTGAGTTCCGTGGTATCGAAAAACAGTTTCTCGATGCCGACCTCCACGCGGTGCTCGCGCTGTCGTAGGACATCGGGATTCTCACGTGTTTCACCGACCTGGTTGGACGACCGAAACGTCGGCGTAAGTGAATCGCGCGATACGACGAAGAAATCGTACCGGGCCTCCTCCGATTTGAAACGCTGATAGCTCGATTTGATGTCCGGCTGCAGATTGAACGCGATTGGGATAAGCAATCGCGCGGATAGCACGTAGGTTTCGTCTTCCCGGTCGCGCGACAGACGTTCGGCGCTCGGCGCACTGGCGGCGGCCGTCGGAATCGGCAGTTGGATGGCAGTATTCAGGCGTTCGGACGGCGACATGCTGTCGCAACCCGCAAGCGACAGCCCAACGAATGAGCAGAGCGTCAAGACGAATCTGTAAGACGAACGCTTCCGCTGACCGTAATATCGCATGGATACCCCGCTTTACTGTTAATCTTTCGGTTGCTACCGTGCCGTAATTGCCGCGACCGGTCACAATCATAGTAGCGACACGACGGTGTGTCAGGTCCCACACCCATGGCCGGCGGCGGGAACAGGCGGGTGGCCCATGTCCTTCGAACATGGGGGAGACGATGATATACGCTCCGGGTTATGCCCACACATCTTCGCAGATATGACGAACCGGACTACGAGTTCGGGGACGAATCGGTGCTGAAAATGGTCTGGGACGGGACCTGCCCGATCATCTGGTGATGCGATCCGCCCCCGATCATCGCCTCCCCCACCTCCAAAGGAGATGGGCCACCGGCCGGAGACGCGCTTGGCCAACGCGCTTGGCCAGATAGCGGCCTTGACAAAGGTATAACCCTGGTTATACTGGAGGCATGAAAACAGCGATCTCCATACCCGATCCCCTGTTCGCTGCCGCAGAGCGGTTGGCCAAGCGGCTTGGCATCTCTCGCAGTGAGTTGTTCCAGTGTGCCGTGAAGGCATTCCTGCGGGAGCACAAGGACGAGGGGCTTACCCAGGCTCTTGACAAGGTCTATGGGGCGGACAGGCGCGAGGCGAAGCTGGATCATGTCTTGGAGCGACTCCAGCTAGCTTCTCTCCCCAAGGAAGAGTGGTAGTGCGTCGGGGTGAAGTCTGGTGGGCAAACTTACCGATTCCGCGGAGCTCGGAACCGGGCTACCGAAGGCCCGTGGTGGTGGTCCAATCTGATGCGTTCAATCGTAGTCGGATCCAAACGGTTGTCGTCGCTACCATCACGTCCAACCTGCGCTTGTCCGAGGCTCCCGGGAACGTAAGGCTTACTCGGCGCCAGAGCGGTCTCCCCAAGGAGTCTGTCATCAATGTCTCGCAACTGCTGACCCTGGACAGGTCGTATCTGACAAGGCGGGCGCGCAAACTTCCTCCGAGGTTGCTCTCCGCGCTCGACGAGGGATTGAGGCTCGTGCTTTCGGTGTAAGGGCGCTTTACATTACAGTTGACGATCGAGGCGTCGATAGTGGATGGCTTCCAGCACGTCGTCGGCGGTGACGTCGGCCCGCTCCGCCAGATCGGCGATGGTGCGACTAACGCGGAGAATCTTGTCGTGGGCCCGGGCGGAGAGCCCCAGTTCGGTCATGGCCTGGCGAAGCACGGACTCACCAGTGTCATCCAGTTGACAGTGCTTACGGAGGAGCTTGCCGGTCATCCGGCCGTTGACCATCGTGGCATCGTCGCCGAATCGCTCTCGCTGCCGCTGCCGGGCGATCATCACCTGCTCGTACATGGCGGACGAGGCCGTCCCATCGCGCCGACTGCGCAGCTCGCGGAAGGGCACAGCCGGCACCTCAACATGCATGTCGATGCGATCGATCAGCGGCCCGCTGATGCGTGACAAGTACTTGTCAATCTGCAAGGGCGAACACTTGCACGGTTTGCGGGCGTCGGAGTAGTAGCCACAGGGACATGGATTCATGGCCGTGACCAGAACAAAGGACGCCGGAAAGCTGATGGTGCTGTGGGCTCGGGCGATGGTGACCTCCCCGTCTTCCAGCGGCTGGCGAAGTGCTTCCAGGGCCGATCGCGTGAACTCCGGGAACTCGTCGAGAAACAGTACGCCGTAATGGGCCAGGGAGACCTCGCCGGCTTGCGGGATCGTACCTCCACCAACCAGGGCGGGGGTGCTGGCGGAATGATGCGGCATACGCACCGGTCGCGTGGCCAGCAGGGCTGTCCCTGCCGGCAATGTCCCCGAGACGGAGTGGATACGCGTAGTCTCCAACGATTCTTCCAACGAGAGCGGAGGCAGAATCGTTGGAATCCGCTTGGCCAGCATGGTCTTTCCGGAACCGGGCGGGCCGATGAGAAGTACATTGTGCATCCCGGCGGCTGCGACGGTCAGTGCTCGTTTGACGTGCTCCTGGCCGCGGACGTCGCCGAAATCGCAGTCATAGTTGCCGGCCTGGGCAAAGACCTTGTCCAGATCGATGACCACCGGTTCGATGGGGAGCTGGCCTGACAGAAAGCCGACGGCCTCGGTCAAAGATGCCACCGGTATGACCTCAAGCCCATCAACCACCGCCGCTTCCGAAGCGTTTTCCGCCGGCACGACGATCCCGCGGAATTCGCGCTTCTGAGCCAGCAAAGCCGCGGACAGCACGCCCTTGACCGGGCGGACTCGACCGTCCAGAGCCAGTTCGCCGGTAACCAGATAGTCTTTGGCGTGCTCCTCGATGACATCGCCGTGGGCGAAGAGGATGCCCAAGGCGATCGGCAAGTCGAAGGCCGGCCCTTCCTTGCGAAGATCGGCGGGGGCCAGGTTAATGACGGTCTTGTAGCGCGGAAACTGGTAGCCCGAATTCTGCAGGGCGCTGCGGACCCGCTCGATGCTCTCCTTGACCGCCGCGTCGGGCAGGCCCACCACGGTGGCGCCCGCAAAGCCATGTCGGGCAACGTCCACCTCCACTTCCACCTGGACGGCTTCAATGCCGAAGAACGTCGCGCTGTGAAGCCGGGCTACCATGGCGGGAATTGTAACCTACCGGGTCTAACCACGCGACGTTTCGGTGTTGGATCGCAAAGAACTCACCGGCGCGACCCGCCTCATTTGCCGGGGTTGCCACATGCGTTAGGCGGATGCTACAATGAACATATGGTCACGATCGACGGCCGATTGATGGACCCCCAGCCTATGGAACCAGTCGAACCCGTCCCCCCGGGGGAGGATTCCATTCAGGTTCGTCTTATCGACGGTCATGCCCCATGAATGGGGCATAACCATGGTCGCGCCTTTCCCGTTTGCGGCGGGGACGGTGGTGTTGCGGGCGCGTCCAACGGGGGGCGCCGTCGCGATCAATCATCACTTGAAGGACGGGGCCGTCCGGGTCAGGCCGACTACAGGTCGACGGTCGCGCGCAGCAGATTAACCAGACGCTCAACAATCACCTGGTGTTCAGATTTTCCGAGGCGCCCGAGGGTGCGGCCAATGAGCGATTGGTGGAGCGTGAACAGCTTGGTCACCAGCGCTGCGGAGTCCACGGCCAGGCCGTTGTCGGCGGAGGCAGTAACGACCACGTCGTCGGGGCCAGCTTGCTCGATGCGTGACGTGACAAACGCTACCAAGTGATCCTGTCCACGCGAGAGGAGGACGATCGCGGGGCGCTTCTTGCTTTGTGAAAGGTCGGTGAAGGGCGCCTCGACCAAGACGACGTCACCGGGCTTGGGACTACTCGTAGAGGTCCGGCTCATCCCGGAGGAAGTCGAACGCCGGGTTGTGGGTCAGGAGGGCGACGTCGGTAAACTCAGTTTGCCTGTCCCCGATAAGGCGAACCTGAATGGAATCCTCGCCCGGGGGGACGGGTTCGACAAGTTCCACATGCCGGGGGTCTATCAATCTGCCGTCAATCGTGACCATCTGTTCATTGTAGCTCGGCTTAACGCATGCGGCAAGTCCCGGAAATGCGGCGGCTGGCGCGCCATTGAGGTAGGACGGGGATAACCGGTCGGTCACAGTCCGCCAGTCCCAACCGACTTCCCCCGTCTCCAAGTGGGAAATCGCGCCGATGACGCTGTTACTGCTGTCGGCGGGTATGGTGGTATTCCGGGCGCGTCGAACGGCGGCGGCGTAGGCGACTACGGGCCGGAGGGGGATATGTCGAATGACGAATTCTGAATTCGACATTCCTCCTGACCTTGCCGCCGGAGAGCCGGACGATGTTACCCGGCTACGGCACCTTAATGGCAGTGCTTTGCGATCAGTTCCCGAACCGCGGGTACAAGGTCGACAGGAACTTCAACGATAGACATCAGTCCAGTCTTCGTATCCCGCCTCGTCCTCGGCGACCGCTTCCTCCTCGGACTGGTCCTGATAATGCCTCAAGACCTTGTGCACCCTTTCCTCATCCCAGCTTTTTGGAAACCGACTCTGTAACATCATCATTCTCTAACAAGGATATGCTACGCCTTAAGCTGTTGCCCGTCAAGCAGTTCGAAGTGGTCCGCGCGGCGGACCCTACCGGCTATTGCCGTTTCTCCGTGCCGGTCATTTCAAAGTGTTTCACGAGGCCCAGTGCGTCATACTCGGCCCAGCTCCATTCCATGGTGTTGTCATCGACGATGGTTACCATCCCTTTGTTCACAGTCGTGGAGCCGTCCAACGTGTTCCGGCCACGACCCTTGATGCGAAAGGTCCTGGTCTTGGGATCGTAGGTGGCAGTACTTGAACCGGTCATACCCCAGTCGTCGAACCACCAGGTGCGATACTTCTTGATGGACGGGTCCCAGGTCCATACATCCACGCCCTCCATGGAACCCCACTCGCCCATATCAGCCGTCATGTGCCCGACCAGATACCTTCCGCCGAGCTCCCATTTCACTTCGCTGGTCCCAGAGCCTTTCATGACTTCATCGGAACCGAACATCTTTGTCTCTGTGGTTGAAGTCCACTTGCCGAGGAATACTTCCAATTGTTTCATCTCTGCGGGAATCGCCTTCTGCTTGGCGGCCATCTCCGCCATGTCGAATTCGGTCGGTTGGCAGCCGGACAAGGCCGCTACCGCGGTCAGCACCATCACACCACGAAACGTTAAGCCATTCATCGCACTCACTCCTCTAAGAAAAACGCGTCTGATCGGAACACACCGCGTGCTCGCGATGTGCGCTCGCCCCGCCCACGCCGGCGGGACGACTCAGAACCGCGACCGTAAGGGAGCGGCCCTGGGGAAATCCCCAAGCGCCAATCATCAATTCGCAATCGTCAATCGTCAATCGTCAATTCCGTCATGTTGGCGGCTGAGTTCCACTGCCCGCATCAATGCAGAGGCTTTATTCAGCGTTTCCTGATACTCCCGCTCGGGTTCGGAATCTCCGACGATGCCGGCCCCGGCTTGGATGTACCCCTGCTTGCCGTGGACCACGATGGTACGGATGGCGATGCACAAGTCCATGTCGCCGGTGGCACTGAAGTAGCCTATGGCACCGGCGTAGATGCCGCGGGCAGCCGGCTCCAGCTCGTCGATAATCTCCATGGCCCGAATCTTGGGAGCACCGGAAACGGTCCCGGCGGGGAAGGCCCCGGTGACCAGGTCGAAGGCATCGCAGTCGGCCCGAAGCGTCCCCTCCACGTTGGATACCAGGTGCATGACCCGCTTGAATCGTTCGATTTCAAGAGACTCAGTGACCTTAACGGAGCCGAATTGACACACCCGTCCGATGTCGTTTCGGGCCAGATCCACCAGCATGACGTGTTCAGCGAGTTCCTTGGGGTCAGCCCGAAGCTCGGCGGCTAACGCGCGATCCTCATGGGGCGTTCGCCCCCGCGGGCGTGTGCCGGCCAGCGGTTTGGTGATGGCGCGGTTCCCGGTCAGCTTGACCAGGACCTCCGGCGACGAGCCCAGTACATGCAGGCCGTCGAGTTGGAGGAAATACATGTAGGGTGAGGGATTGGTGCGTCTCAGCGAACCGTACAGATCAAGCGGCGGTGAGTTCACCGCAAAAGCGAACCTCTGGGACAGGACTACCTGGAAGATGTCGCCGGCGTAGATGTATTCCTTGGCGCGTTCGACTGAGCGCCGGAATTGCGCCGGGCTCATGTTCGGCGTCATACCGGACAGGGGGTCGGACCGCTGTGGGGATTGACGATTGACGATTGACGATTGACGATTGGGGATTGGGGATTGCGAATTGCGGATTGCGGATTGCGGATTGCGGATTGCGGATTCCCCTTCGTGCCTTCGTGCCTCCTTCGGGCTCCCTCCTTGGTCGCCCTCAGCTTCATGCCTTTCTTCGCCTTCGTCCCTTTCTTCCTTCGGGCCCTGAGCGCAGTCCGACAGGGCCGCTTTGATCTCATCAGTCCGCTGCCGGCCCCCGGTGCTGTCATAGAGAATGATGTGGGCCACGCCGTCGCGATGGTCCAGAACGATGATCTCCTCGGGAAATAGGAAATAGCTGTCAGGGTGGCCCAGCGGGTCAGGATTGCTGAGGGGCAGCCGTTCGAAACGATGCACCATTTCATAGCCCAGGTATCCGACCGCTCCACCGGAGAAGGTGCCCACCGACGGTGCGTCGCGACGGGCTTGCACCAGTGAGCGCAGCTCCTGGAGGGGATTGCCCGTGACACGCTTTGTCACTCCAGATTCTTCAATCTCGATGTGCGG
>JAZGDL010000294.1:0-2681 GCA_036477795.1 Phycisphaerae bacterium
AGCGGTGAATGTCAGAGTTGGTTCCTGTTTCCTGCTCGCCATCCTGGCATGGGCTGCATCGGGTTGCGCTGGCTCCGGTGTCACGGCGGATCGTTACGCGTTGGTGGCGAATCCTCCGGGTCTCGAAGACGTGTCGCCGATGGTCTCGAATCAGGAGCACGACAAGGATATCGTCGAACGCCACCGGTGGACGTTTAGCCCGGGAGGTTGGCCCGCTGCGGATCTCACGTTCACGAGAATGAAGGATGTCTATCGGGGCTCGTATTCTTACATTCGAACAGGTTCCTTGTCGGAATTGATCGACGAGCATTTTCCCGCCAGAACGATCCGCTACGGTTACAAGGGAATCACACGCAATGTGCTGGGTGAGCTCGAGTATCGACAGTTCAGCGTTGATACGGTCGCCGACTGTGTCTTCATAGAGCAGGGGATCAGTCGCGACTCCGATCAGGTCGATCTCCACGGCGGCGACGCCCCACTCGGAGACATGATCGTCCGAGGATGGTACTGCGCCAGATCCTCCGACCCCAATCAGGACGCACTGTTTCGAGAATTCATCGCCAGCATCGGCATCTTCGGCTACGCCGTTCCCGACATCTGATAGCGGTTCAATCGCTGCCCATCGGCCGGAATTGATGGGGTCAGACTCGATTGATTTGGCGCGGAATCGATGGGGTCAGACTCGATTGATTTGGCGTGGCGTTCGATGGTTCAACGGGGTCAGACTCGATTGATTTGGTTTGAAAGTTCCGCTATGACGTAGTTCTTCGCGACACCATCGGTTCAATGTCCGTTACACGGAGGTACGGCAATGGCGAGACAACCTCGATATCTTCTTCCTGGCTACCCTCAGCACGTTATCCAGCGAGGAAACAACCACGATGTCATATTCGCCAGTGAAAATGACTACCGCTTTTATCTCGAGAAACTCAGTGACAGGTGCCGCCGGTACGGCTGCCGCATCCACGCCTACGTCCTGATGACGAACCACGTGCATCTGCTGATAACGCCGGATACGGAGCGAAGTATCAGCCGAACGATGCAGTCACTGGGGTGCTGCTACGTGCGATATTTCAACACCGCTTATGGCCGCACCGGAACACTGTGGGAGGGTCGATTTCGGGCGACGCTGGTGGACACGGACCAGTACCTGCTTGCCTGCTATCGATACATCGAGGAAAACCCGGTGAGAGCGGGGATGGTGGCTTCACCGGCCAACTACCGGTGGTCGAGTCATCACTGCAATGCGGCGGGGACACCAGACAAGCTGGTTTCACCCCATGACGGTTATCGTGCGCTGGGGGCATCGGATGCTGCAAGGCAACGGGCCTATGTTGGCATGTTTGACGCTGCGTTGCCGGAGGAGACGGTCTGTCGAATTCGCGATGCCACGAACAAGGCCTGGGTACTGGGCGACGACTCGTTCCGAGCACGTGTCGAGGCATTGGTCAAACGCCAAACGTCACCCTGCGTCCGGGGCGGAGACCGGAAATCAGATGGGTTCCGCGATCGCCGCAAAATCAATCGAGTCTGACCCCATTGAAACCTTGACGACAATGACACTCTCAATTGCTGCCGGTCGGCCGCAAAATCATATCGAAACGACCGAATAGAACCGTCTTGTCGTTGACCGTTGCTTCCTCCAGATGGATGGCGTACTTGCTGTCCGATTCCGGGTCGAGATTCGGGTCGCCCTTGAAGAGTATTTCGGTCTGGAGATATTCGTAGCCTTCGTGGACGGCACCGATATGGATGTGCTTCACGCCGTAGTACTGGCCCGGCAGGACGGTGCTCAGGCGATAGCTGCCGTCTTTCCCAGTCTTCAGGCTCGCCTGGTAGTCGGGGGTGTAGACACCGGTGCCGTCGGTCTGGCGGATGTGGATGGTCGCACCGGGAATGGGTTTGCCGTTGGTGCTCCGTACCCAACCGCTGATGCGAAGCGGCTGTCCGGGATCCCCGGGGCGCCATAGAGTCAGGGTGCCGGGTGTCGGCGTGACTTCCGCCGAGCTGGCGGCCTCTGCCCCACCGGGCGCGAGTGCCGCGCTACCCAGGGTGCCCGAGGCCACCAGAATGGCAAGAATCCGGCTGAAATTGCGCATGCTGATACCTCCCTGGTGGAATTCCCATTGGAACCCGGGATCGGCCTCTGGTGCCACCCCCGTGGGCAGGGCACCGGAACCTCGCCGCCCCATGCGGCTCCAATCCGATAAGATGGAAGGCCGACTGCGGGAACCCTGGAGAGGTGGTTTGCGGATACTGCTAGCACTCACATTCTGGGCCTTCGTGGCCATTCCGGGGGCGCTATCGATCAGCGGCCCGGCGGCGGCCCGGGGCGACGGGGACGAAGCCCACGAATTCTATTTCACCCGCGGCATCTATACCGATACCGGCGACGACGACTGGGGCGGGCGCTGGGCGGTGGACTACCCGAAGGCGGATCTGCAGTTCCTGATTGCCTTGAAGCGCTTGTCGACCGTCCACGCCTTCGATTCCGACAACGCCCTCGAGCTCGACGACCCGAAGCTGCGCAAGCATCCCTTCCTGTACATCCTCGAAGTAGGCAGCATGATCCTGTCCGACTCCGAGGTCACGGCACTGCGGGACTATCTACAGGCCGGCGGCTTCTTAGTCGTCGACGACTTCTGGGGAACCTGGGCATGGCAGAACTTCGAGACGCAGAT
>JAZGDL010000295.1:0-2840 GCA_036477795.1 Phycisphaerae bacterium
GTCCCCGTCCAGCGACGACAGAATCGAGTTCGTCACGTAAAGCCGGCGGCTGTCCGGCGACAGCTTCATCATGTTGGGCTGCGGAAGCGCCACCTCGCTAACGAACTTCGGGCTCTTCGGATGGGCGATGTCGTATTGCTGGACCTTCCCACCACCCCACAGCGAGACGTAGAGAAAGCGGTTGTCGTAGCTAACCCGCATATCCGCTGGGGTCGAGTTCTCGGGCAGCTCGATCACGCGATGGAACTCCAGCTCACCGTCCCCGTTCGCGTCCTCCCAGTACCAGACTGAATTGCCAAATGCGGCGTTCGTGAACCCGCCGAGCCCATCGGGCCCGTGCATCCACCGCACCTCGAGTGGAGCGAGGTCGAGTTCCTCGACCTGGAGGATCTTCTTCTCCTGCCAGTCCCAGACGACGACTTCCTTCCCCGAGTGCTGGGGGTGGGTTCCGTCTTTGATGTGGCCCGGGTGGGCCCAGCTCGAGGTGATTATGCGATTCATCTCAGGCTTGACCCCGACATCGTACATGTAGCCATGAGTACCGTCGGGATGGATCACCGGCCATGCCTCCTGGAAGTTGCCGTCATCGTCCACCAGGACGAGCGCACCCGGCCCGCCGCCGTCCACCGCGCCGAGCATCGCCAGTATCACACCGCCGGGCACCGCGTACATCGTGTGCGGGCCACTGTAGCCCGTGGGGTCGAGGTCCACGGTTCGGATCAGCTTCGGGTTCCGCGGGTCCGTCTTCACATCGTAGATGAAGAGCTTGTTCGTGAACATGCCGGCGCCGAAGATCCGGTCAGCGTTCAGCGTGTAGCCGAAGTGGTGCGCCTCATTCGCCGGGGAGTTCGTGGGTGTGGTGGCGATGATCTTTCCGTAGGATTCCGACTTCGGATCCACATCGACGACGGCGAGGAAGTCACTGTCCTTTCCGTCCGCGTCGCGCGTCCACACGTAGAGCAGCGTCTCCCGTTCGCCACGCTTGAGCCCTTTCACGAAGACCGACTCATCGGTCCCAGGGAAGTCCGGACCTGTTGCCGCGAGGACAAGGCCGGTCAGTACGATCGCCGGGAGTATTCCGGCCGTCTTCGATTGCATGGGAACCTCCTTGAACTCACAGTGACTGCCGATCTTTCAATGTGTGTTGGCTCAAAGAACCAACGGTCGAATAAAGCAAGTCCCTCCGTCGGCGGACTCCTTTCCCGCGCCACAGGAGGGCGCGGAAGGCGAAAAGGTGGGGTGGCCATGGATGACTCGGGCTCTTTTTAGGCACGGACAAACGCTGTCACGCCCGGTGACCGCAGACGCGTGCGTATACCAAACTCCCCGGATATTGGAATAGCGGCCAATCTACCATGACATCGGTGCCGTAACAACGGCAGCTTTCATCCGCCGCACGCCCGCCGTGGCAGGACACAAACCATCACACTCACCCAAGGGCCCAAAACCAAAAAAGGCGCCTATCCCTAGACGCCACAGCCAAATAGTTGAATGGCAGGGGCGAGACTCGAACTCGCAACCCACGGATTATGATTGCCTATCGGCCCCGTCACTCATCGGTACACACCGACACTAACTCGCATAAACGCAACAAGAAAGGGGCTGCATCACGCAGTCCCTTTCCCCTTCTTTCACGGTACTTCCCGCTGAGTTACGGCACAATAGCGGCACAGTCAGAGCCAGCCCGGGCGTGGCTATTGCTTGCCCTCCAGCAGCGCCTGGAAGCGCGGGTGGTCGTGCAGGGGTCCCCACGGCGGATCGAGCCCAAGGAAATACCGAAAGGTCTGTCGTGGAGCGCAGGGGCGAGTCTGTACCCGGCTTCAGACGGGCTTTGGCCTGATTCGTTACCCAGTTTACATCGACCGAGCTAGAGCTGACAGAAAGCAGAGATTAGCCACATGCTCCGGGCACATCTGTCACGGTCGTTTCTGCCTCGAAGAACTGATCCGTTACCGCCTCCCCTCGTATCGAGATATCCACGTAATCACCACCGACTTGGGGGATGACACCCTCAAAAAAGTTAAACAGCATTTGCGTGGCGATTTCGGGTCCGGACAAGGCAATATCATCGTCCCGATAGCGCCCTCTAACCCTGAACACCTGTGTGAACGGAATAACGACATTCTCAATCGTCCTTACAAAGTCTGAAACCCGGACAGCCGTAAAGGGGGGCATCACCACCTCTCTCGTCCGCGAAACCTCGTCCGTCACGGACGTTGATACTTCGAAGGTGTTCCCAGTCGTATATGTCAGTGACGTAGAGAACTCAATCTCTGTCGAGACTTCAGCCGTGACCTTCGCTGAACCGAGACCAGAGACATCTACACCAGCTTCAGCCCCGACCTTCGTCCCTACCTTAATGCTAGCGCCGGCGAACAGTTGCAGACTCTCCGAAGTACCGAAGGTCGTGGTCCTAGTTCTGGTTTGGGTCCTCCCGATTGTCTCCGTTAGGGTCGCGGCTGAACAGTTGGTGAGTCTGGCTCGATACGCAAAATCCAGTCTCGCCGGAGGCATTATGGGTTGCTCAAAGGCAGTGCCACGATCCGCTATCGTCCAATCGATATTGTCAGAAATGACCCTGAACCGGCTGGCCTCCTCGGCCGTGTTACTGTGCGTGCCTTCGCTGAAAATCATCTCTGCGTCGATCCATACTACGTACTCGTCAGTGCTCTGGAGCTTAAGCCGGACCCAGCCGTCCACATCTTGTTCGAGCACCAATTCAGCCGTGTCGGCCCCCTGGTCGCAGAATTCTCGCAATTCAAGATAGCGACCGGCATCCTCTAACACGGCCGTTGTACCGAAAACCACGCACCAGAGTGTTCTTGGACTCGGGCCATTGA
>JAZGDL010000296.1:0-5548 GCA_036477795.1 Phycisphaerae bacterium
AGCTCGCGTTGACGGACTCCGCCTCGGTGCCAATCAGCGGGACATTCGTGCGAACGCGGAACATCGCCTGCGTTGGATTGCGATGAGCATAGAAGAACTGCATCGCATAGACCTCTCCGTCGACCAACCCAAGGCGATCCAGATCCACGTGCTGATCCGTGCTGGGGATGATCCCGCCGAGGTCAATCGCCATACTCCGATCGATGAACAACCAGGCGTCATCAGAGCCCATGAACTCAAAGAACTGGGCGTTACATGCTTCATACGTGAAGTATGCCGTGAATCGAAACGTGAAGTAATTATTGTGAGCGTCGCCCTGATTCCCGTGGAGCTGCCCGTCGATCGGGTAGAACTCATTTGATATGAATTCGTAGATGCCGCCGCCGTCGCGCACAAGATCAATCGTGTGCGGCATCGACAGATTCATGCCCAGCACGTCGCGGTACCACTGGCCAAATGAGTCAGCGGAATCAATCCCGCCTGTGCTGGAGATCCCCGCGCTTCCCTTAGAGTCATTCAGCAGCACGCCGCACGGGTCCAGCGGCATTGACTCGTCCAGGTGGAAGCCGCCCAAGTTGGCAACGTTGAGCGTTTGGCCCTCATACGTGCCATAGAAGTTGCTGTCGTCTTCGATGCTCAGCCCGGCGTTGGGCGAAACGATCGTCGCGGTTACGGCAGCGTCGTCCGCGATGCGAATGTCTGTATTACCAAGGTGGTAAATCGTAAAGACATTCGGGTCATACGAACCGGAGTTGATAGTAGCGTCCTGAATGGTGACGATCCCCTTGGTATAGAGGACCAATGACGAGCCAGGCGTAAAGGAGATACTCGCATCGTCCTTCATCTCAAACAGCGTCTCACAAAGGATCCTGATTTCGCCGTCAATCTGCAACGTGGCGTCTTTGTTGATCTTCAGCTCGTTACAGTGTAGATCGCTATTCAATGCGAAAGTGGCATTGCCGCTATAAAGCCGTGTGCCCTCGTTGAAGCTCGCCTCCAGGTCGGCCGGCACCTCGATCGTCGGCATCTCGGCGCCGGTGTAGAAGGTCGGGGCAGGGCCGACATTCGGTCCGCCATACGGCCCAACAGACGAATCCCACGTGTCAACGGTCGCCCCCCCGCTGATCGTTGGATCACCGACCAACTTCACAAGTCCAACGCCGCCGCCATACAGGTGCGGCGCGATCGGATTGCTGACGCTGTCGCGCCACTGTGTAGCGACCCTGAAACCGGTGCCCCGGAACGTTGGGCGATCGTCAGCGCCCAGGTCAAGCGCGACGTTCATCGCATAGTGACCGGCGAGTCCGGTTACGTTGAAGTCGACGTGGTTCTTCTTGAAGTCTCGGATGGTTCCTGTGAGGTGAACGACATCCGGCGGGGGCGGCGGCAACACGGCGGATGCGAACGTCCCGGGCAACAAGAAGGCGCCAACGGCCACCACTACCAGTACCAGCCAGGTCAACGTGGTCAGGACGACCTTATCGGATGCTCTGTGCGTGTTCGTTCCGCCATAGCGCATAATCAACCCTCCGCGCGAGAGACCAAGGCCTCGCGTACCTGCGTATGGCTAAACGTACGATTCGTCGCTGAGCACCCAAACCCCATATGCCCAGATCCCGGGCTGAGGTGGGGTTGCGCCGTCTGGTGAAGCAACTCAGCGGCACAAAGTACAAAGTGGCCCGGCCTGGGCTCTCCCTGAGCCCAGGCCGGCAATGTATAGGTACGCAGTAAGAAGACTTGTCAAGGGACGAGGTGTCGCTATATCGGCGACGATTATGGGACGGCCCGTTCAGCCGTCTCGCCTCGCTCTAGTCGAACATCGCGGTAACCGACGGCATCACATCATCCGTCGAAAGGACCAGGTTCGTTCGCAGATTGAAGATCGCCAGGAACGACCGCCGCTGGGCGTAAAACAACTGGAAGTGATAGGTCTGGCCGTCCACGAGGCTCAGGCGGTCCAGTGCGATATACTGGGGCGTGCTGTCACCGATGCCGCCGATGTCCAGAACCAGCTTCCCGTCGATGAACAGCCACATGTCATCGGTTCCGTTGAACTCAACAAACTGGCCGGCACACTGCTGATAGACGAACTCGGCGTCGATGGTGTAGGTAAAGTAGAAGTTGTTGCTATCCCCTTGGTTCCCCAACAACTGCCCATCGATCGGATGGAAATCAGAGCTCAGGTAGGAATAGACGCCCAAGCCGTCGCGCGTGATAGTGATCCTGTGCAAGCCGGAGACGTTCACCCCCGGCACGTCGTTGAACCACTCGTCGAACGTGGCCGCGGAGAGGACTCCGCCGCTACTGATGGAGCCCGGGACACCTTCCGTGTCGGCCAAACCATTGCCGCAGCCATCAAAGGAGGCACCGCTACGGTCGAGATGGAATTCGGACGTGTTGCTCATCTCAACCGATTCGCCCACGAACGTACCAAAGAACTCGGCACTGTTGTTCAGGTCTAACGACGCGTCGGGCGAAATGATCCTCGCACAGAGAAGAGAACCGTTCCGTACGACGATGTCGCTGGTGCCCAGGTTATAGATGGTGAAGGCGACTGGGTCGCCAGGGAAGTTGACCTCCGATTGATCCAGGAAGAATGTGGTCCCCTTGACGTACAGGCTCAACGAGGCGCCGGAAAGCAGTTCAAATACTGTCCCCTGGTCCTGAACCCTGAAATCCACCTCGCACAGAATGGTGACGTTGCCGTCAATCTGGATACGGTGCTGCCCGCCAACCACGAACGTGTTGCAGTGGATGTCGCCGGTGATGACCGTGGTGCTGTTGCCCGAGTAGACCACCTGATCGATCAGGGGCGGCAAACCCACAGGCTCGGTGAGCACCGGCATGGCTGAACCGGTGACGAACGTCGGCTCAGCACCGACGTTCGCCCCGCCGTAGGGGCCAATAGAGGAATCGTACGTATCCGAGAATGCCCCATTGGTAACTGTCGGCTCGCTCACTACAAAGACCGGAGCCCCAGATTGATAGATATGCGGGGCAATCGGACGACTGGCCGCGTCTGTCCACTGGGTATCGACCCGAAAGCCGTTGCCCACAAAGACGGGGTGCCCGTCCGCGCCCAGAGCCAGGCCGACGTTGCCCGCATAATGACCCAGACCTGCGGCAGGGATGACGTCAAAATCCGGATGGCTGATCATAAAGTCGCGGATCGTCCCGGCCAAACGGATCTCGTCCGGCGGCGCTTGGACCACGCCCGTGGAAGTGGGAACGAGCGATTCCGGCAGCGAGAACGAGAACACGCCGGCCAGCGAAAGGATGCCGTACGTCAAGACAGTCGTAGCTCGGGGTGATCGCATATCTTTCTTCCTTTTCCGTGGGCAGGGTTCAGACACAACGTGTCATTTCCACCGAGACTTCAACGTACGATTCGTCGGCGTGGCTCCAAATGCCCTGCAATCCGAATCGATCTCTTGGTAGCGACTGGTTGATCTCGGCTGATCCCGGGCGACTTTGCGGGTATTGCCGGGGGTGCCGGTTGCGCCGTCTGTGCATCCGATCTCCTCTCTCTCTACGGCTCGTGACGGTGCGAGATGCTGATGCCCGTGCACGGGCGTGCCGGCGGTTCCGGACCTTCCGGGCATCGCTACTGGGGCTCGACTTCCTGCCAATTGACGATGCGAGGAGGAGTGAAGAGGGGCACGTCCACTTTGCGGACCCTGTGATTCACGGTATCGGCGATGTACAGGACGCCGGGGTCGCCGTCCTTGAATCCGACGCCGACCGGCAGGTTGAGCTGCGCGAGCGTGGCGGCGCCGCCGTCACCGCTGTAGCCGGCGACCCCGGTGCCCGCGACGGTCGTGATGGTTCCACTGGCGGAAACCTTGCGGATGACGCTGTTGCCGGAGTCTGCGATGTAGAACTTGCCGGTGGCATCAATGACCACCCTCGTGGGCGTATTCAAGTCAGCCGCCGTGGCGGCCCCGCCGTCGCCGCTGTAGCCGACCGAGGTGGTGCCCGCGACAATGTCGATGATGCCGGTGGCCACCACGACTTTGCGAATGGAAGCGCCACCGGTATCCACGATGTACACGTCGTCGTTGGAGTCCACGGCCACGCCCTGGGGCTTATTGACTTTAGCGGCCGTGGCCAACCCCCCATTGCCGGTGTTACCCGGGCTACCGTTGCCCGCGAAGGTTTCGAACGTCGGGCCAGCTACGGCATATTTGATGATTCGGCTGTTTGACACGTCACGGTCGGCCACGTACACGTTGCCCGCGCTATCCACGGCGACCCCACTGGGGCTGAGGAACATGACGTCGTCATTTGGATCAGCCGGCGCCAATTCAGTGCCGCTGCCGATTAGTGTCGTAATGATCCCGGTGCCCACATCGACCTTGCGGACCCGGCCCTGAGTCAGACAAACGATGTAAAGGTTGCCGGCGGCGTCAACGGCGACATCCTCCGCCTCCAGGAGGACGGCGATGGTGGCCAGCCCGCCATCACCGAAGCCCGGGTCCCGGTTTCTCCCGGCAACGACGGTGATCACCCCAGTCGCTGACGCAATCTTACGGATCACGTGATTCTGGCTGTCCGCCAGGAACAGGTCACCGGAACCATCCACGAAGAGCCCGCGCGGCTCGTTCATCGCGGCCGAGGACGCCGGCCCTCCATCGCCGGAGTAGGCCGCGGTCCCGGTCCCGCCATAGGTACTGATGTCGCCGGTGCCGACGTCGATCTTGCGAATCCGATGATTCATCGTGTCGCCGATAAACACGTCTCCGGCCGAGTCGACGGCCACGTGCTCGGGTGCATTGATCTGGGCGGCAGTGGCCGGCCCGCCGTCCCCGCTGAATCCCGCCGCCCCTGTCCCGGCAATGGTCTCGATCGTGGACATCTCGGTGAACTTGCGGATACGGTCGTTGGCGGTATCGGCGATGTAGATCTCGTTCATGTCGGTGTGGATGTTGGCATAGATTGAGATCCTGCGGGTATTGGTGGTCGTGGTGACGCCCCAGGTCGCCGTGTAGCCATTCGCAACTGCGTCGTCGTCGCTGTAGCGGGTCTGACCTCCGGCGCCGTCGTAGTAGTATTCCAGGTCCGTACGGTTGAAGGCGAGTGCCAACCAGTACGTGCCCGCCGTGAGTGTCGTCCAAGGCAGGTCGATAGTAAGCCAGGCGGCAGCGCCTGAGCGCGTCACGACAGCGGTCTGCTCGACAAGTGTGCCCGGTTCACCTGCGGAATCGGTGTATATCGCGTAGCGCACCTTCTTGGGTGGCCCACCCGGGCCATAGACATAGGCAGTAATGCTGTCGACGATGCCGTCCTGCGGCACCGTGATCTGCGTGGCAATCTGCTTGAGATGGACGGCGCTCTGCGTCGAGCCGTAGATCGTGTCAAAACCGGCCGGGCCGTAGGATGCGCCATTATCGACGACCCAGACGCCCTGGGGCTTGTTGACAGACGCGAGGATGGCCGCCCCGCCATCGCCAAAATTGGCCGGGTTGCCGTCACCCGCGACAGTGGTAATCGTTCCTCCATCCGTGAACTTGCGAATCTTGGAATTTCCAGTGTCGGCGATGTAGATGTT
>JAZGDL010000297.1:0-3741 GCA_036477795.1 Phycisphaerae bacterium
GTCGGCGCCGCCGCCGTCGCCCATGGAGATGAACAGCGTCCCGTCGCTGGCCCTGATGGCAAGGTCCCCGCCGTCATGGTTGAACTGCGGCCAGTCCACGCGCATCAGCTCTTTGGAGTGACTGACATTACCCGGGTCTGTCGTGTCGCCGGGAGTGCCGTCGTCCCACTCGCGGATCACGTTCTGGTGGTCACCCGTGCCCGGCCCACCCGACAAAGTCGTGGTGAAGGTAGGGGCACCATCATTCTTCTCGGAGGTGTAGGTGTAGAACTTGCCGTTCGAAGCGAAGTCCTGGTGGAAAGCGAGGCCCAGCAGGCCGCGCTCGTCGAAGGATCCCCCGAATTCGTCATTTTGCTCGGGAACACAGCCCAGATCGACGAGACCAAGCCCGGGAAGGTTGGCATCCACATCGAAAAAGAGCGGGCAGTCGGGTCCCGGGCATTCTACCGGCCGCGGCGCGGTCAGGTCGATGGCGTAGATCTGCCCGGGCTGATCGATGACGAAGAGGTGGTCCGGAAGGCCCGGCGCCGCGACGCCCTTGAGCGGCGCGGCCAGACCCGTGGCCACCGTCTCCAGCCCGATCGATTCCCCCATGTCCTCGATCGGGGCGAACCGCGTGTCGTCGAAGGGGTCCCAGGCCGGGTTGGCGAGACCGCTCGGCGCATAGAGGATACCGCCGGCAAGCAGCGGCAAGATTGCCGAGAGAGTAACGATAATCTTTTTCTTCATAGTTATGATCTCCTTCTCGTTCGCGTGTTTTCAACGCTCTTGGTTGTCTTTAAGAACGCACCGTCTTCGAACGTCATCTCCGGGGCATGCCCCGGAGATGGCGCCAGAGGCATTGGCGGCATGAAAATTACATGGGATCCCACCTAACAAACGCCGCCAACCTGTCCAACCATTGAGGTCCCCCTCTGTGTTTAAGAGGTTGCCGGTAATCCCATGGCCAAGCGGGAGACGCTGGAGTTCGTGCGCGCGCCCTAAAAGATTCGCGATCCGCAGACTCGCAAGCGGCTGTACGAGTTGGCCATCCGATTCCCACATGGCGCTACGCGCCGGATGGCTTTTTCAGTAGGCACGAGGTGGGAATTGAGCCAATTCCCACCTCCCACCTAGATTGAGCTCCCTTGATCCTATTGATTCGGTAATCCGGGCCCAGAAATCTCTCCAACCGTCAGCTCGTTCAGAGTAGCGTCGCCAATGACGGGGGGGTTATCCTCAAACGTGCTGCACCTGTCCAATTGAAGGGGATCGATCAGCTTCAACGTCGAGGGACCGTGGTAGACGTCGAACTCGTTCCGGCTTTCACAGAACCAAGTTCCCGGCGTTGGACTGGACTCTTCTGAGGTGCAATCCAGTTGATAGGGCCGACAGAAGTCGAAGAAGGTGACCCCGTCCCCTCTCACCGAATCGACCTGCAGACCCATGTGGGCCCCAAAGGTTTCAGGCTCTCCAATCCTCTCAGCCACGACTACAGTTCCATGAGCTGCAGCCATGGTAATGTCGACAGGACCGCAGGGGCCGACGCCCTTACCATGGACGTCGAATGCAGTCTGTAGGGCGTGCCCGAATTCCTTAAGTTCACCCCTTGTGGTGAGTTGGCTGTGCTCCTGCACGTCAAGCCTCAGCGGTGAATTTGGGAAGATATCCCAAAAATAACACACCGAACCGACCTGCCCCGGAGGGCCGCCAGGCGGACCGCCTTGCGCCAATGCCTTCCCACCAACTAAGGTCGACGAAACTACCACGCTCAGAGCAACGGTAAATGCAAATGAGGTTACTTTTCCCATTACTGCCTCCAAGATTGACGATCATTTCCGTGCGCCCAATGGGGTTCGTGGCTCACTCTCTCAATGGGCATCACTTCCTCTCCCGAAAAAGGCACCGCGAATAGGTCGCGTCATCCACGCGAGACAGACGCCTTGGATGGTTCAGGTGTCTCCAAGCGATTTTTCTTATCGTTAATCAGTCTTAAGGGGGCGCCGGGAAAACCAGCGGTTTCCTCAACCTGCACGTTGCCGCCCACTGTCGTGCCCCTGATCAACCGTATGAGATCGGCACCATCAGCCTGTACGTTCCCCGCTATATTTGTTGGAGTTGGAGGGATGGTGGCAAAGTTGAAATCAGCGAACAAAAAGCCGCCTGCCTCGACCTTTACATTCCCCTGTACAGTCGCACCTAACAGAGAGCATGTCCCCCCAGTGACGATGACGTCATCAACAGTCACTCCAACCAGGGCCTCAAATGTCAGAGGAGGCGTCGGACAAAACGTGTCGTCGGCCTGAACGTTGGTTGCCCACGCCAGCACGAACACCAGCGCCGGAACTGCCAGAGTAAGTAACTTTTTCATTCTCTTTCCTCCCTCTCTTCGATGCCTGTTTTTGTCTAGACACAGGTTTTGCGAAGAATCGCCGCGCCAATAGTTTCTGGAAATTTTTTATTTGTCATCTACAGGACGGTATCTGTAATTCATTACAGACTAAATGATGTGTTTTATTACTCATATACAGAATGTTTTATTTGATTTGTAATATATCTTATGACATATTTTCTTTGTCATATTTCAAATATTGTACGTAATTTCCCGTAGATCGGACGATGCGCGCCGTCCGAAGCGCACACGGTGGATGCGGCGAAGGAGGACTGGCGAAACCTTCCGCGATCGCAATGCCGACGGCAGCGAATGCGCGGTGTGCCCAGAGATGGTGGTGGTGCCGGCCGGGAGCTTCGGCTCGTTCAGCCCGAACGGCTTCGGTCTCCACGACATGCATGGCAATGTCTGGGAGTGGGTCGAGGACAACCGACACGGCAACTACATCGGCGCGCCGACGGATGGCTCGGCCTGGACGACTGGGGGCAGGGTCAAAGAGCGAGTCTTGCGCGGCGGCGCCTGGGACTACGAACCGCACGACCCGCACTCCGCCGCCCGCACCGGGAGCGGCAAGCGGAACCGGGACCTCAGCGACGGGTTTCGCATTGCCAGGAGCCTTTAGCGCGTTGGGCTGATGGCCGCGTCGCGGGTCTTTGGGGTTCGTAGACCGGCCCGGACCCCAGGCCGAACCGAACAGCGTGAGGAGGGGTCCGGCCGGGGACACCGGCGCTGCGGCCTAGGTTCGGCGCCCTTACCTTCGGCAGATCGGACGCCGTCGCGGGACGGTCCGGTTCAACGTTTTTACTGCGGAATGACGACCCTGGGTCATAGGCGTCAAGAACTGGTGCTCAACGCGCTCGTGGACGCCGGTGTGGCGGAGTGAAGCGCTATCATTACCAAGGGCGTCTGGTCGGACCCGAAAGTGCGCTTAAACTCGTGTGGTCAAAATACTCCAACGCGCTGAACTATCGAGGTTTGCGAACCGGGCGAGCACAGTTCGATTGCGCTGTCCGCGGTTTCTGATTGCGCCTACAATCCCGCTCCAGTCGAGGTAAGTATTTCGCGGAGGAGAAGGATGGATTGGGCTCGCATGCTCGCCTACATCACCGGGACGGTCGACCAGGAGCTCCTGCTGCGCAATGAATATCTCGCCACCGAGAACCGCATCCTCAAAGCCCAGCTGAAAGGCCGACTCCTGCTGTCCGACGCCGACCGGGTCACCCTGGGTGAGATCGGTCATCGGCTCGGGCGCAAGGCGCTGGAGGAAGTCGCCGCAGCCGCCAAACCGGAGACCATTCTGGGCTGGTATCGGAGGCTGATCGCCCGCAAGTTCGATGGTTCAAAGCGGCGACGCTTGCCCGGTCGACCCC
>JAZGDL010000298.1:0-3499 GCA_036477795.1 Phycisphaerae bacterium
ACCTGCTCGCAGTGTTGGATGCGGGCATCGACCAGCTACCTGCAGAGGTGGCAGCCGGCCACCGCACCGGAGACGAAATCGGCGAGGTCCACCGGGCGGTGGTGGCCCGTTCGGATTCGGCTGGCTGCTCCGTTGGGTTCGTGGACGGTTGCCGCGACCGCAACATCGGTTTCCAGGTCGTGGCCCGCCGCAAAACCGCTGTTTCTGCGGGAAGCCCTGGGTTTGTTGGAGACTCGTTTTATTGGTTTCCAACCGGCTGTTTAGCGCTCCTTTCGGCATGGTAGGTGTCCTCGAACTCGGCGGGTGGGATGTCGTTGAGGTAGCCGTGGAGCCGCTGAGTGTTGTACCAGTGCACCCATGAGAGGGTGGCGAGCTCGACGTCAGCGACCGTGCGCCACGGTCCCTGCTCGGGTCCGTAGATCAGCTCCGCCTTGTAGAGGCTGTTCACGCTCTCGGCGAGCGCGTTATCGAACGAATCCCCGATCGTTCCGATCGAAGGCACCGCGCCGATCTCGTCGAGACGTTCGGTGTAGCGGACGCTGGTGTACTGCGACCCGGCGTCGGAGTGAGCAACGAGCCCCTCGAGACGCACCCCGCGAGACCAGCGGGCCATCTCCAACGCGTCGAGGACCATGGCGGTGCGCATATGGGATGCGACCCGCCATCCAACGATGCGGCGACTGAAGGCGTCGACGATGAAACACACATAGGCGACACCGTGCCACGTCGCCACAAACGTGTAGGGGTCGGACCGGAGCGCCCTTTCTGTCTTTCGATCGGTGGGTTTCTCCGGCCCGCCCTCCGAACCGGACGTGCGACTTTCACCGCATCCGGCTCTCCATGTGTTCATGCCGCTGGTGCGGCTGGTCCTGTTGTCACGCCTGTCCATGGTGTCGGGATCTTGTTACCCCGGTAGCGGTAACGCTCGATGGCGACCGTGTTGGGGCGGAACATCTCGATGCCGCTGTCGTGGATCCTCCAGCCTGGGAGGTAGCGGCGAACCAGGGTGTGCATGTTCAGCCCGACGTGTCGCTTCTTCAGCCAGCCGACAACCCGCCAGAAGGCGAAATGGTCGACATAGTTGAAGGTCCGCGACGACACGCCATGCCGGAAATAGTTGCACCAGCCCCGCAACACCGGGTTCAACCGGCGCAACAGGTCTGCAAGCGTTCGATGATGTCGTCGGCGAGTCAACCGTCTGATCTTCCCGATGATGGAGGCGAGCGCCTTCTTCGACGGGTAGGTGTAGACGGCTTTCTTGCCTTCTCGGCCTCTCCAGTTCCGGCGTTGGATACGCCAGCCCAAGAAGTCGAATCCCTCGTCGATGTGGCAGACCCTCGTCTTGTCTGCCGACAGGCGCAGACCCATCGGAGCGAGCACCGCTGCAACCTCATCCCAGAGCGCTTCAGCGTCGCTGCGGGTGCCGTGGACCATGACTACGAGGGGAGTGGCCGGGGGGAATCTCACCCCCCGGCTCTCGCAGAACCCGGCGTGAACGTCTCCGCTCACCGGGCTCCCACTGTCCAGCCGTCAGGCCGCACGAGCCGCCAGTGCGCAAAGAGGTCTGGTTGGCGTCGTGCGACACCGACCAGCCACCGTTGCGCCCGGTGTTTATGGCCGCGCAGGCTCTTGAACTTCCTCATGGCCCAGCGAACCAGGCCCCAGTTGATATGTCTCAGCAGCGGATACAACATCGAGCGGTAGAAGCGCCCGTAATAGTTGATCCAACCTCGGATGATCGGATTGAACATCGCAGCGAGGTCATCAAGCGTCTTGTCACTGCGCCGAGGCAGATGCCAGGAACGGATCTCGCGATTGATCGCCCTCTTGGCCGACCGGCTAACTGCGGGCGTGAAGTTGACAAAGTGCTTGCCATACCTACTCCTCGACAGTCGTGGCCGGAACGTGTACCCCAAGAAATCGAACGACTCGTACTCGGCTGAGCCGCGACGGTCGTCGTCCTTGCAGTACACGATGCGGGTCTTATCGGGGTGAACCTCAAGACCCACACTCGCCAGCCGTTTCGTGATGGCGTCCTTCACGAACCGTGCCTGCTGCTCGGTTTCACAGTGCACCACCGCATCATCCACGTAACGCTCGAAACTGATGTGCGGGAACTCCCGCGCCATCCAGCAATCGAACGCGTAATGCATGAAGAGGTTTGCCAGCAGGGGTGAGATCGCGGACCCTTGCGGGGTTCCACGGTCTCGCTCGACCAGCGTTCCGTCTGCCCGCTGCACCGAGGCTGTAAGCCACCGTTGCACATACAGCAGAATCCAACGCTCGTCGGTGTGTCGAGACACCGCCTTGAGGACAAGCTCGTGAGACACACTGTCGAAGAACGCTCGGATGTCGAGATCGATCACCCAGTCGTTTCGCCAGCACCGCTCCCGGCACACACCCACCGCATCCAGAGCCGACCGTCCCGGCCGATAACCGTAGGAGCCGTCATGAAACAACGGCTCCACCGTCGGCTCCAGGGCCATCCGCACCACCGTCTGGGCAATACGGTCCGCCACGGTGGGCACACCAAGGACACGTTGTCCCTTGCCGCCCTTCTTCGGTATCACAACCGCTTTCACCGGCGATGGGAAATAACTCCCCGACGACAGACGATTCCACAACTTGTAGAGGTTCCCCTTCAGGTTCACCTCAAAGTCGCCAATCGACTGACCATCGACCCCGGCAGCCCCCTTATTGGCCCTGACGCTCACATATGCGTCCCAGACCATCATCTTCGGAATATTGAACGGCTTCGGTGCGCTCACCGGCTCCTCCCACACTGTGGTTGACCGCCGACCACACCGGAACAGCCCGGCGCCTTCGCTCCACCCGCATTACCAGGCTTCACCACTACTACACGCCGGTCCGTCCCTGTGCCCCGCATCGGTACTCTGCCCCTCGTGGTTTCTGCCACTTGGGGGTCTCCCTCCTGCCGCAGCTCACGCCGCGGCGGTAACGGGACGACAGGTTCACACGTTCCACACGAGCGCCTAGACCCGGCTCGCGCCACCTTCATGCCGGAGAGCGCCTGGCCAGTAAACAGGTGACCTCCAGGCTCATCCCGAAGCAACGACTCCACCTCGGTTTCGCTCTCATCGATACGCTTTCGACACGTCATCGGCTGGTTCGCTTTCGCTCGCCTTCCGGGTCCACACCTGACACACTGGTAGTGCGCCTTTTCCGCAACGCTCACCACCCCGGCTCTTAACCGACGCAGCTTGCGGTGGTTTGCAGCCTCCTCCTGCAAGGCGACTACGGAGGGCCACCCCTCCATCACTCGTGCAGCATTGCTCAGTCGGTTTGATCCTCTACATCGTTCCCTTCCTTGCATTCGTGTCACACCGTCATCCGCGTAACGCTCGAAGGGACAGCCGGGATGTTCCCGATCCATCCACCGGTCGAACGCATAGTGCATAAAGAGGTTCGCCAACAGCGGGGAGATCGGAGAGCCTTGTGGGGTTCCCCTATCTCGTGGCGCGAGGGTGCCGTCTGGCAT
>JAZGDL010000299.1:0-5450 GCA_036477795.1 Phycisphaerae bacterium
CCTACGGCGGCAAGATGAAGCTGTACGACGGTCGCACGGGCGAACCGTTCGATCAGCAGGTGATGGTGGGCTTCATCTACATGTTGAAACTGCACCACCTGGTGGACGACAAGATTCACGCCCGCTCGACCGGCCCCTACAGCCTGATCACCCAGCAGCCGTTGGGCGGCAAGGCCCGCACCGGGGGCCAGCGGTTCGGTGAGATGGAGGTGTGGGGCTTGGAGGCCTACGGGGCCGCCTACACGCTGCAGGAGTTGCTTACCGTCAAGAGCGACGACGTCGAGGGGCGGACCAAGCTGTACGAGTCCATGGTCAAGGGCACCAACACGCTGGAGGCCAGTACGCCGGTCTCCTTCGACGTGCTGTGCAACGAAGTGCGTGGTTTGGGCTTGAACATCCAGCTCGAGAAACGCCGGGTTATTTAGGGTGGTAAGCGTTCAGCGGTCAGCGTTCAGCGATCAGCCGGATCGCTGACTGCTGACTGCTGAAAGCTGACTGCTAATGGCTGAACGCTTACTTAGGGTGATCGACGGGCCGCGCCGGTCGCGGGCCGGGGAGTGATGGTAATGGCATCGATTTCGTACCAGACCGTAGAGCACATGGATGTGGAAGAATTGGCTGAGTTTTACGCCCGCCAGGGGCAGCGCAGCAGATCATCATCCCCCAAGCTGGAGGCCATGGTGGAGAACAGCTTCTGCTTCGTGACGGCCCGGCAGGGCGACCGTCTGATCGGGATCGCCCGCGGCCTGACCGACGGAGTGCGCGGGCAGTTGGTGGAGTGCAAGCTCGATCCGGAGTGTCAGGGGCCCGCGGCGGTGACCAAGACCCAGGGACGGATCGAGCATGACCGAGAAGGCATCGCCCGGACCATGGCGTTGCGTGTGATTGATGCCCTTCGCGAATACGGGGTGGAGGAGATTCACGTAATGGCTTACGGCACGGAAGTGGATTTCTGCGAAGAACTGGGCTTCAAGAGAGTCGGTGGAATGGTGGCGCTTCGGATGGAGGTGGCGCCGGTGGAGGCGTTTGCGGCACGCGCGTAAATGGATCGACGACAAGACGAGACTACGATGGGTCAGTGGCACGATATCTGTCGAGAAAACTGGAAGGCGGCAGAGTTGGCTTATGATAAGGAGCTGTTCAGGAGTTGTGTGAGCCGCTGCTATTACGCCGCGTTTTCCGCAGTGACGTCGAGGCTGACGTCGACGAAGTCCTACACGTTTCCGAAAGGTAGGGAAACGCCGCCGCACGGAAAAATCCCGGATTTGATCCGTCGCCATTTGACCGAAATGCAGGAACAGGATCGCCATCGAATGAAAGCTCAGATACGGCGGGTGTACAACAATCGGCTGAACGCGGATTACAGGAGCAGGGCGTTGGTCGATCAAGCAACAGCGCTGCTTGTGAGAAGAGATACATGGGGTATTTGCCAATCGTTGGGATTGCTGAAATGATTCTGATTACGGATTCACATGAGGTCAACGAGATCGTTGAACTCGTCGAACGATACCTTGAGCCCCATCAACCGAAGGATCGCAAGTATCGCCTGAACGTTATCCGTGACGCTGTTCAGCAGGAGGATGACTGGTATTACGTGGTCGTTGAGCCGGACCGCGATGGGATTCCCTCCTATGACGTTTCCGCGCGGCTTGTCGAGGCGGAGTTGGCCATTGAGAAGGATGAAAACAGAAAGATTCTATTAGTCCCTACGACACCGAACTGATCGGAACCGAGTTCCGGCTTCATGGTGAGGATTGATTCCATATGATTGGCAACATTTACGATCGCATAAACGACTACGGCAATGTTCGGGTGAGCCTGGCGTCACCGAACGACATTCGGGCCTGGTCCTTCGGTGAGGTCAAGAAACCGGAAACCATCAACTACCGCACCTACCGGGCGGAGAAGGACGGCCTGTTCTGCGAGCGCATCTTCGGGCCGGAACGCGATTGGGAGTGCGCTTGCGGCAAGTTCAAGGGGACCAAGCACAAGGGCATCATCTGCGACCGCTGCGGTGTGAAGGTGACCCACTCGCGGGTGCGGCGCAAGCGCATGGGCCATATCAATCTGGCGGCGCCGGTGGTCCACATCTGGTTCTTCAAGTCGACGCCCTCGCGTCTGGGGAACCTGCTGGGGATGAAGACGGCCGACCTGGAGAAGGTGGTCTACTTCCAGGACTACCTGGTGGTCGATGCGGGCGACACCCCGCTCAAGCATTGCCAACTATTGACCGAGGAGGAGTATCGCGCCGCCCGGGAAAACTACGGGGACACCTTTTCGGCCAAGATGGGGGCTGAAGCGGTCAAGGCTCTTCTGGCATCGTTGGATCTGCTGAAGACCTCCAACGAGCTGCGCGAGGCCCTGCACAAAACGAACAGCCAACAGAAGATCAAAGAGCTGAGCAAGCGGTTGAAAGTGGTGGAGTCCCTGCGCAATTCGGAGAACGACCCGACCTGGCTGGTGCTGGAGGTGATTCCGGTGATTCCCCCGGACCTGCGTCCGCTGGTGCTCTTGGACAGCGGCAATTTTGCCACCAGCGATTTGAACGACCTCTATCGCCGGATCATCAACCGCAACAACCGGCTGAAAAAGCTGGTAGATCTGAACGCTCCGGAGGTGATCATCCAGAACGAGAAGCGCATGCTTCAGCAGGCGGTGGACGCATTGTTTGACAATGGCCGCTGCCGCCGGCCGGTGCTGGGCTCCAGCAACCGCCCGCTCAAGTCCCTCACCGACATGATCAAGGGCAAGCAGGGGCGGTTCCGGGAGAATCTGCTGGGAAAAAGGGTCGATTATTCCGCCCGCTCGGTGATCGTGGTGGGGCCTGAACTCAAGCTGAATCAATGCGGACTACCCAAGCCCATCGCGTTGGAGTTGTACCAGCCCTTCATCATCCGCAAGTTGAAGGAGCGAGGCCTGGCGGACACCATCAAGAGCGCCAAGAAGATGCTGGAGCGGCAGGACCAGGAGATATGGGACATCCTCGAAGAGGTAATTCACAACCACCCGGTTCTGTTGAATCGGGCCCCGACGCTGCACCGGATGAGCATTCAGGGATTTCAACCGGTGCTGGTCGAAGGCCATGCCATCAAGATTCACCCGCTGGTGTGCCGGGGGTTCAATGCGGATTTCGACGGAGACCAGATGGCTGTCCACCTCCCGCTTTCGATAGAGGCCCAGGCCGAAGCGCATGTTCTTCTGATGTCGACCAACAACATCTTCGGCCCGTCCAACGGCTCGCCCATCATGTCGCCCTCGCAGGACATCGTGCTGGGGATCTCTTACCTGACCACGGATCATGTGAGCGAACGCCGCGAGGAGAAGGAGATGAAGAGGTTCTTCTCACCGTTCGAAGCCATGTACGCCCGTGCCCAGGGGGCGATCGAGATGCACGAGCTGTTCCGTGTGCGGCTGGGCGCTGGGACGATCATCGAAGGCCTGGAGAAGGAGCCGCGAGAACTCGGCCAACATGAGCTGGTGACAACGACGGCGGGACGGCTGATGTTCAACGACATCCTGCCCCAAGGCCTGAGCTACTACAACTTCTCGGTGTCACAAAAAGGGGCGGCCCGGGTGATCGCCGACTGTCACGGCGTGCTGGGGCGGGCCGCGACCATCGATCTGCTTGATGATATCAAGGACCTCGGTTTCCGTTGGAGTACGCTGGCCGGCCTGTCCTTCGGCGTATTGGACATGCGCATTCCTGCCGCCAAGGGCAAGATCATCGCCGCTGCCCAGAAACGCGTGGATGGCATCGAACGCAGTTACCAGCAAGGCGCCTTGACGCCGATGGAGCGGTACAACCAGCTCATCGACGTGTGGATCCACGCCCGGGAGTTGGTGACCGAAGAGATGATGAAGGAGCTGCACACCGACCACCGTATGGCCGACGGCACCTATGCCAAGCCCGGCCAGAAGGGCAGCAAACCCTACCTGAACCCGATTTTCCTGATGACCGAGTCTGGTGCCCGGGGCAGCGTGGATCAGATCCGGCAGCTCAGCGGGATGCGGGCCCTGATGGCCAAACCCTCCGGTGAGATCATCGAGACTCCCATCACCGCCAACTTCCGCGAAGGCCTTTCCGTGTTGCAGTATTTCAGCTCCACGCACGGTGCCCGCAAGGGTCTTGCCGACACCGCTCTCAAAACGGCGGACTCGGGATACCTGACCCGCAAGCTGGCGGACGTCGCCCAAAACGTGATTGTCAATATCGATGACTGCGGCACCATCAAAGGATTGACCAAGGGGGCGACCTACAAGGGCGACGAGGTGGACATCCCGCTGCGCGACCGGATCATCGGCCGGACCGCCCGGGACGCGATCCGCAACCCCATCACCGATGAGCGCATCGTTCGTGAAAACGAGGTGATCTCGTTGCCGGTGGCCCGCAAGATCGAGGAGCTGGGCTTGGACACCATCCGGGTACGTAGCCCCCTGACCTGCGAGAGCCCGCTGGGATTGTGTGCCAAGTGCTACGGGTGGGACATGTCCACGGGTAGGCTGGTGGAGGAGGGGATGGCCGTGGGGATCATAGGTGCTCAGTCCATCGGCGAGCCCGGGACGCAGTTGACCATGCGGACCTTCCACACCGGTGGGGTGGCCTCGCACTCGGTGGTTGACAATGAGATTCGTGCCGGCCAGGGCGGCAAGGTGGTGTATCTGGATCCCGATTCGTGCGTCAAGGTGCCGGCTCACAAAGAGCGAAAGGAGCGTGTCGTCGCGCTGAAGCGCAACGGTGAAATCGCCATCCACGATGACAAGAATCGTGAGTTGGAGCGCTACAAGGTGCCCTACGGGGCTGAGATACTGATCGCAAACGGCAAGAAGATTTCCTCGGGAACGCCTCTGGTGGTGTGGGACCCGCACCTGACACCGATTCTGGCGGAGGTCCGCGGTTTCGTTCGTTTCCAGGACATCGCCGAGGGCGAGACCGTCCGGCTGGAACAGGAGCGCGCCGGGGCCAAGTTCATCGTGATCGAGCACAAGGGCGAAAAGCATCCCCAGATTGTGATCGAGGACAAGGGCGGCCACGTGCTGGACTACCATTATCTGCCCGCCAAGGCGCGGATCGAAGTGGAGGAAGGCCAGCAGGTGCATCCCGGGATGTTGCTGGCCCGGCAACCGCGGGCCATCAGCGGCACACAGGACATCACCGGTGGTCTGCCGCGGGTGACCGAGATCTTCGAGGCCCGCAAGCCCAAGGAGCCCGCGGTTATGTCGGAGATTTCAGGCACGGTGGAGATCCGTCCCGACAAGCGCCGCGGCAAGATGACCATTATCGTCAAGAGTGAGACTGGGATCGAGAAGGAGCACCACGTGCCCCAAGACCGGCAGTTGCTGGTCCACGCGGGCGACCATGTTGAGGCCGGTGATCCGTTGATCGAAGGACCTATGGTTCCGCACGATACTCTGCGGATCAAGGGCGAGGAAGCGCTTCAGCAATACCTGAT
>JAZGDL010000003.1:0-4086 GCA_036477795.1 Phycisphaerae bacterium
CTGGCGTGCCTGGTAACTTCCGCGAATCTACCTTGTGCACCCCATACGCGCCGCAGCCCTCGGTAGGCCGATCCTTGCCGGCCAGTCAACGCGAAGGAAAGCCTACGGAGCCTGCCCCGCCTGTCCCAAGTTCAATCGAGGGGTGTTCTTTACGGGGGGAAGTTCAGGCCTGCCTGTGCCTGCCTGCGGTAGGCAGGGCAGGCAGGCGGCGGAGAAGGGATTGGAAGCGTGAGGCGTGAAGAAAAGGCAATCCTCGCTTGACACGTACTGGAGCGGCATACCATGGTCAGCGGACGCAGAACACGGCCGCCAAACCAGGGTCGTAGGTGGAGACATTTCCATGGACGACGGGTGCCTCAAGTTCTATAGCACCGGACTAGACGCGAACCAACGCCGACAGATAGCGCACCTCATTTCTCAATTCTTTCACTCGCAGGATTTCCCCAGACACAAACACATGGATATTGAGCTAGCGAATCATATTGCTGATGCCCTTCTGGGGCTTGTCTGTGAAGAAGTTGGGAGAGACAGCCCTGGGCAGATAGCTGACGGCTAAACCTAGTCCGGGAAGTTCATTCGCCGCAGCAGGTCTTGGAAGCGCGGGTCGGAGCGCAGCGGGTCGAACCTTGGGTCCAACTTCATCCAGTGCATCCGGATGTCGCGTTTCTCATAACCCTTTTCCAGCCAAGCGAAGGCTTGATCTTTTTCGCCCAGACCCGTGTAGATTCGTGCTAACCAAACCGGCGAGACGTGGGATCGCTTCGATACCCTCTTTAGCTTGCCGAGAATACTGATGGCGTCGTCTACCCTCCCCGCCACCGCATAGGCGTGGCCCAGCCCGGCTAGAGCTAGGGGGCCACCACCGGAAAGTGTAAGCGCCTTTTCTAATGTCGCAATCGCTTCGTCGTGCATATCCTTTTGCAAGTAGGCCCACCCGAGGCGGTCGTACAACCCACGAGGCCTGTTTTGGTCCAACTCAAGCGCTCTCAGTAATTCTTTGATTGCCTGGTCATACCGGCGGGCCCAATAGAACATCAACCCTACATTCGCATTTATCCTGAGCGAAAGCGGGTCAAGCTCCCGGGCTCGTTTTACCTCTGCGATGGCCTCATCGTGCCGGCCCAGCATCGACAGGAGAAACGAGTTCCAATGGTGGGCGGTGGCGTAGCCGGGGTTGAGTTGAAGAGCACGCCGGAACTCCCGCTCAGCTCCGGTCCAATCCCAGTCGTAGTTCTGAAGGATCGCGCCCAAAGAGGTGTGTGCTTCAGCCAGACTGTCGTCAATTGCGAGCGCTTTGAGCGCTGCCGTCTTGGCTTTGGGGAAGGTCTCCTCAGCAGGGAGGTAGGCATTGTTTCCAAGGACGAGCCAAGAGTCAGCCACCCCTGCGTAGGCCAACGCATAGGTAGGGTCAATGTCAATCGCCTGCTGGAAGTGTTCCAGACCTTTCGTCAGCCCTTCCCGAGTCCGCTTGTTCCAGAAGTAGCGGCCCTTGAGATAAGCCTCGTAGGCCTCGGGGTTGACCGGGCGGGCGCTGGCGAGTCGCGCTTCTTCTTCCGGCGTCACTGCGGCCTTGATTTCACTGGCGATTGCCCGTGCCACCTCGCCTTGCAAGGCTACGATGTCGCTCAGGTTGCGCTCGTAGCTCTGGGCCCACATGTGCCGCTCCGGAGCCACCGCTATCAACTGAGCAGTGATTCGGACTTGGTCACCATCACGCACCACTGCCCCTTCTACCACCGCATCCACGTTCAACTGCCGGGCAATCTCGGGCACGGGTTTCTGAGTTCCTTTGAACTGCATCACCGACTGCCGCGAGATTACTCATAGGGCGCTGATTTTACCCAATTCGGTGATGAGCGCCTCGGTCATCCCGTCGGCGAAGTAGTCCTGTTCGGGGTCGCTCGACAGGTTCTCCAGTGGCAGCACCGCCAGTGACCGGATTGAACTTGAGCCGGTGCCAAAAAGCCGCTCCCGCCACTGACCTACATTGAGGGCGAATGCCGCCACCACCAGCGCCAGGAAGGCGAGACCGGCTATCCAAATGAGACGGAGACCGGCGGCGGGTCGCGAGGGTTCATCAGTGCTCTCCACCGCTGCGATGAAGCGGTAGCCGTGACGCGGCAGGGTCTCTACAAAGTGTGGATGCTCGGCCGTGTCGCCCAAGGCCTCGCGGACTCTGCTGATGGCGGTGTTGATGTTGTCGTCGAATTCTACAAATGTCTCGGCGGGCCAAAGCTTCTCCCGCAACTCCTCCCGCGTCACTACCTCGCCCGGCCGCTGCAACAGCGCGGCCAGAACCTGGAACGGCTTCTCCTGTAAGCGAATCTTCCGCCGCCGCTTGCGCAACTCACCCGCACGGAGATCGGCTTCAAAAGCCCCAAAACGCAGGACACTAGGGGGTGGGAGCACCTCACTCATGCGTTGACTCCCTCCTTTGCCAAGACTATAGCACGTGGGTTGCCGGAATTGAATCCAGGTTAGCGGAGCAGCTACTCCGCTACCGCTCTACTTTCAATTGGTTACCTCGTCAGGAACTCGTTAGCAACGCTTTAGCCGGAATTCAGCCGCAGTTCATTGACGCTCGGGTACGTCTGTGGAAACTTTGCCGCACCTGAAAAAGAACGCTGGAAAAGGGGGAACAGAAATGGAAAAGACGAGTCTGAAACCAAGTATTAGTTCGCTAATTCTCATCGCCGCGCTAGGTGTGGCCGGCGCAATCGGCTTGGCCGTCCCTATCGCTCACGCTGACGATGGGGCGTTGCTTGTCGGTGATACTCCTCCCGGCAGCATCCTTCGCTACAACGCGACCACGGGGGCGTTCATCGACGTGTTCGTCCCGCCGGGCACCGGCGGGATCACGGGGACCTGTTGCCCGGTTTTTGGGCCCGACGGGAACCTCTACCTGAACAGTGGCCCTAGTAACAGTATCTTTCGCTTCAACGGTGCCACCGGGGCGTTCATCGACGTGTTCGTCCCGCCGGGCAGCGGCGGGTTATCTTTTCCCGTTGTTTTGGTTTTTGGCCCCGACGAGAATCTCTACGTAGGCGACATCGTCAACGCCAGCATCCTTCGCTACAACGGGAGCACGGGGGCTTTCATCGACGCCTTTGTGCCGTCCGGCAGTGCCGGGATGACCCAAGGCGACCCCCAGACCTTTCTCTTCGGGCCGGACGGGAACCTCTACGTCGCCAGTCCCCGCGGCAACAACAGCGTCCTTCGTTTCGACGGGACTACGGGAGCCTTCATCGACGTGTTTGTCCCGCCTGGCAGTGGCGGGTTGAACGCACCCGTAGGCCTGGCGTTCGGGCCCGACGGCAACCTGTACGTGGGCAGCATCCTTACTAACAGTGTCCTTCGCTACAACGGAACCACCGGGGACTTCATCGACACCTTTGTGCCCTCCGGGAGTGGCGGATTGAACCGACCGATCGGCGTGGTGTTCGGCCCCGACGACGAGAACCTGTACGTCGCCAGCCTCGGCAACGCCAGCATCCTTCGCTACAACGGGAGCACGGGGGCTTTCATCGACGCGTTTGTGCCCTCCGGCAGCGGTGGTCTGATCCTTCCCCGGCTCTTCGCCTTCAGTCCCAGCATCACCATTTGCCACCGTCCGCCCGGCATCTCCGGAAAACAAAAGACCCTTAGGATTGGGCAGCTCTCCGTCAACGACCACCTCGCCCACGGCGATTCAATCGGCGCCTGTGAGGAGTAGGGGGAGAGTGATTCAGCTAAGCTGAAAAGGAGGGAGAACACCTCAATGCGGTAGCGCTGAACGGGGAGGTGTTCACGGGACAGGGGTGCGGGCTAAGGTTCGAGGCGGGTGTGGGGGTTGTAAGCCACCCAGGCCCACCAGAAGTTGACCATGTGGGGCACCGGGCGGAGTTGCTGGCCTAGCCAGCTCGCCTTGCACCGCTTTGCCGGTCAGGCCAGACCAGCGGGGCCCCGGGGGGCCCCCGCTCAGCCTGAGGTTTTCCCTACTTATCGCAGCAGCGTCAAAACGTTCTGCTGCTGTGCGTTGGCCTGAGACAGTGCCGCGAGGCCGGTCTGGTTGAGGATTTGGAACTTGGTCAAGTTCGCAATCTCCAC
>JAZGDL010000030.1:0-7371 GCA_036477795.1 Phycisphaerae bacterium
TGGTCACATCGAGGGGGTTGCATCTCCCGTCCTGATTCACGTCGCAGGGCAGGAACCCGATGTCGATCGAGCCGCTGAACGCCTCGCTGTTGCAGGAGTTCTCTCCGTCGAAGCTGAAGGTGGTCCACTGCTGCAAGGTGATCTGGCCGCTCAGTTCCAGCGTGACGGTCTTGCCTCCGTCAGAGGAGGTAACGTTATCGATCGTCGGAGGCGTACCAGCCGTATCGGAGATAGAGAAGGCTGCTGCACTGATCGGCGCCCCACCCGCGTTCCGCATGGCAGCGGTGAACTCGATGGTGATGGTGTCCAGGCCCTGGTTGACAGCGTTTCCGTCGTTACTCTCACGCCGACTGTCGACGTAGCCGTCCCAGGCCCGGTCCGAGAAGGAGGTACCGAAAGCTGGTTCGGCGAAACCGGAGGCGGCGCACTCAGGAGCACCGGTGCTGGTGATGACGGTTGCGGTCCCGTTGTCCCAGCAGACACCCTTGACCATGAGGCGTTCATGCAACGCCAGCGTCGGGTCCAGGGCTTCCATCGCGGCTCCGTCGCACAGGCGGTTGACGGTACCTCCGACACTGATGCCGCGGGTCTCCGGGTCGGTGTCGTATGCAGCCAACCCCGCAAAGATCGATTGAATCGACTTTTCCCCGGGAACCGCGGCGGTCAGGCAATCGATTTCCGCTTGGGTAACCGTGACAACAGGGGGGTCTGCGGGGGGATCACCGGGCTTCACGAACTCTACAAAAACGTTCTTCACCTGCTCGTGCAACTGGCCGAACAGGACGGCCAGGTCATTCTCGCCACCGGCGTCCAGGTGCTGCATGAACTTCCACGGAGCGGAGACGTTGCGCCAGCGGTTGCCGGTGGTCTCAATGCGTCCGCCGATCTGGCCTTCGGGCTTGTCGATCTGGTACCCGTTGATGGAGGCCCGCAGTGAATCGAAGTGGTAGCCCACGCCGGAGGCCGTGCCGCCACCGCAATCGACACTGTCACCGGTGACGATCTTGGTGGCGCCTGCAAGCTGGATCTCAAAGGAGAAATCCGTAGGCGGATCGCCGGAACCGGGCAACGTCTCCCAAGCCGGGTCGTTGTCCAGGTTGACGCGCAGGGCAGCCCGTCCGTCGGAATTGCCTCCTCCTCCGATCGCGAACGCCCAGACGTAGGGCTGGCCCTCAGTATTGTTGATGACCGAGACCCACACCGTCTCGTTGGCCTGCACCTCCAGCAGCTTGGGCGACAACTGGTAGGAGTAGGAGTAGACCTGCCGGCCGGGGTCACGGCTGATCTCACCGGCCACGCGCTCAATCTCCGCGTTAGTCGGCGAGTAGGAAGTAATCAGGGTGCCCGGAACACTGGCACCGTCGTCCCAGAACTCGATGCGGAAGTCATCGGATTCGGGCACCGGTGTGTTGGTGGTGTAGGTCCCGTGCCACTTGATTCCGGTGATGGTACCGTTCTCAAAGAAGGTGAAGCTGTCGGCGCCCTGGTTGCCGCCCTGGGTGCCCCGGGTGAAGTCGGAGAAGAAGCCAACGGTGCCGTCGTCGCGAAGCCTGAACGGCTGCGACCACACGATTTCACCCGGCGCCGTCCGCCAGCTCCCGCAAATGACATCGGTGGGAAGCTCCTTGGTGAAGTCCTCTGCCGCCTCGGCGCCCATGCAGAAGGCGATCCCGCCGATGCGCTGGTCGCCGTCGGGGTCCTCCTCGTCGCACTCGGTCTCCGTGTCATCGAAGGAGGCGACGCAGTCGTAGCCGTCGCCGTCGACCGGTGCGCAGTCGTCGGCGTTGTCATCCTCTTGCCCGGCCTGGGAGACCACGTCGTGGAAGAAGACGTTGTCATTGTCGACGCCGACCCCGTCGTTGCCCTGCAAGGAGGTCACAAACTGCACGGCCTCGCCGATTGTCTGGGCGCTATCCAGCTTCAACTCCAGCCAGTAGGTCTCACCGGCCAACGCCGTGAACGGAGTGGCCAGATTGAGAGTCACCCGGTCCGCCACAGCGGAGACCGTCGGCTGGATGAAGGGAACACCGACCACTCCCTCGGTGATCACGTTGCTTCCATCGGGGATGCCGATTTCACATGCCCCCTCAGCGGCCGCGTTACCCAGCACACGCACTACAAAAACATACTCGTCGGTGACGACGCCGCCCGGCGTGACCCAGAAGGTGACGTTGGCGATCTCCGTGTCCGTATCGACCGAGAAGTTGTCAGCCACCGGCGTATCGGTAATGTCGCCGACGAAGTTTGCGGTCACCGCCTCGAGGGTCATGTCAAAATCGGGCTCCTGTGAATCCCCGCAGGCGTCGAAGATGGTCGCACAGAAGCGCCTCGCCCCGGCGACTATGCGTTGCCCGAAGTTGCCCTCGTTGGTTTCGATCAGTTGAATCTCCGGGGCCGACCCGTCAGGCAGCACGCCGGGGATGAAGCTCAGGTCGCTGGGACGCAGATCGGAGGCTTCCGGCAATGCGTTGGTCCAGGGCCCGGTACTCTGCAGAACGAAGGCGTCGTCACCACGCTCGCCCGTGTCAATGAGGGTGGACTGGAACGGGTCGCCCACCTTCTGGTAGGTGTACAAGGGCTGCACCAGCGTGCGGGCCTCATAGGTGCCGTCGGTATCGGAGTCCTTGGTGACCCGTAACGTCGAACTCGGCGCCACGGCGATATTCAGATCATACAATCCCGTCGGGTCCCCTTCGCCGAAGTCCACCTCCGGTGCTTGGAAAATGCTGCACCGCCTCCCCGTGGGATCCGTGGGATCGGGCGCGACAATCTGGCCGGCGGCAGCGACGAGGATGAAAAACTCCCCCTCATCGAGCTTCTTGCTGATGCTCGGTTCACGGTTGATGATAGTCGGATCGAAGCGACTGGCCGGAGGATCGTCACTGGCGATCAGCAGCCCGGAACTGCTGTACAGCCACAGCGAGGGAAGGGCAGGCCCGATGGGCAGGCACAGCTCGGGCTGGTGGTCGCAGGCGCTCCCATCACCCGGATCACAAAGGGTGTTATCCGGGCACTCGAATAAATCGAATAACTCGCATTTCGGATCCGTTTCGACGGCGTCGGTCGAGATGTTCACGGAGGCCGGAAAGGCCAGCGTGAAACGGTACACGTCAGCGTCCATGTCGCCAAAATGGAAATTGAAGAAATCGCAACCCGGACCGGTGCTGTTGCCGAGCTCTCCGGCGATACGCCGCGGTTCGCCCTCGGAAACCAGACCGATATTATCGGCGATGGAGATCACGTCGTTTTGGGTATCGGGGAGTGGGGGGGCAACCGGGTTCACTTCCGCGTCGAACTCATTTTCACAGGGGCCTACTTCATCGAGGCCCACCCCCGGGTCCTGTGCTGAAAGATAAATGTCAAGGACCCAGTTCTCGGGCCACAGCGATCCCTCGCGCTCGACCTGCAGATAGTCGCAGCCGCGCAGATGCCACCGGGCCATCTCGGTGATCACCAGGTTGGATGCCCTCTGAGGCAGATTCAGGTTGCTCGGGCAGCACTCCGGGCTGTTGCCCGCTAATAGCAGGCAGTCCAGCACGTCCCTGTCGTCGTCAACGCCACTTAAGGGAAGATTACTGGTGATGACGTCATCGCCGTCGTAGTCGAAGAACTCGCAATCGCCGGGGAAGGGATCCGACGTGCCCACGCACTCGTTAAAGGCGTCGACATCGAATTGATCGGCGACGCCGTCCGGCAGGAACATTTGCAGCGTGGGATCGGCACCTTCGCGGCTGAAGTCGCCGGAGCAGCGCCCAAAGGTGACTTCGTCGGTGCGCCGTATTACGGTGTCGGAGTTGTCGTTGGCGACGTCTCGGGCAACACCCTCGAGACGGAAGCGCGGTACGACAAGGCCGCTCGCCGGACTGGCGCCGGGCGTGCGGTCAAAGGTCGAGCCGGGAACGTCCAGGTTGATCCAGGTGCCGGTGTCGTCTTCGGGCGGCAGATCGCACTGGCCCCGCACCGTGGCGAATCGGTCGACGTTGGGGGCAATGGGCGGCAGGGTGCAACACGGCCCCACGCGGTAGTCGAAGCCGCACCCCCCAAGGAGGGCGCAGTCATTGGGCCCGCCCATGATTCCGACCGGGTCGCAGTTGATCGTTACGCACAGCTTGGGCTTGGTGCCGTCGGTGGTCTTCACGATAAGGCGCGGGCCGGCGGCGAAGGCCTCGATCACGGCGCTATTGCAACTGGCCGCAGTGCCGTCGCAACTTTGGCTGGGAGGAACGGCTCCCAGGCTGGCCGCCAGGGCCGCTGCCAACTGCTCAGCGTTCACTCCGGGGTCCAACGGGGCCTCCGTGAAACAGTTCGTACCGAAAATCTCGTTAGGATCGCAGTCACTAGTGTTGCAAGTGATGACCGGCGCCACCGTCGGCGTCACGCGGATACAGCACTTGTTGGGGTCTACGGAGGAGCATCCTCCACCGGCGGAGATGCCTTCCATGGAAAGAACCGTGGTTCCGCCGGTGGGCGCGAAGGCGAACAAGGCGAACCCCATTTCGGTGAAGACGGAGGGGTCACCCACCTCGACTTCGCCCCAAGCGCTGTCGTCGGCGGCCTGGAACATGGCACCGTCGCGCGCCGGCTGGAAGGAAGTCAACACGCTGGAAGCGATGCAGGGGGGCTCCGGCGTGCCGGTGAAACCCACGTAGTAGCGGGTGCCCGGCGCCGCGATAAACGCCTCAAAATCAAACGTAAAGGTGATGACCCCGAAGCCTATGGTATCGTCGATACCGGTGGTGAGAAAGCCGTCACCCAGGTTAAAGGGGCCTTCTGAAAAAATAGGCTCATCCTCGGGCAAGGGCGCGCCGCCCTCGTCGGCCCATATGTGCACGAAGAAATCGGATCCCGGGTTGTCCGGATCCCACCCCCCGCAGCCGTCGCCGGCAAACTGGGATATGGGGAACTCGAAGCCCGCCAGTGCGCCGCCTTCCAGCAAATTGAAGCTGTCGCAGGTGCGGAAGTTACCCTCGGTGGTGTTGATCTGGAAGCATTGAGTCCCCGTCGGACAGACAGGCTGCCTGAATATCTCGATCAACTCCCCACCGCCGCCGGCCGCCAGCGGACCGCCGCCTGGCGCCAGGGCCGTGAGACTCCGGGCACCTCTCGGCGGCGCATTGGCGCGGTCCGGGTAAATCGGCGCGAACCTGTTATCATCGGCGGAAGGGCCGCCGCCCTCACCCGCTGCATCGGCGGACTTGGCTCCAGCCACCAGCAACGGCACTGCGATCAGACCGGCAACCAATCTACAAAACACCCTGTCCCTCATCAGTTAATCTCCTTAAACCCTCTGTCAGAGGACTTCAACACGCAACGCTCGAAGCCTCAACGCACATGTTTGACCGAGTTCGTCTCAAAACGAAGCTACACCCGGCGCGACCTCCACCCGAGGTGTACAATCACACTCACGGGTACGCCAGGTGGATTCCTATACTATCCCGCGTGTCGGAATGCCTCTCTCCCTGGACCGCATCGCAACGACGTGCACAGTAACGACGCACTTGCTCCAACAATGATGCCCTGACTCCTCGAGTCAAGCGGCTCGCAATCGTCGCAACTCTTGCGAACGACACGCTTTGTCGTTTCTCCTTCCCTAGCTTACAGCAGCGGACCGGGTATCGGCTCAAGTCATCCGGTCGTCTCCCGGCGCGGCCGACACAGCAAACGCGAGCGGCTTCGACTGCGTCACCTAACTCCGGCTCCGTTGTCTTCTTGTACATGTCTTGCCGCAGAATTGCAAGGCAGTTACACCGAAAAAATCGGTGAGAACAGTCCCAAAACTGTTATTGGCCTCTCAATTGAAGAGATTCTTCGATCTAGGTCCCAAGGTTGGACGGTTCATGGTTAAAGGTTGAAGATCCCCAGGTCCGACTTTCAGCCTTCAGCTTTCAGCCTTGTCGGAGCGGCACCGCGCCCGGCAGGATTCGAACCTGCGACCCCCGGTTTAGGAAACCGGTGCTCTATCCAACTGAGCTACGAGCGCCTTGCACCGTAACACCTTATCGTATCACGACCTACAGCAATTTGCAATTTCATGGCAACACTCCAAAACGCCGCGCGCACGGCGCAGACCGCACGCCAACGCCTCAGCGATGAGCCGCTTATTCTCAAGGTCACGCCGGACGTAGTGCTTTCGGGTCACCCGATAGTCCGCATGCCCCAGGAAATCACCGGCCTGAGACACATCGAACCCGCTGTTCGCCGCATCGGAGCCGGCCGTTGACCGCATGGCCTTCATTTGTGCGTACGGAACCTTGGCTCTTGCCCTGATCAGCCGGAAGGTCCGGTTGGTATTCCAGCGGACCGCGCGGAACACGCACGGTTCCTTCGGCGTGGCCTTGCCGTCCGCATCCACCACATTGCAGCCGGCCAGTAACTTCTGTAACATGGCGACGGCGTCTTCGAGCTTCGATTCACAACGCCTGACAACCTGTGGCATCTCGACCTCGATGGTGATCGTGTGGACGACGCGGGCGAGGCGTTTGAGACGCAATACGCCCAGTCCATTCCCGCAATCGGCGACTGGACCGGCGACGGTCTTGACGACCCCGCCAAGTTCAGGGTCAACACGTGGGACTGGCCCTTCACCGATCGAGTCCGGAAAGGTGGCTCGCTGGTGTGCAGGAGTCGCCGGCTTTGGCGTCACCAAGACGCCGGTAGTGGGCTCGCGGGCGTCGGTTCGGGCCTCGAATGCGGAGTGGCATAACCGAGTACGCCTTCACGAGATCCTTGGTGGGCGGGCTATTGGCGATCGTATTAGCAAGACACGGCCTGCGGCGCCGGGCTAGGATGGGGCGGAGACAACGGCTGGCTGTAAGTGTGTCTGGATCATCTCGATCAGCTTCTTGCGGTCGATCGGTTTGCTGGCGTAGTCGTCGCACCCGGCCTTGATGCACTTCTTGCGGTCGGTGGCCATCGCGTGCGCGGTGAGGGCGATGATCGGCCCGGTGTAGCCCTGTTGGCGAAGTCGGCCTGTGGCCTCGTAGCCATCCATGACCGGCATCTGCATGTCCATTAAAATGACATCGAACGGGCGTGCTTCGTCGCGGGCGGCCAGCGCGGCTTCGAGCGCGAGCTTGCCGTTCTCCTTGACCATCACATCCGCCCCGGCTTTCTTCAAGACAAAGGAGATGAGACGCTGGTTGCCGCTTCTCGCTCGAAGGCACGAAACCGTCGCATCGTCAATCGGCCGGAGACGTCGCACACAGATCCGTCGAGGATTCACTACGCTTCGCGGCGGATGCGATGTCGATCAGCTCGTCCGTGGTCAGCACCTTGTCGATGTCCAGCAAAATCTTCACCGCGTCGCCGACCTTGCCCATGCCGAGGATGAACGAGGTATCCACGGAACCGCCCAGCGACGGAGGCGGCTCG
>JAZGDL010000300.1:0-9649 GCA_036477795.1 Phycisphaerae bacterium
GCCTGCCCCGGGACCGACACCTGCAAACTGGGCATCGCCTCGTCACGTGGGCTGGCCGCCGAATTGAGGACCCGCCTGGCTGAAAAGAGCTTCCAGATGGACCAGGCCATCCAGGACCTGCACATAAAGATCAGCGGCTGCTTCAACAGTTGCGGGCAGCAGCACGTCAGCGACATCGGATTCTACGGCGTCAATCGCATCATCCATGGGTTCCAGGTCCCGCACTTCCAGGTCGTCCTGGGCGGGCAGTGGGAGGAGAACGGCGGCTCTTACGGCCTGCCGATCGTGGCCATTCCTTCAAAGCGGATCCCCGACGTCCTGGAGCGCATCACGGACCATTACCTGCGCATGCGCCAGAAGGGTGAACGGTTCGTCCAGTTCGTTCAGCGCGTCGGCAAGTCCCAGATCCGCCAGGTGCTCGACGACCTGATCCGGGATCGGCCGGAGCATGATGAGGAGCCTTCCTTCTACACCGACTGGGGTGATCCGCGAGAATTCAGTACGGGCGACATAGGCGTGGGCGAGTGCGCCGGCGAGGTAGTGTCAGCCTACGAATTCGCCATGACCGAGGTCGAGCGGATGGTGTTCGAGGCCCAGATACTCCTGGACGCCGGCAACATCCAGCGAGCTGGAAAGGAAGCCTACGAGGCCATGCTCAAGGCTGCCAAGGCCCTGGTGCAGATCCAGTACGACGATGTTTCCAACGACCCCGAGGAGATCGTCGACGAGTTCCGGGAGCGTTACTACGACACTAAGCGCTTTTTCGATCCGTACGCCGGCGGCAAGTTCGCCAACTACCTGTTCGCCGCCCACAAGAAGGCCGGCACGCAGTTTACGTCCGAATCGGCCCACCATACCATCGAGGAGGCTCAACTGTTCATCGAGGCCGTGCACAGTTGTTACAACCGCATACGCTTGGAGTCGGTATCAATCACCGATGCGAAAGCGTAAGGGTCAGGCAGAGTTTGCTTGGTAGTACAGCGTTTGTCGATTTAGTCGTTTGGAGCGCTCCCTGATGTAGCGCCACCCCATGTGGGTGGCGCAGAACGAGGGTGCGCCACCCACAAGGGGTGGCGCTACAGCATAAATCGACAGCCCCTGTACTGCTAATTCGTGGGCCGCCTGTTACGCTTTACACTGCTTGGTGTGACCGACTATTCGAACAGGGTGTCGGCCGGGATCACCTTCACCCGCTCCGCGGGAAGGTTTAGGGGCCAGTCCTGTATGACGGCGTCTTCGTCGGCCAACTCCGGTTTCGGGGTGTTGTAGGTCATGGGCGAGCTCTGATTGCTTACCAGCCGTTGCTGCAGGTCGCGGGCATCCTTGGTGACGAACACGAATTTGACGTCCCTGGTCTGCAGGTGCTTGCGTATCGCCTGGTTCACATCGTTAAGAGTCAATCTGCCCAACTCCGCACGCACATAATCGGCGAAAACCGCGATACCATAGTATTTGCTGTCCAGGGCGTAGCCCAGTTGCCGTGACTGGGTCTTGACCAACAGGCTCACAAACTTATTCAGGTAGCTGCGGGTGGCTTCGAAGTCCTTCCGGCTCATCCCGGACTTGACCAGCTTGTCCAACTCATGCATGGCTACGCGGGTGGCGAAGTGAGCGTCGTTGTTGGAACGTAGAGGCCGGATCCAGACCTGGAAAATCTGGTGCCGCCGACCCAGGTTGGCATCGGGATGGAACCTGTACATGCCGCGCGGGAAATACTCGATATATGCGTAGTCGCCGTAGTTCATACCGCGGGTTTCCCTGATCCGCTTGTAGAGATGGCTGTTGCTGCTGCGGTGCTCGCCCAGCCAGGATCGCACCAGCCACAGGGCCACCCAATCGGAATCACCACGTCGCAGGTCGATGGGGAAGCCGAACGAGACGGCCACGGCGAGCGTTTCCTTCTCTACGATGATGGCTTCACGGCCTTCGATTGGGGGCGGCTCGGTGAGCGTAAGTAAATCGCGCGAGCCTCGCGGCAGTTTGGCAAGATCGCGCTCGAGCTGCCGGGAGAAAGCCTTGGGATAGCCGCCGGCCAGACCGACGGTGAGGTTTTCGGTCGTGTAGTAGCGATGATAGAAGTCCTTCACATCCTCCAGTGTCAAAGCCTCGAGTTGCCTGGTGCCGCCCAGGGTCAGGCTGCCGTAGGGATGTTCCGGCCCGTAGATGAAGCTGTAGAGCACCTCCTTGCCCAGCTCCTCGTCGTTGTTTCCCACCAGGTTGGTGCGGATGGCGTTGATCGTCTGGGTCTTGATGCGCTTGAAATCCTCCTCGCGCCAACCGGGCGTAAGCAATTGTTCCTTGGCGGTGCGGTACCAGCCCTCCAGGTTGTCCCGATGGACGGAGCCGGCCAGCCGGGTCATCTCCTTGTCCACCTGGGCGCCGAAGCCGGCGGCCATGGGGTAGAGCGTGTCGTTGATCTCTTCGATGGTGTGGGCCACCGAACCACCGTCGGTCACCATGGCTGCGGTCAACGCCGCCAAGCCCTTCTTGCCGGGCGGATCATAGGCTGCCCCCACACTGAATAGCAGTGACACGTCCACGAGCGGAGCACTGCCGGGCATCTCCACCAATTTGAGCTCGACAGGCTGGGAAGCGCCACGCCCGGCGATGATCTCGTCGATCGATGCCCCGCCTTCCAATCCTTCGAGGGCCGGGCTGTGGGACAGGCTTACGGTCACTCGGCCGGCGTCGGTGAAGTACTTGTTGGCGTACAGAAGGATGTCGTCGGCATTGATGCTGTCATAGACGCGGTATACGTCGTTAATGGTTTCCGGCGTGCGCTCAAAACGCACGTATGAGGCCAGGATGGAGCCGATGGATTGGGAGTTGTCCATGCGTCCGACAAACTGGTACTTCAGGCGGGATTTGACCGAGGCCAGCCGTTCCTCATCCACGTGGGCCGTGCGGGCGTCGGCCACGCTGTTGAGGATGGCGTCCCTCACCGCCGCGGCTGATTCCGCATCGATCACTCGTGCGCCGATCATCAGCAGGAAAGGATCTTCCCGGTCAGGAAAGTAAGGAAACAACTGATCCACCAACTGCTCCTTGATGACCAGTTTCTGATACAGTTCGGACGTCTGCGAAAAGTACAACTGAGAGATCAGATCCATGGACGCCGTGGCTTTTGAGCGGGCGTTGAAACGTGGACCGTGAAACGCCACGATGACCCAAGGTTGGGTGGGGGCGAACCACTCGATGTGCTCGTAGACGGGCCCGGCGGGGGCCGGTTCCGGTGGGATGTCAACGGTGTAGCTTCCGCGCTGCCAGTCGCCCCAGTACTTCTTGACTAGCCGGAACGTTTTTTCAGGATCGACGTCGCCCACCAGAATGACCGTCGCTCTCTCCGGCCGATACCATCGGTCGAAGAACGTCTTGGAATAGGCCAACTGGTTGGGCATGTTCTCGATGTCTTCAAAGAAGCCCATGGTGGTGTGCTTGTAGGGGTGTGTCATGAAGGCGATGTCGCGCATGCGTTCAAAAATCTTCTGCATGGGGTTTGAATAGTTCTTGAGGTATTCACCCTTCACCGCCAGGGCTTCGGTGCGGAACTGCTCTTCGGTGTAGCTGAGGTTCTTGAATCGGTCAGCCTCCAGTCGGATGACGGTCTCCAGGTCGGCCTTGGTGAATGTAATGTGGTAGTTGGTGTAGTCGTCGGTGGTGTAGGCGTTCTGGTCGGCCCCGGCGATTTTCAGTATTTCGCCGTAGACCTCGGCCGGGTACTTCTCGGTGCCCCGGAACATCATGTGCTCGAAGAAGTGGGCGAAGCCGGACTTGCCGGGCTCGACTTCGTTGCGCGACCCGGTCTGCACGGGAATCTGAATGGTGACGATATCCGGATAATCGGTCTTGACCACGATGACCCGAAGCCCGTTGTCGAGATCGCGCATTAAATAGGGGAAATCGAATATTCCATCGGTGGTGGGGCGGCTGCGAAGTGTCGTTGCGTCGCCGTATTTGGGTGAGTGAACGTTTTGGCATCCGACAATTGCGACGACCATGACCACCGACGTAAGCAGAGTCTTGACAGGCATGATGTTCTCCACGTAGTACCGCGTTCCAGTTCCTTGATCCCATCCAACGACCGGCAACGTTTACCATAAAGGGCGATCCTCTGCCAGTGAGTATGACAACACTACACAAGTGAACGCCCGGGATAGGGGCGCCGGAGCGCGGTTCGATGAACCCACGGATTGCAATCCGTGGGCTTTGGAGGAGCGCTCGCGAACGAATCGGTGCTGCTATGTCGGGTGTGAAACCTGACGAGTCGAACGGCACCGGTGTCGCGGAAAACTTGCGTCATACAATGTCGGACAATACGCTTTGAGGGCATGTCCAGGATCAGGCGAACAGTGGTGTTCTCCGGCGCGGTCCAGGGCGTATTCTTCCGGGCGACGACGCGGGACACCGCCCGGCGGTTCGCCGTCACCGGCTACGTGCGGAATCTGCCGGACGGGCGGGTTGAACTGGTGGCGGAGGGGGAAAGTGTGGAGATCGATTCGTTCGTGGCCGCCGTGGAGGAGGCCATGGTGGGATTCATTGACAGTACCGAGTCAAGCGAGTTCGACACGCGGGGGGAGTTCAAGGGCTTCGCAATTCGGTACTGATGTACCGTCAACTCACAAACTCCGAGTTGGGACGTGGGGTGCGCCGCTCTCTCTGAGCGTGGGGGACGGGACTTCCTAAGTCGAAGAGTGCGAGAAAGGATTCTCGCACCAGCAGCAGTCGACCTTGACGGCTTGGGAGGGTCCACAAGCGGCGTGAATTCGACTAACATGCCGGCTCACGCGGCCGGCGGAGGCTGCGGTTGTAGGCCGAAGCGACGAGAGGAGGACAAACGGCAGGTGAGGATTCTGACGGTCATCAAACAGGTGCCGGACTCCAACGCCGCCATCAAGGTCAAAGCCGACGGATCGGGCATCGAGACGGCAGGCCTGAGAATGGTGTGCGATCCATTCGACGAGTTCGGCGTGGAACTGGCCCTGCAGCTTCGCGAAAAGCACGGCAACGTCGATGACATCGTAGCCATCTGTCTCGGCGGAGACAAAGCCGCCGAGGCCATCCGCACGGCGCTGGCTATGGGCGCGGATCGGGCGGTTCATCTGAACGATCCCAAGTTTGAATCGATGAATGAGCTGTTCGCCGCTTGGATCTTGACCCAAGCGATCAAAAAGGATGAGTCAGGCTTCGATCTTATCCTGTGCGGCAAATACAACATCGACCTGGACAGCGGCGCCCTGGGGCCGGCCATCGCCGAATTTCTCGATTGGCCTCACGTCGGGGCGGTGACCGGGTTGGCACTCGCTGATGACGGCAGGTCCTTCACCGCCCGCCGCCGCATCGAAGGTGCTGAGGAGGTGGTCACCTGCGATCTGCCGGCGCTCTTGACCATCGAAAAGGGGCTGGTCGAACCTCGCTACCCATCACTGCCCAACCTGATGAAAGCCAAGAAGAAACCGGTGCAGGTGTTGACCGCGGACGATCTGCCGCCAGCGGAGCCGTGGACCAGGGGCACCGATCTTCTGTCGATATCACCCCCTCCGCCGCGGCCGGAATGCAAAATCGTTGAGGGCCAGCCCCAAGAGATGGCCCGCGAGTTAGCACGACTGTTAAGAGAAGAGGCCAAGGTCGTTTAGCAATGGCAAAGAACGTTCTTGTCTACGTGGAACAACGCGGCGGGAAAACTCTCCCCGCCACCTTTCAGTTGATGTATGTAGCCAAACAGCTCGCCGATGGATTGGGCGGAAGTGTCGAGGCCTGCATCATCGGTAGCGGCATCACCTCACTGGCCGACGGAATCGCAGCTTGCGGGGCAAGCAAGGTGTACCTGGCTGACGATGCCGAGCTGGAGCACTACCGGGTGATGCCCTATACCACGGCCCTGGTCGCGGCAATCGATGCCGCGGCCCCCAAGATCGTGGTCATGCCGACGACGGCTCTGGGTCGAGACCTGGCCTCACGTGTCGCCGCCCGCAAACGAGCGGCGCTGTGTATCGATTGCATACACGTTGAACTGCAAGGCGACGATCTGATCGCGACCAAGACCATGTACGCCGGCAAGTTATTCGGCAAGTTCCGCCTGTCCGCATCGCGGCTTCAGGTGGTGACCGTGCGCTCCAACGTCTATCCCGCAGCCCAGCCGCAGGACGGAGCCGCCGCCGAAACCGTCTCGATCGCGCCGGCTCTGCGCCCCGAGGACGTACGTCTCAAGCTCGACGAGATCGCCTCCACGTCGAGAGGTGTCAAGGACGTCACCGAAGCCGACGTCGTCGTTTCCGGGGGAAGATCGCTGAAGTCCGAGGAGAATTTCAAGATCATTTTCGAGCTGGCGGAGGTGTTGGAGGGCGCGGTGGGTGCTTCCCGTGCCGCTTGCGACGCCGGCTATCAACCCCACGGCCGGCAGGTCGGCCTGACCGGCAAGGTGGTCACCCCGGCGTTGTACATCGCTTGCGGCATCGACGGGGCCATCCAGCATTTAGCCGGCATGCGCGGCAGCAAGGTCATCGTAGCCATCAACACCAAGGCCGAAGCCCCCATATTCAAGGTCGCCAACTACGGTTGCGTGGCTGACCTGTTCGTGCTGGTTCCTCTCTTGACGCGGGAATTCAAGAAGCTGATGTCATAGGGCTTGGTGTAACCAATGAATCCGATCGCCATGACGGTACTGCTGGTCGGGTTGGTTGGCCTCTTCACATGGACGGCCAATCGGCGCTGGCGGTTGCTCAAGGTCGGGGCGGCGGAATCGCGCTGGGACCGGATCGGCGAGCGCCTGAAGGCAACACGCCGGTTCGCCCTGGCGCAAGAGAGAATGCGGCGATACCCGCTGGCCGGCATCGCTCACCATCTCATCTTTCTCGGCTTCGTCGTTCTGTTGATTCGCTCTCTGATTCTCTTCGGCCGCGGCTACGACACCGGTTTCAACCTGTTTCTGTTCCACTCCGACACCGTGCTCGGTGACCTGTACTCGTTGCTCAAGGACATCTTCGAGATACTGGTGATCCTGGGCACGCTGGTGTTCGTCTACTTTCGAGTTATTGCACGGCTTTCCCGGATGACGCTCAGCTCCGAGGGCTTGATCATTCTTGGGATCATTCTGGTTATGATGGTCGGCGACATTGTCTATGACGGCGCCTGGATCAACCTACAGGCTCACGAGAACCGGACTACCGTCACATTCCAAGGGTGGGAGCCGGTGGGTTCTGCCATGGCGCTGGTGCTGCATGACGCCGGCGAGAGCACGCTTATCGTGCTTGCTCATGTCGGGTTCTGGACTCACACTTCGCTGGTCCTGATCTTTTTGAACCTGCTTCCCCGTTCAAAGCACTTCCACGTCATCACCGCCATCCCCAACGTTTTTCTGCAGGATCTCACGCCCAGGGGTCGACTCCGACCGATCGAAGACATCGAAGGGAAGGCGGAGCGGGAGGAGACGCTGGGCATCAAACGTATCGATCAGTTCTCCTGGAAGAGCATCCTGGACTTCTACACCTGCACGGAGTGCGGCCGATGCAGCGACCACTGTCCCGCGACCAAGACCGGAAAAAAGCTTTCACCCATGAAGTTCACCATCGACTTGCGCGATTCACTCTACCGGCAACAGAACGCACTCATCGCCGCGGGCAGGGATGGCAAGAAGGGTAACGGCGACAGCCCCGAATCCGACAAGGACCTGGTCGATGGCGTGATCGATCCGGAGGTGCTGTGGGCCTGCACTACCTGCCGGGCTTGTGAAACGGAGTGCCCGGTGTTCATCAGCTACGTCGACAAAATCGTCGACATGCGCCGTTACCTGGTGCAGGAGCGAGGCGAGTTTCCTAACGAACTGCAGACGGCGTTTCGCGGATTGGAATCCAATATGAACCCGTGGGGGTTCGCTCCTGAGGACCGCGCCGGCTGGGCGGCGGGGCTGAACGTGCCGCTCATCTCCGAAAAACCCGACGCGGATTTCCTCTTCTGGGTAGGCTGCGCGCCCTCGTACGACGATCGGGCCAAGAAAACGACTCGGGCCACCGCGCAACTGCTCAAGAAGGCCGGCGTCGACTTTGCCATCCTAGGGACCGAAGAGCAATGCACCGGCGACCCCGCCCGCCGCGCCGGCAACGAGTTTCTCTTCCAGACGTTCGCCCAGGCCAATTGTCAAACGCTGAACAATTACAAGGTCAAGAAGATCATCACCACCTGCCCGCATTGCTTCAACACCATCGCCAACGAGTACCCCGACTTCGGCGGCAGGTTCGAGGTGATCCATCATACTGAGTTTCTGGCCGGCCTGGTCCGCGATGGCAAGCTGCTGCCCACCGGCCGCGTCGACGCCGCCGTAGCCTACCATGACTCCTGCTACCTTGGTCGATACAATGACATCTACGACAGCCCGCGCGACATTCTCAAAGCCATCCCCGGCGTCTGCCTGGTGGAGCCGGTAGAGACGCGTGACCGGGGCATGTGCTGTGGCGCCGGCGGAGCCCAGATGTTCAAGGAGGAGGAACCCGGTGACAACCGCGTCAACCTGCTGCGCACCGACCAACTACTTGCGACGGAACCAAACGTAGTGTCCAGCGCCTGTCCTTTCTGCATGCGCATGCTCAGCGACGGTCTGGCTGACAAGGACCGCGCCGACGTCGAGCAGCTCGACGTCGCGGAGATGCTGCTCCGCTCGGTCGAGGGAGAGATTTCCGACAAGCAACCGGAAGCGACGTCGCTTCAAGAAACAGGGCAAACGACGTAAGGAAGCATACTCAATGGCAACGCTTGGAAGAAAGATCGCGACCTGGGTGAATGACCTGGAATACCAGGACTTGGACGAGGGGACCATTCACGAGGTCAAACGGCGGGTGATCGATTCGATCGGCTGCGCCCTGGGGGCCTATCACTCCGATCCCGGCCGGATCACCCGGGCCCTGGCAGAGTCGCGCAATGACAGCCGCGCCGGTATGGTCTTGGGCACGCGGCACAGAACCAGCCCGGAGTTGGCCGCCTTCGCCAACGGCACCTTGATACGCTACCTCGATTACAATGACACATATCTGTCACTGGAGCCGGCCCACCCCTCCGACAACCTCTCCGCCGCCATCGCCGTCACCCAAGCGACGGGCAAGAGCGGCCAGGACGCCATCCTGGCCACGGTCATCGGCTACGAGATTCAATGCCGTTTGTGCGACGCAGCCAGCCTGCGGGCCCACGGTTGGGATCACGTGTACTACGGGGCGTTGAGCACCGCCATGCTGGCTGGAAAGCTGTGGGGGCTCAGCGAGGAGGCCCTGGAGCATGCTTTGGGGCTGGCTGGGGTCTGCAACATCGCCACCCGCCAGACCCGCACCGGTCAAATGTCCATGTGGAAGGCCTGCGCGTTCGCCAACGCCGCCCGCAACGGTGTATTCGCCGCCGACCTGGCTCGCCGCGGGCTCACCGGGCCCAACGAAATGTTCGAAGGCCCCAAGGGCATCTTCAGTCAGCTCACCGGCCCCTTCGAACTCAAGCTCGGCCGCAAAGACGATCTCATGGTCAAAAGGACCTACATCAAGTATTGGCCCGCCGAGTATCATTCGCAGTCCGCCATCGAAGCCGTGCTGGCCATGCGCTCGGAGATCGGCGGCCGCAAGATTCGATCCATCCACATCGGCAGCTTCGAAGCCGCCGTCAGCATCATCGGAAG
>JAZGDL010000301.1:0-5967 GCA_036477795.1 Phycisphaerae bacterium
GTGCGACGGGACGTTTATGCGACCCTTACAGGGTCGAATGGAACGGGTGTTGGGGTTACCGTGGGCGGCGTCCCGCCTCGGCGGGACTTGCCCACGGCTACTTTCGTTCAGCCTTTCAGGCTGCATCTGGGTACGGCGCTGAAGCCGCCGATAGTGTCACGCACCCCGCTCATAGAGAACGCCTAACCCGCACGGCTAACAACAGCCCAAGCCGTCACGGTCAGGCCCCGATGTATTTGGCGTAAATGGTGCGGGCGGTGTCGGGATCGGCGGTTCCCTCTACGATGGCCCGGCCGTCGGCGAACACCGTGATGTTGTGGTCTCCAATCGTGCAACGCACCATGAACCTGTTTTCGACCACCTCTCCGCGGGCGACGGACCGCAGCTTTTCGGCGAGGACGCCGAAGTCAATCTCTGTATCGACCGGGGCGCTGACCTGCACGGCGTTGCGGCCGCACAACGTGGTGGTGCTGCTGCCGATCCGGCCGTCCAGGTAGTCAAAGCGGTGCTGCTTGCAGCAGGGGCACCGGTTGTGTTCGTGAGCCGATTGGACACTGGTGTTTTTGATGCGGCTGCTCCAGAGATCGACGGTGATCAAATGCCTGTTCAAAGCGTCGAGCCGGCCGGAGAGTATCTTCATGGCCTCCATGGCTTGCAGGCCGGCGATTACGTTTACGACCGGGCCCAACACGCCGGCGGTGTCGCAGGTCGGGTTGGACTGCGGCGGGGGAGCCTCCTCGAAAACGCAGCGCAGGCAGGGCGTGTCGTGGGGAACGATGGCCATGCACAACCCCGTTGCACCGATCACCGCTCCGTAGACCCAGGGGCGCGAGGTCTTGACGGCTAGATCATTGATCAAGAAGCGCGTCTCAAAATTGTCGGTGCCGTCCAGCAGCAGGTCGGCACCTGCGGCTAAGCGCTCGATGTTGGTGTGGTTGACGTCGGTTACCTGGGCTTGGACCTGGACTTCACGATTGATGCGCCGCAGCTTGCGGGCGGCGGCCACCGCCTTGGGCAGACCCTCGGCGATGTCGTCTTCGTCGAACAGGACCTGCCGTTGCAGGTTGTTGAGCTCGATGTAATCCCGGTCGCAGATCAGGAGGTGCCCCAGCCCGCTGCGCACCAGCGTGTTGGCCAGCACCGTGCCCAGGGCCCCGCAGCCCACCAGCAACACCCGCGACCCCAGCAGCCGTTGCTGCCCCTTTTCACCAATCTCGGAATACAGCGTCTGCCGGGAGTAGCGTGAGTCAGGGTTTGACAAACTCGTGCTCTTTCTCACGGACCACCAGCACCGGACAGGGGGCTTTGCGGATCACTCGCTCCGCCGTGCTGCCCAACAGGGCGTGCACCAGACCGCCGCGCCCGTGGGTCGCGAGGATGATAACGTCGACGGTGTTTTCCAGGGCGTACTGCACGATCTCGGCCCAGGGGTTGCCGGCGACCACCTTGGCGATCGGAACGTAATCAAGACCCACCAGGTGCTCATCGGCGAACTGGTGCATGTGGTTCGCCGCCAGGCTTTGCAGGTCTTCGACGGCGGGCCCCACCGGAACGCTCTCGGAACCCATGGCTGACCAGTGCTGATAGGCTTCGTCAATCACGTGGAGGCAGTGGATCTGGGCGCCGAAAGTGCCCGCGAACTCCCGCCCATATTTCACAGCCTGAAGCGAGAGATCGGAAAAGTCCGTCGGAACCAGGATCTTCGATATTTTGATAGCCACAGCAAGACTACCCGGTCAACAACAAGGCTCTTCACCAGGGATGAGGATAACATCGCCGGGTGAGGCCGTCAAACGAATAGCGAATGCAGAATGCAGAATGGCGAATGGCGGAAAGCGGAAGGGGGGCAGCAGGCCTCAATTCGCTATTCTGAATTTGCAATTCGCTATTCTGAAAACGCGCCCGGCGTCCGCCCTTGACGCATCGCCGCATGAGTCTATACCATCGAATTGGAGGTCGCGCAATCAATGGCGAATGTCGAATGGCAAATAGCGAAAGGGTGTTCGCGCTCGCGATTCGCCATTCTGCATTCGCCATTCGCCATTCACTCCAAGCCGCGGCGCAGATTGCCGCGCTGGCTCAGCCGGCCCATGCCCGGGGCCCAGGATTTCGCCGCCACCAGCCGGATCATCGCCGACAGCGGGGTGGCTACCGTCTGCCGGGAAGCGCGTTGCCCGAACATCACCGAGTGCTGGGCCAAAGGCCACGCCGCCTTCATGATCCTGGGCCATCGTTGCACCCGCCGATGCCACTTTTGTGCGGTAACCACGGCCCGGCCGGAGCCGGTCCAGCCCGGCGAGCCGCACCGTCTGGCCGACGCCATCGCCCGGCTCGAGCTGGCCCACGTGGTAGTGACCGCGGCGGCCCGCGACGATCTTCCCGACGAGGGCGCGGGACACTTCGCCGAGTGCGTTGAAGCGATCCACACCCGCTGTGCGACGACCACCGTGGAGGTTCTGCCGGCGGACTTTCATGCCCGGCCCGAATGTATCCAAACGCTCTGCGACGCGGGACCGGAGCTGTACAATCATAACATTGAGACCGTGGAGCGTGTGACGCCGGTGGTGCGGCCGCAGGCTGGATACCGCAGGTCGCTTGAAGTCCTGCGAACCGTCAAGATGCTGGCCCCGCACATCGTGACCAAATCCGGCGTCATGGTGGGGATGGGCGAAACGTGGGACGAGTTGCTGCGAACCTTCGCCGATCTTCGCGAGGCCGGCTGCGATGTGCTCACCGTGGGGCAGTACCTTCAGCCCACTACCGACCGGCACCAGCCGGTGCTCAAGTACTATACTCCTGACGAATTCCAGTTGTTGGGCGAACGGGCCCGTTCCCTGGGGTTCTTCAGTGTGGCTTCAGGTCCATTCGTCCGCAGCAGCTACAACGCTGCGGAGGTCTTTGATGAGACGCGCCGGCGTATGGCTGCGGTGAGACGCCCGTGACATCTTCGCTGATGGTTAACAAGCTTGCAGGCAAATTCCTCGCCTTCGACGGCCCCGACGGCTGCGGAAAGACCACGCAGTTGAGAATGATGCGCGACATGCTTACCGCCGCCGGAGCCCAGGTGGTCTGCGCCAGCGACCCCGGTGGCACCCAGATCGGCAACCGCATACGGGAAACCCTGCTGGCCTATGATCTGAGCGCCATGGACGTCCGATGCGAGACGTTTCTGTTCATGGCATCACGGGCCCAGCTTGTCTCCGAGGTCATCGAGCCCGCCATGGCCGACGGGGCGACGGTGCTGTGTTCGCGCTTCATCAGCGCCACCTACGCGTACCAGGGGGCAGCCGGCTACGACGTGGCACGCTTGCTCGAATTGGGCAACGCCGCTGTCGGTGACACCTGGCCCGATGCGACCATCGTGCTCGACGTGCCGACGGACGTGGGGTTCAAACGGACCCGGCGCAAACCGCAGCAGGCCGGCAAGAACCGCAGGCGTTACGCCGGCCAACCGGCGTTGTTCGAGGGGGCTACAACCGATGCCATGGAAGCCCGTCCCATCGAATATCACCGGCGGGTCCGCGAAATCTTCCGCGATCTGCCGGGCATGTATCCCAGGCCCGTGCACGTCGTCGACGCCAACGCGCCTCCCGAAAAGGTGCACGCCCGCATAGTCGAGTTGATGCAGCGTGTCGATATCTGACGTTCTCCATCAGGATCGGGCGCAACGGTTGATTCAGTATGCACTGTCCAGCCGGCGCATGCCGCACGCCTACATCTTCCACGGCCCTGAAGGCGTCGGCCGCGAGCTGTTCGCCGAACGACTGGCACGAATTCTCCTGTGCGAAGAGCCGGTGCCAAGCGAACACGACCGGATGGACGCCTGCGGCAAGTGCCGCGCTTGTGAGATGTCGGTCGCGGGCGCACATCCCGACATGCACACCATCTACCGGGCGTTGATCAAACAACACCCCGACGCCCAAGTCCGGGCCCGTAAGGGGATTGACCTGGGCATCGACGTGATCCGCAGGTTCGTGATCGACAAAGTAGCGAATAAGCCCGCGATGGGTCGGGCAAAGGTCTTCGTCATCCGCGAGGTGGAGCGGATGAGCCCCGCGGCACAAAACGCCCTGCTCAAGACGCTGGAAGAGCCCCCGGCCACGACGTTCCTCCTGCTGATCAGCGCCTCGCTCGACGCTCTGCTGCCCACCGTTCGATCGCGCTGTCAGACGGTGCCCTTCGGCCTGCTGCCGGAGGACTTCATCGTCGAGCGAATGCTCGCAACATGCCAAGGTGCAACTGAAGAACAGGTCCGTTTGTGCGCCGGCAGCGCCGACGGCAGTTTGGGTGTCGCGATGCGTAACTGGGATGACGGGCTGATGCACTATCATGAGCGCATGTCCGAAATCATCGAGACGTTGCGGCAACAGGGCGTGACCGAACCGGCCAAGCGCATCATTGATGACGCCAAGGAGTTCGCCCAAGGCTACCGCAAGCGTGAGCCGGAAGTGTCCGACACCGAATCTTTGCGCTGGGGTTTGAAGGCCTTGCTGTCGCTGGTGGCCTCGGAACTGCGCCACAGGCTGCATGTGTGCGCCGGCGCGTTGCAGGATGACGGTGAGCCGGATGCGGCGCCAACCACTCCGCTGACGCCGCGCCGGGCGGCCGACGCCATCAACGTCGTCGCCCAAGCCGAGCGGCAGTTGGATCTCAATGCCAACACCCAGCTTTGCATCGAAGGGTTGCTTATTCGCTTATCCCGTCTGGTGGGGACGTGAAACCCTGGATCTACGAACCCACGGATTGCAATCCGCGGGCTTCAGACGCGGATTATCGGAGGAATTGGCGCCGTCTCGTTAATAGGGGAGGGCGGGCTCTATGACGGCGGTCATGGAGCCGGCGCATCGATCGAGCAGGCCGTCGCGGCCGTAGCCGTGAATCTGGTCACGCTTGAACTCGGCCCGCTCCTTACTGGTGGTGTCGACGGTGGCACAACCGTTGTTGTCCACCTCGGCAGCGAGCTGGTAGGCGGTTTCGGGGGTGTGGCCGAAGAGCTCGCGAAGCATTTTGATGACGTAGGCGTAAGTGTGATCGTCGTCGTCGATCAGGACGACGTTGAACGGCGGCAGAATCTTAGGACGGTTTTCGAGTTCCGGGAGTGTCGCCGTTCCCAATGGTGAGCTGTCTTCAAAGAACTCCTGTTCAGCCATGTTGCTTCTAGATCACCGCGTGCGAATATGCAGTGCCTATCCGAGCCCCAAGTGCCAGCGCGGGGTCTGCCGACCCCGTGGTGTGCTGGTGCGATAATCCTTTCTCGCACCCATCCGCTGCGGGAATCCCTTCCCATGGCCCCCCGGGAGGGGGGACCGAGAAGGGATTCTCGGTCCAGCGTGTGATCGGAGTTGCACGTTTGCGCGTAGCCATTTAGCCTCCAATGGTTAATGCGACCGTTGCGGTTTCCGACGCGGGTTCCGTAGCGGCCGCCCCGACCCATTCACCATGCAAGGTCAGCGCCGTGGCTGCCTTGATTCTTACCTTGAGTAATCGGCCAGCCAGGTCCATATCTCCCGGAAAAACCACGATACGATCGGTCCTGGTCCTGCCGACGAGTTGCTCGGAGCGGTCGGCGGAGACCTCCTGGCCTCTGGTCTGCTCAGCCTCCTGAGCTTTGATGGCCCGCTTGCTGTAGCCCTCGACGAGGATTTCACAGGTTTGGCCGATGAGGCGGCGGTTGGTGTCGATGGAGATGCGCTCCTGGAGCTGGAGCAGCTCGATGTTGCGGCGGCGTTTGACGGCGTCGCCGACGTCGTCGAGGGCCCGCCTGGCGGCGACGGTTCCGGGGCGCTGGGAGTACTTGAAGACGAAGATGTTCTTGTAACGGACCGTCTCGACCAGGGCGAGAGTCTCGGCGAACTCGTCGTCGGTCTCGCCGCAGAAGCCGACGATGAAATCACCGGCCAGGGTGATGCCGGGGACGTGTTCGCGGGCCCGGGCCACCAGGTCCAGGTACTCGCTGACGGTGTACTG
>JAZGDL010000302.1:0-13050 GCA_036477795.1 Phycisphaerae bacterium
TCTCACGTAGATGGCATTTTATCCGAGGCCCGACCGTAAGGGAGGGCAGATGTTTCGGACTGCGAAAACCGCTCCCTTACGGTCGCGGCTCGGATCATCAAAAGCGTCGCCAATTCTGAGACACTACGCTAGTAGGGTCCGCCATGCGGACCACGAACGCTCGGCACCATGGAGAAACGTATGGGACAAGGTGCGTTCATCAGGACGCTCGCCGATGATATCGTCGAGGCGAGCCTCCTCGGTCGAGATGACGCGGTCGTTGTCGGCGTCTCGGGGGGGGCCGACTCGATGGCGTTGCTCCACGCCCTGTACGCCCTCAATGAGGAGGCTGACTTCAACCTCAGCATCTACGTCGCCCACCTGAATCATCAGTTGCGCGGTGAGGAGGCGGAAAAGGACGCTGCCTTCGTGCAGGCCGCCGCCGACAGCCTGCAGGTGCCGTCTATCATGGAATGCCGTGACATTGCCACGCTGGCCAGCCAGAAGGGCAAGAGCATCGAAGAGTTCGGCCGCCAGCAGCGCTATCAGTTCTTCGAGCGGGTGTGCACGCAAACCGGGGCCAAGACCGTGGCGGTGGCCCACCACGCCGACGACGACGCTGAGACCATCTTGCACCGCGTTCTCCGCGGAACGGGCATTCGAGGGCTGGCCGGCATCCCGGTCCGCCGTCGCATCAGCCCCTTCAGCGACGTCGAGATCGTCCGGCCGTTTCTGCGCTACACCAAGCGGAGGATCCTGGAGTTTCTGGCGGACCGCGGTATCCCCTCTCGTGAAGACCGCAGCAACGCTTCTGTCGAGCCTATGCGCAACCGCATCCGCAACGTGGTGCTTCCCCAGATCGAAAAGCACATCAACCCTCAGGTGCGAGACGCCCTGCTCAGGCTCGGCGAACAGGCTAAGTGGGTCGATCAATACCTCGGCGAAACCGCCCAACGCACTTTTGAAACCCTTATCATCAGCCGCAACGACCAGCAGCTCATCCTCAATGCCGCGTCGCTCGCCAGAAAAAACCGCATCATCCAGACTGAGCTGATCCGCCGGTCGATCGCCTCGTTCGAAACCGGTCAGCAGGATATCGGGTTCAGCAATCTCAAGGCGGTGCTCGATCTGGTGGCTGATCCCGGCAGCGGCAAGCAGGTGCAACTGCCCGGGGGCATGTCGGTCACCAAGCTGTACGACCGGCTGGTCTTTTCGCTTCCCACCGATGAGCCCCGTGAATCGATCACCTCGGAAATCGCCGTGCACGTGCCCGGCACCACCCACCTGCCGGTCCGGCGCATTGTGATCGAGTGCCGGATCGGTGACATCAGCCAGCCCGAAATCGCGCAGTGGCGCAAGCAGCAGCACGAAAACGAGGAGTGGGTGGACTTCGAGCTTGTCCGTCTGCCGCTCATCGTCAGGTCGCGACGAAGTGGAGACCGCTTCTGGCCGCTGGGAGCGCCCGGCTCGAAGAAGCTGTCCGAATTTCTGATCGATGCCAAGGTTGACCCAATCGAGCGCGAGCGGGTCCCGGTTCTGTGTGATCAATTGGGGCCCATTTGGATCGTCGGGCATCGGCTCGACGAGCGCGTGAAGCTAACCCTCCAAACGCGCAAAGCTCTGCGCATGCGGGCCCACAGAATCGAAGGTGAAGGCCAAGCCGGACGGAACTATGTATGCATACTTTGACAACAGCGCTGGTGCGAGAATCCTTTCTCGCACCCGACCGCGTAAGGGTCGGGTAAGCCCACGTCTTCAGATGTGGGGTAGACGATTCAACGGGGGGGATGATGTCCCCCATCTCTGAAGAGAGTACGTGTTCAGCGTTCCCCGAGGAGCAATCCTCAGCCCCGTTAGGGGCGAAAGCCGGTAGCCAGGGGCGTCAGCCCTTGGTCTTGGTTCATCGCAAGGCATGCAGCCCTGTAAGGGCGGCAGTCTTTCGCCCCCTGTCGGGGGCTCCCATCGGTTTGTTCGGGCATTCTCCCCAGGGGCTGACGCCCCTGGCTGTTCACTGGCGCCCTTTTAGGGCTGTTTCGCTGTGCCCCACACCATAAACACGAACGAGAAGATGGGCCACCCCGCCACCGTTCTGGAGAATCAACAACACTCGCCGCTCAACGGCCGGCTGCTCCTGCTGGTTTTTCTTGTCGCATTCGTTGCCCGCGGCGGTTGGGGCACGTTTCGGATGCTCCGCGGCGGTGATCAGTACGCTCTGGAATTCCCCGACGAACGCGACTACTGGTCGTTGGCTGAGTCGGTGGCCCGCGGCGACGGGCTTATCGGCGAGCACGGGTTCCGCGCCTTGCGCATGCCGCTTTACCCCAGCCTACTTTCGCTCTTCGCCCATTCCGAGGCAGGCGTACTGACAACCCGAATCCTCCAATGGGCGATCGGGGCTGCCGCCGCCGTGCTCACCGCCATGATCGGCGCTCGCATCGGAGGCCGTCCTATGGGCCTGGTGGCGGGGCTGTTGGTAGCCGCTGATCCGTTCCTGGTCTTTTTCGCTTCGTTGCTGCTCACCGAGACGTTATTCATCACCGCCCAAAACGCCCTGCTGCTGGTGAGTTGGCCGCTGCTCGATCGGCAAAGGCGTGCCCGGCTCAGCCGATGGCTTGCGGTGGGGGCAATGGCAGCGGTCTGCATCTACATCCGTGAATCCTCGATCGTGCTGTGCTTCCTTTTGACCGTCGTCTTGATCTGGCGGCGGGGCGCGGATCGCTCCGCGGTGTTGGGCGGCTTGGCTGTGCTGGTCATCGTTTTGACAGCGCTGGCGCCCTGGGCGTTGCGTAACCACCGTGTGACCGGCTCTTGGTGCTGGTTGACCCATCGCGGCGGCATCTCGCTCTACGACGGTGTGGGCCCCCAGGCAACCGGGGCCGGCGACCTGGGAAGCATCAAGCAGATGGACGCGGTCCGCGGGCTCGATGAGGTGGCCTGGAACCGCTATTTTCTGGACGCATCGCTGCACGCCATCCGCGACGATCCTTTGAGGATTCTTCGCCTGGCCGCCGTGAAGATCGCCCGCACCTGGAATCCGGTGCCAAATGCTGACACTTATCAATCCGCGTTGATTCGCCTGGTCAGTGCAGCCTGGACTATTCCCGTATATCTCCTGGCGGGGGTGGGCGCGTTGCGCCTGTGGCCGCGGCAGCGGAATGCGGTGCTGGTCCTGCTTCTACCGGCACTGTGGATTCTGACCATGCACGCGCTGTTCGTAGGAAGCGTTCGATATCGGGTGGTGGCCATGCCCATGCTGGAAGTGCTTGCCGCCGCCGGGCTCACCCTGCTCAGTCGTCGAACAGAGCCCCCTGATCGGGGATCCGGGCTGCGGTCAGTTCCTTGACGCTTTGGATCTCCTCCACAAACTCAGCCACGTCGTGATAGCTGCGAAAGACGCTCATGAACCGGACGTAGGCCACCGCGTTCAGATCACGTAGACGCCGCACCACGCATTCCCCGATGGCATCGCTGCCCACCTCCCGATCGTGACGCTCAAATATATCCTCTTCCACCCGGTCCACCATCTGCTCTATTTCGGCACCTTCGATGGGGAGCTTATAACAGGCGTGCCGCACACCATGGATGATCTTCTGGCGATCATAAGGAACCCGGTCGCTATTGCGCTTGATGACGGTGAGGCGAAGCTCGCCCTCCACACGCTCCTTAGTGGTAAATCGGCGTCCGCACACCAGGCACTGCCGACGACGCCGGATGACCGCGCCGCCGTCGGTGGTACGCGAATCGATCACCTTGTCCTTGAGGCTCTCTCTGCAACTGGGGCAACGCATGGCGCACTCCGCTCCGTCGAATTGATCCACTCCAGCCTATTGTAACCGACCGGGGCGAATGTTGAACCGCACGGATTCGGCGATTCAATCCCTGGACGGCCCGGCCCACCGCTTTAAGGTATGAGCCATGCCGACCTGGATGAACAAGCGAGAAGTAGGTCAGCACACCCTGGTGGGCTACAGCCTGGCGGGTGAGGAGACCGTAGTGGCCCTGCCCGGGCTGAACGTCTGTTTCGACGCCGGCAGGGCCCCGCGGGAGATCATCCCCATTGACAACCTCTGCATTTCACACGGGCACATGGACCACGCAGCGGGAATAGCCTACTACCTCTCGCAACGTGGGTTCATCGGTATCGGTGCCGGTCGGATCATCATCCACCGCGACCAGGCCGCCAACATTCAACAACTGATGGCCGTCTGGGCGGAAATCGAAGGGCACCCCGCACCCGGAAAAATCGAAGGCGTGCTTCCGGGTGAAGACGTGAAGATCCGGCGTGATCTGCTGGTTCGCCCGTTCGCCGTGGAGCATGGGGCCAGCGCATTGGGATTCTCCGTCGTTGAAACACGGCACAAGCTCAAGCCCGAGTTCGCCGAGAAGACCGGCCCCCAGTTGGTCGCTCTCAAGAAGCAAGGCGTCGAGATTCAAAACTGGGTCGAGGTTCCGCTGGTGGCCTACTGCGGCGACACCGCGGTAGGTGATTTTCTGGATCTTCCCCACGTCCGCGATGCAGACCTGCTGCTGATCGAGTGCACCTTCTACGATCGTGAGCACCTTAACCGGGCCCGCGTAGGCAAGCACATCCATGTCAGCGACCTGCGCAAGATCGTCGAACGGGTCCGCAGCCGGCACATAGTCCTTACCCACGTCACCCGCAGAAGCGATATCCGCCAGGCCAGAAGAATCGCCCAGGACGCCGTCCACGCCTCAGACCTGGATCGCATCTCGTTCTTGATGGACCGCCCTCCGCGCCAGCCGCAACAACAGTCGCGCGCCGCGCAACAGGATCGTTCAGAAGTGAGTTGAACGATTGTCGGAAAAGGTGTCAGGATGAATTTGTGGGCACGGACAAATCATCCTCACACCTTCTCTTTTCCGACCGCGTTACGACGGTTTAACCTCGATCCGTCGCGGCTTGACTTCCTCGGTCTTGGCCAGCGTCACCGTCAGAACGCCGTCCTTGAGCTCGGCCGCGACGCTGTCCTCTTTGACGCCGTCCGGCAATCGGAACGTTCGGCTGAACCGTCCCATTCGACGCTCCGTCACGTGGAAGTTCTCGCCCTCGCGAGACTCCTCGGACTTGCGCTGGCCGCTGATGGTCAGGATGCCGTCCTCGCTGGTCACTTCGATGTCCTCCCGAGCGAACCCCGGTACATCGGCATCGATGTAGAAGTTGTCCTGGTCCTCGCGCACGTCTACGTGCAAGCCGGCTGAAGGCCGACCGCTGAACAACGCGTCAGCGAAGCGATCCAACTCGCAGAACGGATCGAATCCCCATCGGGCCGCCAAGGGCGAACCCAAACGTGTTTTGAAAAGCACAGGTAACATGATATACCTCCTATTCGTTCAGAAACTTTCCCGTTATCCCAGTTCCGATGTCCACCAATGGATACAGCAACCTGCGTGCCAGCGGCTCGAATGTTCATAACCTGTTTATTGACAGTAACTTATTGCCACGTGAGGCCACGTGGTTCACCGCGGGAAGCTGCCAAATTGGCGCTACGGGCGGCGGCAAGTCGACGTAACGCCTTGCGGGATAATGTGTTACAATCTGCCATGTCAATTGGGCGGGCACTCAGACCCTACGATGGGCGTACGGCGCCATGTCACTACGGGGGATAGGCTTTGTGACCACCGAGCCGCTGGAAATCCTCTTCCTTATGGGCTGCACCGGTTGCGGCAAGGGAGCGGTTGCCCGCGAATTCGCCCGCCGCGTCGATGCCGAAATCCTGAGTGTCGACTCCATGAAGGTCTACCGCCGGATGGACATCGGCACCGCCAAGCCGGACCCCGAGATACGCAGGGAAATACCCCATCATCTGATCGACGTGGTCGAGCCCCATGAAGATTTCTCGGTGGCCGCTTTTGTTCCGCTAGCCGAGTCCGCAGCCGCCCAAATCGCCGGTCGCGGCAGGACCATTCTGGCCGTCGGCGGAACGGCGCTGTACATCAAAGCCCTGAGCGAAGGTCTTTTTGAAGGCCCGTCCGCTGACCCGGAGATCCGCGCCCGGCTCACTGACCGTGCCGAAACTGATGGTCTGGAAACGTTGTATAACGAACTGGCCGCGGTCGACCCGGCGGCTGCCCGGCGCATCCATCGCAACGACGCCCGCCGCATCGTGCGGGCTTTGGAGGTCTACGAGGTCACCAAGCAGCCGATATCGACGCTGCAAACACAGTGGGATCAACACTCCACCAGACATCGCTGCACCTTCATCGGTCTGCGCCGGGAGATCGACGATCAGAACCATCGCACCAACATGCGGGTGAAGAGACTGATCGCTCGCGGCTGGGTGGATGAGGTCAGGGCCCTGTTGTTTGAGCCGAGACCGCTCAGTAGAACTGCCCGGCAGGCTCTGGGCTACCGGGAGCTCATCGAACACGTTCACGGCCGAGTCACGCTTGAAGACGCCGTCGAGAAGATCAAGATATCCACTCGGCAGTTCGGCAAAGCGCAGCGCACCTGGTTCAAACGCTTTAGTAACGTACAGTGGTTCGATCTATCGCCGCAAGACACCGCTGACCAGGTGGCTGAACACATGGTCAAGAATTGGCAGGAACCATGCTGCAAGTAACCGAGATCACCAATTGGGCGGTGGATCTGATCGGCGTAAAGAAGACCTACGCTCGGAACATTCACGCCCTTCGTGGTGTGAACATTCAGGTGGGGCGGGGCGAGATATTCGGTTTGCTGGGACCCAACGGTGCCGGCAAGACCACGCTGGTCAAGATCATGATGACTCTGGTCCGTCCCGACGAAGCCCGCGGAACCGTTCTCGGTCGGCCGTTGGGCAATCGCAAGAAGCGTGCCGTCATGGGGTTTCTCCCGGAGAGCACGCAATTCCCCGCGTACCTGACGGGGCGGCAGGTGCTTGAGTATTACGCCGCCCTGGCCAAGGTGCCCCGGGCCATCCGACGGAAACGCGCCGGTCAGTGGCTGGAACGCGTGGGACTGGCCCAGTGGTCGCACGTTCGCGCCAGCCAGTACTCCAAGGGCATGGCCCGCCGGTTGGGACTGGCTCAGGCGCTGATGAACGACCCCGAGCTGTTGGTGCTGGACGAACCCACCGACGGCCTGGACCCCATGGGACGTCGCGAAGTGCGAAACCTGCTGACCGAGCTGAAACAGGCGGGCAAGACCATCTTCCTCAACTCCCACCTGCTGAGCGAGGTGGAGACGGTCTGCGACCGGGTGGCTATTCTGCATCAGGGGCTGGTGGCCAGACAGGGCACGTTAGCTGAGTTGACCGAGCACACCGTCGAATACCACATCGTGTCCAGCGGCGAGCTGGACGGCCTCCGCGATGACATCGACCGCATCGGCGGCAGGATCGAGGAAGGTCATATTGTCATCCAGGGCCATGACGCCAAGCGGGTGAACGAGATTATCGATCTGTTGCGGGCTCGCGATTGCCTGATCGAGTCGGTCGAGCCACGACGTTTCAGCCTTGAGGATGTTTTTGTGGAAGTCATCGGAGACGTTGGCACGGCCATCGGGCCGCCTGGCTCGGCAGGAGCCTCGCCCTCCCGACGATGATGTGATAACGCTCTGCGTAGTCGGGGACGATAGACACCATGCAGATCTGGGCCATCATCGTGGATTCATTCCGCGATGCCATCTACCGCAAGATCTTCTGGATCATGCTGTTTATCGGCGTCGTGATCGCCGCCACCATGGCTTGCATCGGTTTTGATGAGAAGGGCGTTAACGTTCTCTTTGGAGCCTGGACCTACGAAGCCCAGGAGTGGTCCATTGCCAGCGACGAGTTGCGGGCCAACGTCGCCGCGGTGGCCGTCGAGGTGCTGGCCGACACTTACCTGGGCTGGATCGGCATGATCGTGGCACTGGTGGCCACCGCCGCAACCTTCCCGTCGTTGATGGCCCCAGGGCACATCGACATCGTCGCCTCCAAGCCGCTCAGTCGCCATATGCTTTTCGTGGGCCGATACCTGGGCGCCATGGTGTTCGTTCTCCTGCAAGCGGTGGTCTTCGTCGGGCTCACCTTTTGCGTCATGGGCCTGCGCTGGCACGTGTGGGTGTGGGGCTATCTGTGGGTGGTTCCGCTGATGCTGCTGCTGTTCAGTTACCTTTTCGCGTTCTGCGCCCTGTTCGGTGTGTGGACCCAACGGAGCATGACCGCGTTGATGCTGACCATGGTAGCGTGGTTCTTCCTTTTCACCGTGCAGACCGGGCATGCTTTGTTGGTGACCCAACCCGAAATCGACCCCAGCGGGCGCTGGACACGCATGATGGCCGTCGCCCGTTGGGCGGTTCCCAAAACCCAGGACATTCCCATCATCGCCTCAAAACTGGTGGGGGCTAACATGTTCGTGGACATGATCCCGGTCAATGCCCACCAGATGCCCGAGCATGAACGCGAGGGATTTAAGCAAGCGGTTAAAGGTCATAAGCGGATAGTCGCCGCGGTCGACCCGCTGACGTCGATCACTTCGTCCCTGGCCGCCGAAGCCGTCATTCTCCTTCTAGCCATGTGGCGCTTCAATCGCCGTGATTTTTGAACGGCAGCTACCAGCTTTCAGGCTTCAGCTATCAGCCGTTCGAACGTACGTGCTCCGCAATCCTCAATCCGCAATCCGCAATCGTTCCCCTCTCCGTGCCTTCGTGCCTCCGTGCCTTCCCCAATCAATCGGCAATCCCCAATCGTCAATCGTCAATCCCCAATCCCCTTCGTGCCTCTCCTTCCCCAATCCGCAATCCTAATTTCCCTTGAATCCCGCACGAGGTTGCGATAAACTGGGCCACAGTTCGAGAGCGGCTGAAAGGCCTCATGAAATCAGACGTGATCCGAGTATACGCGGACTCATCCGTTTTCGGCGGAACCTTTGACGAAGAGTTCGCGATAGTTAGTCGGCGGTTTTTCGATCAAGTTGGCGCGGGACGTTTTTCGATGCTCTCGTCGTTTCTGGTCGCGGACGAGGTCGGCAAGGGGCCGGACCAGGTGCGCGCACTGTTCGACCGATTTCTTCCGACCGCCGAACTGGTCCGCGTGGAGCCCGAATCCCTGGCGCTGCAGGCGGCCTATTTGTCGGCGCGGATCGTCAGCCCCAAATGGTCGGACGACGCTTTGCACGTGGCCCTGGCCACCGTCGCGGAAGCGGATTTGATCGTCAGTTGGAACTTCCGGCACATCGTGCACTTCGAGAAAATTCGGCGATATAATGCCGTGAACCGTCTTCACGGCTGGCGGGAATTGGGCATTCACTCGCCCAGAGAGGTCATTACCTATGAAGACCAAGACGTTTGATTGCTTGAAGATGAAGGATGAGGCCCAGCAGCGGCGCAGCGAAGCACTGAAGGGGATGTCTGAACAACAGCGTCTGGAGTACTACCGTCGAGCACATGAGGACCTTGTCCAGCGCCAGAAAGCGTTGCGAGCCGTTCCCCAGGCCGGACCGGGCAGCCAGGGCTCGTCATGACGGCGACCCCGGTCGCCCTGTGCAATCGTTCCGCCCTCCGTCCCTTCGTCCCTTCGTCCCTATGTCCCTTCCCCTCCGTGCCTCCGTGCCTTCGTGCCTCTCCTTCCCCAATCGTCAATCGTCAATTCCTCCCCCCTTCGTGCCTCTCCCAATCAATCTGCAAACCGAGATGCAAAATCCCTGGTTTTCCCCTTACATTCCACCCAAGCTTCCGATAAACTAGCCCGCACCCCCGAGAACGGTCACGACGGCTGATGATCCCAGGGGGCGACGGCGGCGTCGCGTCCCAAGAAAGAGGGCATCATAGGAGAAGCAAAATGGGTGGCTGTCCCCGGTTTGAGGTCAGGCCGTGTGAAGGACAAAGGCACGAAGATCGGCGACATCTGCAAGACACTCAATTTGTTTTTTTGGATTGGATTTACGAGATGACAATGAAAAGACGTGTTTCCACAAGCCGACAAGCCAAGTCTTCTTTTTGGTATTTCGGGTGGTGCGTTGTAATGGCAGGGGTGTTTCCAGTCTTTTCTCCGGCATCGGCCGAACAAGCGGACACGATTGATGCCCGAAGAGAAAAGATACTTGGTGGCCAAACGGCTTGGCAGGCCGATGAGAAACTGAGAGAGAAGTGGGCGGCCATCACCGGCCGGTTCATTTTCCAGAAGACCTGTCTGGACTGCCATCAGGAGGGGCCGAGTGCCTTCACCCGGGAGGAATGGCAAGAACACCTTCAAGGATTTCCCGGGGCCATGCACCCGGAGCTTCCAGCATTCTACTCGGATCTTACGGCCATGTTTAGTTATGGCCACATGGTACCCAATGGTTCCGAGCGTCTGGAGGCTGTGACCAAATTCCTTCTTCAGGCAGCTCCCAAAGTATACGATCCCGAAAAGGAATATGGCGAAGTGGACCTCCTCCCCGCAGTGGGAGAAGCGGCCCCAGACTTTGAGATCAAAGACAGTAAAGGATCAACTTTTCGACTCAAATCCCTTCAAGGCAAAAAGAATCTAGTGTTGGTGTTCTCTAGAGCTCACTGGTGACCGCCGTGCGTGAAGCAGCTCGGTGGGCTGCAGGCACAATGGGAATCCTTTCAAAGAATGGACACCACAATCCTAGCCATTCACGTAGAGTGTCCGCCCAAGGGAACCGAGATCTTGGCCAAGAAAAAGAACTTCAGCTTTGCTCTTGCTAACGATGATGTACTGCACATGGTAGGCATGTATAGCGTGACCAGCACCTACCTCATAGACAAAAAGAGTATCATACGGGCGCGATGGCTCGACCAGGTTCACGATCGGGTACAAGCTCAGACCATCTTGGAGGCGGTGAAGAAGCTTGGCGGATAAGAGGGGTCATGCTCATCCACCGACTCAAGTCGCCCTCGTTCAAGGGTTGCGGGGCCAAGAGGAAGTGGTGGGGCATCAAGCAGGACGGGGTGGCCCAGGTAAATACGGAACAGTCACAATACTGTTCGGCACGGGGATTGCGTTGGGCGGGAGCCCCATGTCCTTTGGACATGGGGGAGACGATGATATACGCTCCGCTTGGTAGGTCGGGCTCTGCCCGACGTCTTCCTTGCGAGTTGCCCCTCCCGGGTGACGCGTAGCCGCTCTCAAGGAGAGGAAGATGACCCCGAGTGCCAGGGAGGGGCACTGCCCTGTGAGCAGTGTGTCGTCGAGGTAGCGTTCCCGCCCGAGCGCTGCGGACACAGAAGTGGGACACGTTAGTCCAAAAGAAAAAGATGCGGCAGTGAAATTCACCAAGTACTTCGAGGAAATGCGGCGGTGCCCTGACCGGGCGATGATACTGATGGAGTGGATACAACAGGCTGTTGAAAACCCGGAAAGAGAAGGTGTTCAGCAGGATGGCCATATTCATTCGCCGTTGGGCGCCTATTGAGCAGATGCAAGGACGATATCTTCGTGTTGTACTACTGCCGGACGGCCGGACCGCGCATAACGCCTTCTTTGATCGGAGCTTTACCCCATGAGAATAAAACACTTCCTGGACACGGACACCCTGTATATTGAGTTCCGGGCAACAAAGGTCCCCGAAACAAAGGACTTGGATGAGAACACGCTTCTTGATCTGGATAAGGACGGAAACATCTGTGCCATTACTGTCGAGCACGCGAAGGATCGGGCAGACATTCCGCACTTCTCGTTCGAACAAGTAGCATCCTGACAACCGTATCAAGTTGCCGGATCGTACATGGCTGGTCGGTATCCCGGCGCGGCGGTGGGGTGGGCTTTACCGGGCGGGTTGCGGTCGTATCACGACCGGTTCGTGGAATCGGCCCGTATGGTGGGTAAGTTCGGGGGACATACACCTTCTCTTTCAGTCCGCTGTGCGGACCATTTGAGGGGCGGCATCATCATCGAGGTGATCCGCACAGGGGACCCTGCTTGCTAGCCGGCGACGGTGATCGGCGTGAGACGATAAACGCGGGCACACTTCAGGGCGCTGGCCATGTCGCCTTGCTGTAGGGCGACGCGCAGCGAATCCAACTTACCAACATCGTCAAGTGATAGATAGGGCCCCCAGCCCCCATCGGCGTCGATCAGTTGGACTTCCACTTCTGCGACGTAGTCGCCCTCGTGAAGGAGTTTGATGTGTTTGCGAGTGCTCACGGTTTTCTCAGTTTGAAATCCTGCGTCCATTTTTCAGCGTCGGGCCGATAGGCGGTGATCAATACCGCCGGGCTCGTGGCCCGAGAGGGTGATTTCGCTGTCGATGCCCATGCCCACGTCCGTCCACGGACCGGAGGGGCGCTGCCCTATTCCCGGAGTATGTGGACAATCGCCTGGGTCACTTCCTCCAACTTTTCCTGCTTCAGACCACCGACGCGATAGAGGATCAATCGCTTGTCAGCCGTGAAAATGCGGTTCGGACGGATGTTGCTGGGCTGCTTGAGGCTGCCGTCACGGAAGTCCGAATCGTTCAAGGCCAAGGCGTACCGGTCACGGACGGGCTGGCTGGTAATCTGGCAGAGAATCAGGTCGTCACCAGACGGGGACGCAACGACCAGCGTCGGCCGCCGTTTGGCCTGAGTCAGATCCGAGAAGGGAAAAGGAACCACCACCACCACGTCGCCTCTCACAAATCTTGCCAAGCGGCGTCCTCCTCCGGCTTGAGCCAGTCCTTGCTGAGTGACGGCTCGCTAGCCACGGCCGTCTCAAAACGACCGCCGGCGCCCCTGACCTGCACGAAGCGAATGAAATCCAGTACTTCTTGCAGGAGCGGCTCGGGAACCTGCTGTATTTCTTTGAACAGAACATCGCGGGTTGTCATGTCGCGTTCGCTCCAATGTTATGCGCCGGCGGCGAAGGATAAACCGCTGCGTTAACGGCCAATCCAGTCATCATCTCCTGGACCAGCGCGAATACCTCCGCGTTTGTGCTTGGAGACCGAGCCATAACCGGAATCTCCTGCATCTATATAAGGTTAACTGTACTCGTTCTGAGCCCGATGGGCAAGCCGATAAGTTCAAATGCGGGATTGCAGGTAGAGTCGAGACGTGGCGCGGTGGGTTAGGAGCGGCCTATCTGTTTCCGACCCTTTCGGTTGCCGGTGCCTCACGAGCCGTTCCATACCCCGTTTCCACGTCCCGCTCATCGAACCGGACGTGCG
>JAZGDL010000303.1:0-22112 GCA_036477795.1 Phycisphaerae bacterium
TTGAAAATCACCACCGCGCTGGCCAGCGTATGCAGCAGGGCGGCTGGGATGGCCGTCAAGGTACCCGAGACCGCCAGCGGCATCACCACCAGAATGAACACCACGCCGAACACCAGATTCTGGGCGACAACCCGCGTGGTCTGACGCGACAGCCGGATCAAAAACGGCAATCGGCTCAGATCGTTGTTCATCAACGCGATCGACGCGGAATTGATGGCCACGTCGCTGCCGGCCGCACCCATGGCTATCCCCAGATCACCCGCTGCCAGAGCCGGCGCGTCGTTCACCCCGTCACCGACCACGCACACGCTGTGGCCCTTGCGTTGCAATTCGTCGACCAGCTTCAGTTTCTCTTCCGGCAGCACCTCCGCTTTTACCTCGGTGCAGCCCATCTCCCGGGCCACGCGTCTGGCCACCGACCATTTGTCGCCGGTCATCATCATCAACGTCTTGATGCCCATCTCGCGCAGGGCATCGATAGCGGCCCGTGCCTCCGGCCGGGTGCGGTCCTCCATGCCGATCCATCCCAGGCAGCGCTTGCCGCGGGTCACGTACAACATGCTCAACCCTTCCGCCTCCTGATACTCCGGCTGTGACAGCAGGCTCATGTCCGCCCCATGCTCCTTGAGCCAACCGCTACGACCGACCATGATCTGATCGCCGTTAATCTTGCCTGACACGCCCCGGCCGGACGACTCTCTAAAATCGCTCGGGCGGTCCAGTTTCAGCTTGGCGTCACGGGCAATGGATACCACGGCTCTGGCCGCCGGGTGCTTGCTCAACTGCTCCACGGATGCGGCGGCGTGGAGCAAATCCGCGCCGTCCACGCCCGGAGCCGGCTTCATCTGCGTCACTGATAACACGCCCGTGGTTAGTGTGCCGGTCTTGTCGAATACCACCGCCGTCAACGAGCGGGCGTATTCGAGGTTCACCACATCCTTGATCAAGATGCCCAGCCGTGCCGCACAACTCAGGGCAGCCACCATCGCCGTCGGGGTGGCCAGGAGCAGGGCCAGCGGGCAGCCCGCCACCAACATGGCAATGGCCCGCGTCATCCCTTCGCTGCGATCTTCTGAGAAAAACACCACCATCCCCGCCAGCATCAGAATCGTCGGCGTATACCAGCCCGCGTAACGATCGATAAGGCGCATCAGCGGAATCTTGGTGCGCTCCGCCTCCAGGATCATGGACTGCACCCGCCCCAGCGTCGTGTCATCCCCCACTTTCGTCACCCGGATATCCAACGCCCCGGTCAGATTCGAAGTGCCGCCGAACACCTCGTCCCCCACACTCTTGTCCACCGCCAGCGACTCGCCGGTAACGTTGGCCTGGTTCACCGACGACTCACCGCTGATCACTTCGCCGTCGGCTGGGATGTTGTCCCCGGGCCGAACACGGATCACGTCATCGGGCCTCAAAGAGGCTACGTTGACCAACTCTTCTGCGTCCGACTCGATCACCCGATGGGCCTCCTGTGGGGTCAGCCGCATCAACAAGGCGATGGAGGCCCGGGCCCCCAGCGCCGTCCGGGTCTCGATCAGATTGGCGATGATCATGAAAAAGGCCACGATCCCCGCCATCTGATATTGCTCCAGGGCGATGGCTGCCAGAACAGCCAGGGCCACTAACTCATCCATATGGCTTTCGCCGCGCGCCAGATGCCCGATGGCGTGCCATACCAGCGGCAACGCCAACAGCACCGCCCCCACCAGGGCCACAATATCCGCGTGCGGATTGCGCAGCACGCCCACGCTGTCACGGATTGACCGCTCAAAGAAAAAGTCCGTCAGAAATGAGGCCAGAATCAGCGTGCCGCCCACCAGCGTGGCGATCAGCCGCAGGCTCACCCGACCGGTCTGGGCCTCCACCGCGGATTGGGGATTGGGGATTGACGATTGACGATTGACGATTGACGATTGGGGATCGGCGATTGCGGATCGCGGATTGCGGATTCCACTTCGTGCCTTCGTGCCTTCGTGCCTACTCTTCACTCTTCACTCTTCACTTCTTGTCGTACTACGCTGAATGGGCCTGCAAGGTTCGCCATTCTGCATTCGCTATTCGCCATTCCCTACCGGTTGATGTTGTTTCCGTAGATCACGTACACGTCACCCTGATCGGGCCGGCGACCGGTTTCGTTGGGGCTGCCGTCGCCCTGCGGAAACTCTTCGTCCAGAAGATCGGCACGGGGCACGCCGATGGCGATGTCGCCGAAACCGTCGTCGTTGATATCGCCCAGGAAACCCACATGTTCCGTAGGGGCTTCGTCGGGCGCTCCCGAAACGTAGGGCGACAGGAAAATGATCCCCGGAATCCGGTTACCAATCTCCGACAACTCGATGGGGGCCTCCTGGTCCTCCAGGTGCGGTCCGCCGTAGACCAGATAGGTCACTCCCATGCGCTCGCGGCCGTTGGCGTCGATCCGCCTCTCGCCGGGCGCGGTGATCAGAATGTCACCGAAGCCGTCCTTGTCGAAGTCGCCGGCTGAGCTGATGTCATAACCCGCCAGGTCGCCCGGGTTGGTCCCGTAAAACACCACGCCGCGCAACTCATCGGTGCCCAACTGACTGATCCGGCGATCGCCTTGACGGTCCACCCCACCGAAGACGATCCCGATATACCCGTTGTCCACCGGGCAGCAACTCGCCGAACCCAACCCGGCCGCCAGGCAATCGAAAACCTCGCGATCATCGTCATCAATCCGGCGGTCGTTGTTATAGTCGAAGGCCTTGCAGGTGTCGCCGAGGAACACTTCGTCGGCACGTTCGTCGGTGCGGCACGAATTGAACGTGCTGGAAATCAACCCCACCTGGGCGGAGAGGGCGGCGCAGTCCGGCGGCGGCAGAATAAAGTCCGTCGCCGGCGACGAGAACATCACGTCGTCGATTCGGTCCCCGTTCACGTCCATCACCGGTTCCTGCTTCCAGCCGATGCGGTCCTTGGCGGTCTCCCCGCTGATGCGCAGCATGGGCGGCCGGGTAAGCGGATCATCGGCGTCGGCCAACCGGACGTCGCCCACCGGCGTACGCAGGTAGATGATGTACACCGTCCCGGTGTCCTGGAGGTTACTGCTGAAGTCGTTGAGCGGCGCCCCGCAGAGCAGGTCCGGCACGGAGTCCAGATTGAAGTCGCCCGCCGACCGGGCTCCCCCCAGGAAGTCAGTCGAGTCCTCGGCGATGATCTCGAACGTTCCGCCACGGCTCCGCTGCCCGCAGCGCGGCACCGGCCTTTGCGGATCACACGTCCCCGCGCGCGCACATCCGTTTTCCGCCTCATCTAAGGGGTGGGGGATAATCGCAGTACCGTCGTTCCCCGTCTTGTCGCGCCAAAAGTCGTCGTCGTAATTCCCGCCGGGGATCACGATGATATCCCCTTGTCGATAGAGGCGGCCAAAAAAGTGGGTCGAGAAACCGAAGTTCCGTATGATGTCCTCCAGGTCGAGCTGGTTGCGCGGGGACGAAATCACGATTTCCGGCGCCCCATCGAGATCGAGGTCCTCGATCCACGAAACGTTTCGCCCGAACAGCGCGTTCAACGGAGGCTGCCCCAGCAAGAGATGATCAAAGAAGTCGTACCACCCCGTCTGGAATCGGGCCCCATCAATCCGGCCCTCCTCGTCGTTCTCGGCTTCTTGAATGAGCTGCCCGTTCAGCACGGCGCCGAGCGGCCGCTGCCCCACCAGCTCCAGCGATACCACCGTGTCAGCCAGCCGGTCCGGATTGACCAGACCGGCGTTGTCCCGATTGGAACTGTGCACCAGGGCGACGAAACCAAGCGCTTCCAGTTTGGATTCGTTCAGCCCGAGGTTGTTGTTGCCTTCATCCGTGAAGTTGTTGGGCAAGGGGTCCGGATAGCACCCGAAAGGACCGCCGCGCACCTCACGGTCATATTGAATCTCCAGCGACGGGCGCTGCCGCGCGTCACCAAACTCGCTCGACGCCACCCGGACGTTGTCATCGGCGTCATCATCGTCCACGTCGGCCGGAACGATGATGAAGCGCAACTCATTTCCCGGCAGGTCGTTGATCAAGAGCCGAATGAGAAACTCATCTACATTGATTCTGATTTCGTCACCCACATCTCCGGCGTTGACGTTTTCAATCTCCTCCTCGTTGTAATCCACCCCGGCCTGCGGGGCCCGGCCCAGGAAACTGTTGAAGGTCATTGAAGCATCAAAGTCAACAAACAGCTCGTGAATGGTGGCGTCGCCGCCACCATTCAATACGTTGAGCACCAGCGAACCGCCGATGTCCGAGATCCGGTCGGGTGTGTCAATCGGCGGAAAGGTCTGCAGGACATTCTCGAACTTGATCAACACCCACTGCGTATCGTTGGGGCCGCGATTCACCCACTCCAGATCCGATGACCGGAAGTTGGTGCCTGGTTCGGCGCTGGAAATCACCATGTCTACCACGCCGAAGTACGGCAGCAGCGGGTCCGGATCGCCCTCTATATCGATTTGCAGGCCCTGGGTGCCCTGCCTGAGGTTGATCTCCACACTGATGGTCTCGTCCCCTTCAGGCGGGTTGTCGTCGGGATCGTCGTCCCGCGACTGATACACCCCGTCCGCGTGAGACACTCCGAACAGCAGTTCGGGACGACCGTCCCCGTCGAGGTCGGGGATAAACGACACGTCGGTGATCCCGTCCGTCCGCGGTTCCGGCGGCGTGTTAAGCAGAACCAGGCCGCCGACCGTCATACAGTCGTCTGAAAAGCAGCGCGTCGGCGGACCTTCGAAGATGACCCCGGGAATGGTCCGCGCCGTGCTGTTCACATTGATCTCACCGCCGAAACGCACGTTGTCCTGCCCGTAAATGAGATAGGCTTCCCCGGCGTTTCCGAAGTTCCGCGGGTTCCCGAACTGGGCCACCAATATGCAGTCGTCTATCCCGTCCTGATCGAAGTCATCGATGTGCACCATCCGCGTGCCCAGCCGGGAACCGGGATTGAAACCGCGGAACACCGCGCCGCTTATGGTCCGCCCGACCTTACCTAAATCCACGAAACCCGTCGCTGCCCGAACCACGTTGAGGGTGCCCGGGGCGTAGGAGTGCACCGGTTCATTCAATCCGTCGGTGATGGTGGCCCTGATGCGATAGGGCCTGCCGTCCTCGCGCAGCGGTATCTTTTCCAGATCGATCACCACCGGAAACCTGATTTCCGCGCTGTCCCCCTGGGTGATGTCCGTCGGTTCGCGGAGCAGAATGATCTTGTCCGGCTCCGGACGAACCACGTCGTCGTTGAGCGGGTCGTCATCCAGGTCCAGCACCAGATACAACGTAGCCGTGCTGTCAACGTCGTACACGGTATCCACCGCAATCTCGCCTTCCTGCGGTTGCACGACGATGATCACCTGATCATCCTGCGACACCGACAGATTGAACATCGGCTCGCGAACGAAAACCCGTGGGGGTCGGTTCACGATCGAGGTGGTTCCCTCCTCCACAATCTGTATGATGACTTCCCCCAACCCTGCGGCCCGATTGGTGGCCACCGTGGCGACCGGCCGGTTCTCACCGTCGTCGATCTCACCACGAAGCGTGTAGGTGCCGAACGGCACGATATCGATGGGCACCGTCAGCCGGTCGAAAATGCCGTCCGGATTCTCCGCGATCTCGTCCACCAGGGCGATCGTGGCGCTGGGATCGGCGACACTCACCAGGAAGAAACGGATGACCGCGTTGGAATCGCGATCGGCGTCCAGCCATTCGATCTGCAAACCCTGGTCGCGGCTGATCGAGACATTGGCGTTGGGTCGGAGGATGGACAACTCCGGCACCTCGCTACCGGAGACCGCCGCGCCTTGTACGAAGTTCGGAGCGCTGGCCGTATCACAACCGACACCGGCGTAGATTCCTGCCCAGAACACCAGGCCCGCCGCCAACCAGGGATTGCGAATTGCGGATTGAGGATTGGGGATTGCGGATTGACGATTGACGATTGACGATTGACGATCGGGGATTGGCGATTGCGGATTGCGGATTGCGGATTCCCCTTCGTGCCTTCGTCCCTTCGTCCCTTCGTCCTTTCCTTTCTGTCCTCTCATGAACCGATCTCCACGAACTTCCACAGGCGAATCCTAGACCCACTACGGTTGTCCGGTCAAGCAAGGAACTGAACACGGCCGGTCTGGTCCCGCTCGTATTCTTGGCGTTGTGCTTGACTGCTGGGCAGCCCATCTTGGGTGGCACGGGCCAGCGGACCAAGCTTATCCGAGCCCCAAGCGCCAGCGCGGGGTCTGCCAACCCGTCGCTTGCGCTCCGGGCTCTGATCGGAGTCGTACGTCCACGCACCATTATTCAGTCAGTAGCGGATCTCGCAGGGGCGGCGGATGGCAGGCAACGACCGGATCCGCCTTCCTTTATTTGGATCAGCATCGGACGGTATCAACCGATATTCGCTGTGAAAACCCATTGCGGTGCGTTCTACGTCCGGGAATTAGGCCTTCGGGACTGCCTCCGTGCAGAATCTGCCCGATCAACTGTGACTGAGTGGGATAGGTCGGGCGGTTTCTCGCAGGCCTGTGGGAGTGTCAGAGACGGTGAGCAACGAAGACCATAGAACGATTCCCTGTGTCAGGCCCGGACCGACCGCCGGACCCCCCGTGCGGGATGTGCTCACCGCGTCACAAGGCCACCGGGTCCTGGTCGTCGATGACGACCCCGCCTGCCGGAAGCTGACGGCCAGGTTCCTGGCCACTGCCGGGTACGAAGTGCTCACTGCGGAAAACGGCACCGAGGGGCTTCGCGTGCTGCGCGACGAGAGTGTTCACATCGTCGTCTCCGACTGGATGATGCCGGAAATGAACGGCCTCGAGCTGTGCAAAACCATACGGTCCAACGAGCCGATCGGTTTCGTCTACTTCGTGATGGTAACGGCGCAGCAGGAACGCGCTCGGGTGCTGGAGGCGTTTGAAGCCGGTGCCGACGACTTTCTGACCAAACCGTTTGACCGCGGTGAACTGCTGGTGCGCATGCACGCCGGCAGCCGAATCGTCGAGCTGGAAGCCAGCTTGATGCGCCGCAGCCGGGAGATTCACAAGGCCAATGCGGAGATGGCCATTCTGAACGAGAAGCTCAAACGACTGGCCACCACGGACGAGCTGACCGGACTATTCAATCGTCGACAAACGATGACGAAACTCAAGGATGCCTGGGAGCTGGCTAATCGCTACGATCAACCCCTATCCTGCGTTTCGCTGGACATCGACCGCTTCAAGTCCGTCAACGACACCTTCGGCCATGCCGCAGGAGACGTGGCCTTGAAGTCGACCGCGCAAGCGTTGTCCACGGCGACGCGGACGACGGATATTGTCGGTCGCATAGGCGGCGAGGAATTCGTCGTCGTGGCTCCGAACACCGACTTGGACAATGCCTCCATCCTCGCCGAACGAATCCGCAAGCACATCGAGGAAACCGTCGTCAGGCACGATGCCATCGAGCTGGCCATTACCGTGAGCCTGGGCGTTGCGGGGAAACAGGCTGTAATGGAGAATCCCGAAGTCCTGCTGAACAAGGCCGACGAGGCCCTGTACAAGGCGAAGCGAACGGGTCGAAACCGCTACTGCGTTGCACAGCCGGGAGCGGTCAAAGTGTGACCGTTCAGCCCAACGGCCTTGTCCAGTTCCGCACAGCGCAAAGCGGGCGAAAAGTGTAGGGTCCGCCGTGCGGACCACTCCGTGGCCGACCGCCAATCTGGCGTTCCTGGTCCGCATGGCGGACCCTACGCGTTTGGTAGGCGCGTGAATTGCCTCCGGCCTCGGTATGTTTCCGCCCCGTAGGGGCAACCGAAAGTAGCCCAGCGATTCATCGCTGGGATTGCTGGACTACAGGGAATCAGAGTCCCGTAGGGACGACTGAACGCGGTCTTGACAACTGGAAATGCGAAACACGAAACAAATTGGAATGATCGAAGAAGGAAATCCAAGAACAGTTCGAAGTCGAAGCGTGAAAGTTTCGGTCATTTGAGTTTTGGCCTTTCGGATTTGTTTCGGATTTCGTGCTTCGTGCTTCTCTTCCATCCGTCCCTACGGGACTTCTTTGCATCACCGCGACGGTGTCCCAGCGATGAATCGCTGGGCTACTTTCACAGGCCCCTACGGGGCAGAACAGCGATGCTTGCGGCTCTGTGGCGCCATCATTGCCGACGCCGTGCCCGTCCGCAAGATGACTTTGCGCTGTACTGCTATTCGCGCACGGTCATTGGGACACGCGCCCCCCATCCGCATGCTCACTCAGATGCAGTTCACTGTATAACTCACTGATGATCGAGTCGGCGAACAGGCGGCCGCGGAGGGTCAGGGAAAGCACCTCCCCGCAAAGCCGTAGCATTTCCATGTGCCGGTATTTCGCGAGGCTGGATTGCAACACCTGGGCGACGTCTATCCCGCTCCGCTGAGCCACTTGCCCCAGATCCACGCCTTCATTCAATCGTAGCTGAAGCATGAGCATTTCGCCGGCCAACAAAGCCCCGGTGACGACCTCGGATTCCGTGACCGCGTCACCCGCTTCCTTGATTCCGCGCACGTACGCGGCGATATCGGCGACATTCTTGTAGCGCACGTCATCGACCAGGCCGCACGCCGATGGTCCGATGCCGATGTATGGCTCTCTTCGCCAGTAGATCATATTGTGCAAACACCGCTCGCCGGGACGGGCGAAGTTGCTGATCTCGTACTGCTCCAGCCCCGCTTCTGCCAGGCGATCGATCGCGTATAGGTACATTTCCGCTTCCAGGGCCTCGTCGCAGGGCGTGATCTTCCCGGCGGTGTACTGTGCGGTCAGGCGGGTTCCGGGCTCGTAGGTCAGGCCGTAGCAGGAAATGTGATCCACGCCCAGGCTGATGGTCCGCTCCAGCGATTCGGACCAACTGGCCATGGTCTGCCCCCCGATGCCGAACATGAGGTCCAGGTTTAAACGGTTGATCCCGTGGGCCCGGGCCAGCTCGACGCCGGGTTTGATGTCATCGGGCGAATGGAGCCGTTCCAGAGCTGCCAACTCAGCCGCGTGCCAGGATTGCGCTCCCATGGAGAGGCGATCGACGCCGGCGCTGGTGAGAACGGCTAATCGCGCATCATTGAGCGTGGCAGGGTTGGCCTCGACCGTGAACTCCGCGACTCGATGGTCCGAAAGGACTTCACCCAAGGCCTCGAAGAGATGAATCATTTCGGCCAGCGGTAGGACCGTCGGTGTCCCTCCGCCGACGAAAACGGTTCGGATGTTTGCACTCGCGGCCTCGGCGCGACGCTGGAGCTCGGCCACCAGGCATCCGACCAGAGGCGCAGGATCACGATTCCGTAGCGCGACGGAGTAAAAATCGCAGTATCCGCACTTGGTCTCGCAGAAGGGAACGTGTACGTATAGCCCGTAGTCGCTCATCGCAGCCACATCTCGAAAATGGAAGCTGGTTTTCCAGGCCTAATCCGTGTTTCCGGCTCCAATCTACCATCCTGGGACGACTTTCGACAGGCGGGTGGCCCATGTCCTCTGGACATGGGGGACGCGATGATATACGCTCAGGTGAACGGTCCGACGATCATCGGCTCCCCCACCTCCAAAGGAGGTGGGCCACCCAGCCACATCTCGAAACTGGAAGCTGGTTTTCCAGGCCTAATCCGTGTTTCCGGCCCCAATCTACCATCCTGGGACGACTTTCGACAGGGCATCCGGATCTGTTACAATTGAATGACCGCCGGTGAGCCGGTAAAATAACCGTCGGTTGGGCCAGGCGTGTCTTTCGGTTGACTGGTATGCTGAGCGGCGTTGACGGCTTGAGTACCTGAGGGCTATTGGCATGGATATCAAACTGGTCATGTTTCGAGAGTCCGGTGATCGGCGCGATTTCCCGCTGCGATCCGGCGCCATCACTATCGGCCGGAAAGATGACTGCGACATTCGCATCCCGCTGCCGGAGGTCTCCCGGCATCATGCCCAGTTGACGGTGACTGATGGGAGCGTGCTGCTCCAGGATCTGGGCAGTGCCAACGGCACGTTTGTGAACAACAAGCGCGTCAAGCGGCAGCCGCTGGAAGCGGGCGATCACGTGGTTGTAGGGCCGGTGGTGTTTACCTTGCAGATCGACGGTAAGCCCGAAAACATCCGCGCGGTGAAGACCAAGCTCCGGCCGCTCTCCGCGGTCAGCCCGGCGTCGGCGGAGAAGAAGGAAGCCGCAGCTTCGGATCACGTGTACGAACGGTCGGAAGAGGTGGACCCGATCAGTGCGCTCGAAGCGCTGGCCTCCAGCGCGGATCAGACCGCCATAGATCCATTTGAGGATGATGATCAAGTCATCTGACCAGGATCGATCGCGGAGGGTTCGTCTGCGTCTTGGAAGAAGTCTCTGGCCGCTCCTGGTTGCGGCGCTCGTGCTTTGCGCCGCGGTGGTCTGGCACCGCGACGCCACCCATGTTGAAAAGGCTTGTGCCCGCGTCGAGTCTTACCTGGAGCCGCTCCGCCGTTATATGACAGCCCATGGTACGCTTCCCCTGCACTATCCAATCTACCGAGACCTGAGCGCCACCGCGAAGACCTCGAAATTCACCTATTTCGATGAAGATACCATCCGATGGGCCCGCCGGGCGGATGGCCCTGCCCTGATCGGCTATGGCACGGCGAAGGGCTTGATCGTCAGGTCCAACGGCCGTGCCACGGTTTTCCATGACAGCGGCAAGGTGTACGTGGAATGGCTGGCCCATCACGAGATCCATCCGCGCGTCGAGGAACAGAAACGCTTGGCCGAGGCCGCCGCCGACCGCGATGCCGGGTCTTAAATGACCGCACGGGCAACACCGATCACACGCTGGACCGATCACACGCTGGACCGAGAATCCCTTCTCGGTCCCCCCTCCCGGGGGGCCATGGGAAGGGATTCCCGCAGCAGATGGGTGCGAGAAAGGATTCTCGCACCAGCACTGTTGCCAGACGCCGCGCTGGCGCTGGGGGCTCGGATAAGCACTGCATACTCGCGCACGGCGATTATAGCGTCTACAACGTCCCAACGATGTCTACAAGGTCTCAACAAGACGAGTGGCGGTTTCAATCCCGCTTGGGGCGGGAATTCGCCCTTCTTGCCGGTTGCATCGTGCCGCCGCCCCGCTACAATGCATCTGGAAAACTGGAAACCAGACGCGAGAGAGATGGTCGCCGAGGCTTTTGCTGGTTTGTCGGTCAGGGATTTAGCCGGATGCGGCCTTTAGTTTCCAGATGTGGGAGCAACGTGGAATATGCCCAAGGGTAAAACGCATAAAGGCATCGCCAAACGCTTTAGGGTCACAGCGAAAGGCAAGGTCCGTTACAGGAAGTCCTTCTCCGGGCATCTGATGAGCGGCAAGTCCGGCAATCGTCGCCGGAACCTCCGCCGCCCCGCCTTCGTGGAAAGCGCAGCCGCGGCCAAAATCAAGGAGGCGCTGGGCGAGTAGCAAGCTCGAGCGGCGCAGTTGAACCATGTCCAGAGCCAGAGCCGGCGCTGCAAGACACCGCAAGAAAGTTAGAATCCTTAAGGCCGCCAAAGGCTACCGCGGAGGGCGGAGCAAGCTCTACCGCACCGCCAAGGAAGCCATCACCCGTGCCGGCGCCTTCGCCTACCGTGACCGCAGGGCGCGCAAGCGGGACTTCAGACAGTTGTGGGTCACACGGCTCAGCGCCGCCTGCCGCCAGCGCGACATTCCCTACAGCCGTTTCATCTGCGGGATCAAAGCTGCCTCGATCAGTGTCAACCGCAAGATGCTGAGCGAAATCGCCATCAACGACCCCGCGGCTTTTGACGTGATTGTCGTAATCGCCAAGGCCAATCAACCCCGACAAGCGGCCTAGTGGTTCGTGAGGCGCCGGGCTTTCAAACAAAATCGGACATAGCGACCATGTTGGCGGTCGCCGGGGTCAGACCGCGGCGACGCTGGGGCCAGCATTTCCTGATCGACGGAAACCTGTTGCGGCGACTGCTGCAATCGGCGGAACCGCGGCCCGAAGACGCGGTGTTGGAAGTGGGTGCGGGCACCGGGGCCCTGACGGAACATCTGGTACGGGCGGCGGGTGCGGTTGTCGCGGTCGAGATTGATCCGGCGCTGTGTGGGATCGTCGCCGAGCGCCTGCAGGATGCGGATAACCTGACACTTGTCCGCGGCGATGTGCTTACCTCCAAGCATCTCATCTCGCCCGTGGTCCGCGAAGCCCTCCTACGCTCCGCTGTTGAGCCGCCCGGGAGGCTGATGCTGGTAGCTAACCTTCCGTATCAAATCGCCACGCCGCTGTTGATTGATCTGCTGTTGGACGAATTCGGGTTCGCGCGGTTTTGTATCACGGTGCAGCAGGAAGTGGCCGACCGTCTGGCGGGGGCCCCGCGTACCAAGCAGTACGGTCCCGTCAGTGTTCTAGTTCAAGCGACCTGTGACGTGGCCCGGCTTGCGGCTTTGCCTCCGTCGGTATTCTGGCCGCAGCCCAAAGTCGCGTCGGCCATGCTCAGGATAGACGTAGCGCGGAATCCCTTTGAGACCCGGGAGCGGCTGAACCGATTCAGTGCGTTGTTGCGTGGTTCGTTCGCCCATCGTCGTAAGACGCTGAGATACAACCTTCAACGCGCCCTTGATGAGGACCGGTGCCGCATTCTGGAGGAAACGTATGATCTGAGCCGGCGCCCCGAAGCCCTGGGGGTGGACGAATGGGTAGCCCTGGGGCGGCACGTCGAGACGCTACAGTGAACGCGCCGGCCCGCGACCGGCGCAGGATCTGTAGCGCCACCCCTTGTGGGTGGCGCATTCACCAGCCAGCGCCACCCACAAGGGGTGGCGCTACAGCGGTTGTCCTCCACTCGTGTGCCAAGCAGCGCGGTGGATGGCCGACGGATGTTACTCCACGACCTCTGTGCCGGGCGAAACCATGCGCACCGGATCCTCCTCGTGCGTGGTAATCGTCTTGGTGGTTCTGACATCGTCGGCACAACCGGCTATGGCCAGTCCCGACGCGACAAAAAGGAAAGCCCCAAGTAGCACTAAGGCCGTCTTGCGCATGATAGTTTATCCTCACCAGGCAACGGTGCGTTCCCCGCCATCAGGGGCGACGCATCAACTATTGTGGTGTCTCACGCAGAGGGCATATTATCCGAGACCCGACCGTAAGGGAGGGCAAACGCTACGCCCCGACGGAACCGCTCCCTCACGGTCGCGGCTCGGTTCGCGAAGAATGCGCCAACTCCGAGACACTACACTATCTTTGACCCTACAGTAACACGGCCCGGAACGCCAAGGGCCGCGGAACACTACGGCCTTCAACGGCGCGTTTCGATGGCCTGTTGGGCATGGATGACCCGCCAGACGTCGGGGCCGCCGATCGAGACCGTGACGGTGGCAAACTGGTCGTCTACATCCTGCCTTTCGATGACCGAGCCGGCGATGACTGATTGCAACTGCGTGCGGATTTCGTCGCGCTGCGTGACAAAGTCTCGCACATACGTTGCCGAACTCAACTCCAACCCGTGGACCTGCTCGATCAGCTTGCGGCGGGCGTCGGCGATGGCCGCCCGGATGGCCTTCAATTTGCCCTGCGGCGTGTCGATCTGCGGGTCGGTGCCCTGGCCGGTGACCGTAATCCTGCGCTCCAGCCAATCGGGTGTCACGACGCTGGGATTTGACGTGACCGCCCGGCGGTATCTTTCTCCGGGAACTCCCGAGCCGGTCGCTTCAAAGGTCTTGCGCTTTATTCGCTCCGAAATCTTCTCGATGTCGGTTCCGGTGACCCGGTCACCCTGGTAGTGGCGGGTGTGCAACTCCTTGATGGTGCGCAGGACCTGCTCGGTGGGCACCGCCATGGTCACTTCCACGATGAGCTCATCGTCGTGATAGTATCGGTTGACCTCTTCCGCCCCGATGACCAGGCCTTGGGCCTTGGTGCGAATGGTATCGTTTTCAGTGACGAACTCGCGAACCAGCGTCTGCGAATTGATCCGCACCCCGTTGATGCGCTCCAGCAGCTTGCGCTGGGCGTCGCGCCGGGCGGCCTGGGCGGCCATCAGCCTGCCCTGCGGTGAAACGGATTGCCAGATGGACGGAAACGAGCTGCGCGATTGGACGCCGACGGGCGGCGGCAGGGCGGAAAGCACACCTTGAGGCAGCTCGGGCGGCAACTCGACGCGAGGGGCTCCCGAGCCGGTGACTTTGATGATCCGTTTAGTCATCCTTTTCTCGATACTGCTGAAGTCGGTTCCGACGACGCGCCCGCCGACGTAATGACGGGTGTGCAACTCCTTCAGTCGCTCGACCACTTTGGCCACCGTGACCTCCGCGTCGACCTGGCACATGCCGTCGTCAAAGTAGGTGGGACGGCCCAGGCGCACGCCTTTGATCAACTCATCAAGACCCGACTCGATGACGTCGCTTTCGGTGACAAAATCACGCACATAGGTTTCTGAGTTGATCTGGATGCCCTTGATGGTTTCCGCGATCTTGCGATAGGCGTCGGCTTCCGCCGCGCGCCGGGCAAGCAGCTTTTCGCGCTCATCGTTCTGGGCGACGGCAATCGTCGATGCCGCGCAGACAATCAAAACGCTACATGCCAGCAATCTTCGCTGGAACATCATCAGTGATCCTCCTCGGATAAGACGTTAGGCGCCCGCAGGTGCTCTAAGTGGGACACATACTTCGTGGCAAGGTTAGTAGCCACCCACCAATCTCGCGTTCGTGGTCCGCAAGGCGGACCCACGCGTCTAATCGCTGGTGCGAGAATCCCTTCTCGCATCGAGACTCGCTGGTGCGAGAATCCTTTCTCGCACCGTACCGACGTCGCTGGTGCGAGAATCCTTTCTCGCACCACGCCAAAACGGTTTCGATACCGGTTCCCGAACTCCCTCAGGTCGCATCCGACCGGCGAATGCGGCCGATGTGACCTGCCAGACGAACCTTGGCGATTCGATAGTGAGGTCGTGGCCGGATGCTGTAGGCCCGCCGATAGTACTTCAGGGCATCGTCGTATCGACCCGAAGCCTCCGCAGCCACGGCGGCGCCGTACGCCGCCCGGTCGTCATCGGGATGATCCATCAGTACTCGCTTGAAATAATGAATCGCCTCTTCGTAGGCGTCCGCCCGCAGCATTCTGACGCCGTTGCGACAGTCTTCGTTGGCGCTGCTTTCAACATAGACGTCGAAACGCATCTCGCAGGGGAGGAATAGGCTGACGAATTCGCGGGACTCGGTGTCCACCGCCTGTCTGATGATCTCGTCACGCGGGGTCAGCGAGGCTTCGGTCTGCGCGCTGCCGAACAGTATAAAGGTGCTGGTCCTGTCATGCTTGCTGAAGGGCGGCGGCGAATGGGTGATCCAGTTGCGATTGCTGACGGTGTCGACCAGCTTGAACGTGGTTTGAACGGTGATGTTCCGGGAGATAGTGTCCACTTCCCGCGTTCTGATCTCGCCGGCTCCGACACCCCCCCCGCCCAGGCCCCAGATGTCCGAAATGGTGGTCTGTTTGCCGCGGTGGGTCTCCACCTTGACGTTGATCTCGCTCTGGATGATGCCCTGGGCGGCCATGATCTTGCCGCCATGCCCCGGCGAGGCGCCGTCGGTAAGCCCGGCAGCCGCCAGATCCTCCTCAGCCATGCCCTGCTGCAAGTGCTTGCGATCAACCACCTTGAGGTCGGCACCGAAGCGCCGATTGGCGTCTTGAATCAGGTCCTGAATTGTGTTGGCTGCCAACTCCGACCACCGCTGGTCAGTGACCATATTGACCTTGGCATTCTCCACGGACACAGCCTTCATGCCCGGGGGCAGCCCCTTGCTCGGTTCCAAGACGTAACGGACCGAAACCCAAGCCTCCTGCGAAGCACAGCCGCATAATCCGAATGTGCCGGCCGCCGCCATCGCGACGAACGTGGCGCGTCGTGCTATGTCCATTGCAGCAACTCCTTAAACCGGATCAATAAACTTGGCCATTCCCCGGAACCGCCGATCAATCATCCTCGATTACGGCACACCGTCAAGCGCCCGTCGTATTGATTGACAGTAGACGGGCCATTGCGCAACAATACTAATGCCGTTTTCGGTCACACAGTTTCGCGACCGTGGAGATAGCTCCTAGGCCCGCCGTTTACGGCGGGTGAACGATGGCATCTTCCCATTCATTCCCCCTCCCCTTCTCCCGCCGCCAAAGGCGGCGGGAGAAGGGGAGGGGGAATGGTCCGTGCTCCCGCCACCCGGCCTGAAGGCCGGGCCTAGGATGATGAAAACGAAACTCTCCCACCGAAGACGGCACTGACAGTCGATAACAAGGAACGGTTTGATGACACCACGCAAAGCCACCCATCAGGTCACCGTAGGCAGCGTACGGATAGGAGGAGACGCCCCGGTCACCATCCAATCGATGACCAGCACCTACACCTACGAAATCGACGAGACCGTCGCCCAGATTCGAAAACTTGCCCAAGCCGGCTGTGATCTGGTGCGGATCGCCGTGCCGCAACAACGGGATACCGAAGCCCTGCCGTCCATCCTGGAGCAGTCGCCGGTGCCCATTGTCGCCGATGTCCACTTTCACTACCAGCGAGCTTTGGAGTCCGTCGAGCACGGCGTTCACAAGATCCGGCTGAACCCGGGGAACATCAAAGACCGTAAGCAGGTGGATCGGGTGATCGCCGCGTGCAAGGATCGCGGGATACCGATCCGGGTGGGCGTCAACGAAGGCAGCGTGGTGGAGCGTAGCGACAAGCAGCGCCGCGCCGCCCAAAAAGCAGCCATTTCCGAAAGTCCCCGCGATCGACTGGTGGCGCTCATGATCAGCGTGCTGGAAGATTACCTGCGTATCTTCGACGACAACGATTTTCATGACGTGGTGCTGAGTCTCAAGAGCATTGATGCGAGCATCGTAGTCGACGCCTACCGGGCGGCCAGCGAGCGGTTCGATCTGCCGCTGCACCTGGGCCTGACCCATGCGGGCCCGCCCGAAACCGGTCGCATACGATCAATTGCAGCCCTGGGCACACTGCTCGCTGAGGGAATCGGCGACACCATCCGCATCTCCTACGCCTCCGACCCCATCCACGAGGTCCAGGACGCCAAGGAACTGCTCTGCTCGCTCCGCATGCGCAATCGCGTCGAGCCGGAGCTGATCGCCTGTCCCACCTGCGGGCGCATCGAGATCGATCTTATTAAACTGGTCGCCGACGTCCGCAAACGGCTGTCGACCATCAAGACGCCGATCAAGGTGGCGGTGATGGGCTGCGTGGTGAACGGGCCCGGCGAGGCGGAAGGTGCCGACGTGGCCGTCTTCGCCGGCCGGGGCCGGGGCATCATCTACGTCCAGGGTGAGCAGACTCGAACGGTGACTGAGGACCAGATGCTCGAGGCCCTCTATCACGAGTGTCTCGCCTTGGCCGAGCGCGTCGAACGGGGTGAGACCAAGCTCTCAGCCGGCGACGTCAACATCGCTCCGCCGGATCCACTTCCCAGGCACGATGGTTCCGTCCCGCTGTTTGTGGTCAGGTGATCTGACGGCACTAACAGTACAGCGCAAACTCGCTGACGAGTGCTGGTGCGAGAATCCTTTCTCGCACCCATCCGCCGCGGGAATCGTTTCCCGTGGCTCGCCAGGAGGGGGGACCGAGAAGGGATTCTCGGTCCAGCGTTGTCTGTGGTCAGGTGGTCTGGCGGCGCCTACAGCGGTCAACAACCCGTGATCGGGGGCGCGAAACCGTGACCCGACGAACCCACGGATTGCAATCGGTGGGCTTTGTACGGGGATTTGCGAATGAATCGGCGCTGTCATTCCAAGGGATGGATCATTGCGGAGGAGTGTAATCGACCGGTGCGTTGATATTAAAAAGGGCGCGTTGGGTCGGCGCGTCGGCGGGGACGGCGACGTGGGGGATTGAGCGGATGAGGCGATGAAGCGCCAAGCGATGGGCGGCGATGGCGCGTTCGACGTCCGGGAGTACGCTGGCGTGGTACAAAGTGCAACACGTTTCCAACATCGGCGTGGAGTAGGCGATCGCCTTTGTGTCCGGCGCGATTTGTTCAACGAGAGCGGTGATAGTTGCGGGGGAGACGTTGGGGATATCGCAGCTTAGCAGCAGGCACCATTGATGGGGGAAGTGGGCCAGCAGTGCAGCCAAGCCGGCCATGGGGCCGGCGTCGCTGTATGGGTCCCGAAGCTGCTTCATGTCTTTGAGGAAACGAGGAAGTTCAGGGCCGGCGCCAAGTAGAACGCAGTCGGTGGTAACCTGGCGGGCGGTATGCACGATGGTTTCGAGAATGGTGGCGTTGCCCCAGGGCATGGTCGCTTTGTCGGTGCCCATGCGCGCGGACTTGCCGCCGATAAGAACGCCGCCGCCGATGGAGATTTGTTCGGGCATGCGTTTATGGTAGTGTTCGGCTCGCGAGCTTGAAAGGGGCTGAGGAACCAAGGCGTCCTGTTGCGATGGGTGCGATTGAGCATTTGAAAACTCTGGTTCGTGAGTATTCGCCGTTCGGAGTGCTTGCGCCGCAAAAGCCTCGGCACCTCTTGGCGCTCTTGGAAACGCTGCAAGAAAATTACGGCAGATGGCACCGGGCCTGGAAGGTGCTGAACGGGCCTTGCAACGGCTGCGCCGTTCAGACGGACGGATTGAAGGACAATGTGCTGCCCCATCAACCGCACTTGTGTCTGGTGCGGATGGGGTTGATCGAAGAGGTCCTGCGCGATGAAGCGGACCTGTCGGCGTTCGCCGATGCCGCGAAAGTGGCCCGGATGGGCAACGATCGCATCGAGCGACTGGGTCGCCTCACCGGGCCGATGCTGTGGCGCCGTGGGGAGAAGGGATACCGGACCGTTTCGTTTGCCGAAGCGTACGACCTGGCCGCCGAATGGATCGAGGGCCGGCGGGGTTCGCGGTGCGGCTTCTTTACAACGAGCAAGGCGGTGGGCAACGAGGAGTACTACGCTTTCCAGCAGTTCGCCCGGGTGGTGGGCAAGACCAACAACGTGGACAGTTGTGCCAGGCAGTGTCACGCCGCCAGCGTCACGGCGCTCAAAGCCACGGTGGGGGTGGGGGCGTCATCGGGAACACTTAGCGACTTCATGAATACCGATGTGCTGGTGCTGGCCGGCACCAACCTGGCCAACAATCAGCCGCTGACTCTGCGCTATATCGAGAAGGGCCGGGCGCGGCGAGGGGGCAGGCCCTATGTGATCGTGATCAACCCCTATCGCGAGCCGGGGCTGGAGCGGTACTGGGTGCCCTCGAGCCCGCGCAGCGCCCTGTTCGGCAGCAGGATTTGCGATGATTTCGTGCAGGTGCGGGCGGGCGGTGACATCGCGTTTTTCAACGGCGTTGTGAAGATTCTGATTGAAGAGAGTCTGCTGACCGGCGAGCACCGGGCGTTCATCGAGACCAGGACAAACGGCTTTGAGAAACTGGCCGACGCACTGGCGGGCCAGTCCATTGATGATCTCGCCGAGGCCGGCGGTGCGACCACCGAACAGATGCGCCGCGTGGCTATGGTGTTGGCCCGGTGCGAGAATGCGGTGTTCTGCTGGGGGATGGGGCTGACGCAGCATCGAAGAGGTACGGACAACGTCAAAGCGATCATGAACCTGGCGTTGGTGCTGGGCCAACTGGGAAAGGCCCATGCGGGCGTGGCTCCGCTTCGGGGCCAAAGCGGTGTGCAGGCCTCGGGCGAGTGCGGCGTGGCCCCCGACATCTTTCCCGGGGGCAGCACCGTGAACGCGGAGTCAGCCAAGCGCTTCAGCGCAGTCTGGGGCGCGAAGGTGCCGGCCCGGAGGGGGCTGGCCACCGGGAAGATGATTGAGACTGCCGACCGAGGGAAGATTGAGCTATTGATGTCCTTGGGAGGCAATCTGCGCGAGACCATGCCGGACCGGCGGTATGTCCAGCGGGTGTTGAGCAAGGTGCCGTATCGGATCCGGCTGGACGTGATGATGAACAGTGAAGCAATGATCGAGCCGGGCGAAGCGTCGCTGGTGATTCCGATTCGCAACTGGTACGAGTGGGACAGCGTGTTCACCACCACGGCCACCGACCGAACGATAAGAGCTTTTCGCGGAACGCTGCCGATGCGGTGGGCCGGTTTGCCGGAGTCTTGGTTCGCTCTGCGCGAAATCGCCCGGCGGGTGCTGGGTGATGAACTGCGCGGGTTCAGCTACCAAAGCACACAACAGATTCGCGAGATGATGGCTCGTACCATCGGCGTGTATGAGGGAATCGCGTCCCTTTCCCAGCCGCACAGGCAGATGCAGTGGGGCGGTGAATATCTGTTCAAGAACGGATTCACCAATATGCCCCAGCACCGGGCGGTGTTCAGCGTGCTGAAGCCGGATGCGCACAAGGTGCCCGAAGGGTGCTTGATGTTGAGTACGCGGCGCGGGTTCGGCCAATGGAACTCGCAGCATCGCATCAGCGTTGCCAAGGACTCGCTGACCGGAGCTACAACGCGTAAAGCCGTTTTGATGCATCCGGATGATGTAGCTTCGTTGGGCTTGAATCACGGGGAGCGCATTCGGGTGACGGCTGAACACGGGGCGTCGGTCGAAGGCGTGTGCTGGGCAGACGGCGGTATGCGCCCGGGGCACGTGCAAGCCTTTTGGCCTCTGGCGAATGATCTAATAAGGCGCGGCGTGTACGACAAGCCCAGTTGCGAGCCGGATTACAATGTGGTAGTGCGCGTGGTAAAGATCTAGCTTCGGATCGAAGGGCGAATTGGGGGCGGCGGGACTGTGGCGGAGATGAGTCGGATCGTTGAGGTGCAGCGCGGTGGCGGAGAGGGTGCGCTCGTTGAGGACCGGGTGGCGGTGGAGGAGCCTCTGGAGATCCGCGTGGGGACGGAGCCGGTGGTGGTTACCATGCGCACGCCGGGGCACGACGGCGAGCTGGCGGTGGGACTTCTTACCACCGAAGGGGTGCTGAAAGATGTGGGTGACGTGGTCAGCGTCAAGCATTGTGAGGCGGTGGAGGCTGCGTCGGCGGGTAATGTGTTGGTGGTTGAGCTGAAGCGTGGGGCGGCGGTTGATTTGGCGCCGGTGCGGCGGGGGTTCTACGTTTCGAGCAGTTGCGGGGTGTGCGGCAAGGCCAGCATTGAACAGGTGCGGTGGTCGGCGGAGCCGGTGAGCGACGGATTTGTGCTGGATGTCGATGTATTGCGGAGTCTCCCGGGTAAGCTGCGGTCGGAGCAGAAGGTGTTTGACCAGACCGGGGGGCTGCATGCTGCGGGGCTGTTTGACGGAGACGGCGCGCTGTTATGCTTGCGGGAGGACGTCGGCCGACACAATGCGGTGGACAAGGTGATCGGATGGTCGGTGCTGGCTGGACGGTGGCCTTTGGATGACCATGTATTGATGGTGTCGGGGCGGAGCAGCTTTGAAATCTTGCAAAAGGCCCTGAAAGCGCGGGTTCCGGTGGTGGCGGCGGTGTCGGCGGCGAGCTCGCTGGCGGTGGAACTGGCTGAGGCGGGTAATCAGACGTTGGTGGGTTTCTTGCGCGGTGAGGAGATGACGGTTTATTGTGGAGGAGAGAGAATAAGGCACGGAGGGACGTAGGGGCGAAGGGACGGAAGGACGAAGGAACGTAGTGGCAGATGCTGTACTTGGGACACGGTGGGGGATTAGGGAGCGGAGATTACCCATCCGGCGTTCGCCAAACGACAAAGTCACTGCCGGCGTCAACTCGGCGTAGTCGAGGGTCTCGTACGAGACGTGAGCCCGTCCATCGAACTGTGATGGAGGTATGGGGACAAAGGCACGGAGGGACGTAGGGACGGGTGCGAGAAGGGATTCTCGCACCAGCGGTCTTTGCTCTTCACTCTTCAGTCGGGAGCGGTTTGTGGAGAAGTGGCAGATTGACAAGGCCGTGGGGCGGTGCGCCAAGACCGGAGCGCTGATCGACGAGGGCGAGGTCTATTATGCCGTGCTGTATGAGCAGGGGGAGAGCTTTCGGCGGGAGGAGTACTCAGTGGCTGCCTGGGAGGGGCTGCCGCAGGGGGCGTACTGCTGCTTCAAGACGCGGATGCCGGTGAAGGAGAAGAAAAAGCGCCTGCTGGTGGACGATGACGTGCTGGTCAACTTCTTCCGGCGCTTGAAGGATGAGACACGGCTGGTGCGGTTGCAGTTTCGGTTCGTGCTGGCGCTTATCCTGATGCGCAA
>JAZGDL010000304.1:0-3046 GCA_036477795.1 Phycisphaerae bacterium
TGCGCTGGGAGCGGCGGTTGCGTCCGGAGCGAGACGGTTTGACCGTCTCGTCGTCGTATCCGACGCGTCGCCACCATCGGCTCCCTGCGGGGCGTGCCGTCAGGTGCTTGCTGAAATGGGCACCGACTTGGTGATCGAAGCGGTCGGGCCGTCGGGTTCGAGGAGTTGGAGATTGACAGACCTGATTCCCGACCCCTTCGGGGCCGAGGATCTGGCGCCGTGAGGCGGTGCCGGATGAGTGGGAATGGGCAAACACGGGAACAGACAACAGCATATGGCAGCGAATACGGATACAATGATGCAAAGAGGAATACGATTTGCCCTGCTCGGAGGGTTGGCCGCGGGCACGGTTGCTGTGCTCGCCTGTGAGCAGAGCATCACCACCCCTGGTGCATGCCCGGATTTTTGCCCCATCGGCGAAATCCAGCTCATCGACACGGTGCTCGTGGGAGCGCTGAAGCTAGATACGTCTTTCACCGGGTACGTGGAGGCAAGAGGGGCTACCGGTATGCAAGTGGTGGGAGGCGGGGCTGCCGTCGAGAGTCACGGGCTGATCTGGTTCGCGCCCTTCGCGGACAGTGCCGCAATCGAGTCCCTGACCCGTGGCACGGTGGTTCGACAGGACTCATTCGAGCTGAGCCTGGTAATCCTCGACCGAAGTCCGGACGTGACAGGTCTCGAGATCACGGTGCACAGAATCTCCCCGTCTGTTGACAGACAGGGTGACTTTGCGGCACTGGCTCCGTTCTTCGAGGACAGCACCATCGTGGCCGTGGTGGCCATCCCCGACAGTGTCAGCGAGGATACGGTTAGGACAATTATACCTGTTGACGCCTTTCCCGAGTTTGAAGCGGATGATCGTCAAATCGCGCTGGGGCTCTCGATTCGCGGCGGCACGCCCGCCTTTGCCAGCCTCAACACACGGGAGTCAGCGCTCGGGGCCCTGCTCACGCGTTTCGTCCTGGTAGAGAAGGCCGATGGTGATTCCGTCGAACTAAACGATTTTCGCTCGCCTGAATTCGACGGTTTCGTCGACACCGACCTTCCGAGTCCGCCGGCGGGGAGCCTCTTGATTGGGGGCACGCCCTCTTCGCGGACGTTTGTTCGGCTCGCGCCGCCATCATTTATCATGGATTCATCGGACATCGTCAGGGCGCTTTTGCTCTTCGTCCCCGTCGAACCGGTTCCTGGCGCGCCATCGGATACCTTTGAGGTCGTGGCCGAAGCGTTAGGTGCGTATTTCGGCGCAAAGTCGCCGATTCTATCAAGGCCTGATGCTGCGATCGTGAGAGCGGAGGTGGGTGTGGGGACAACCGATACGGTCGTGATCGACATCTCCAGCATCGTCGCTTTCTGGCAGGCTTCATCGGACACAGTTCGGACCCTCGTGTTGCGTTTTGTTAACGAGGCGGCGTCGGTGGCGGAACTGCGTGTCGGTTCCACCCGGTTTCTCGGCTCGGAGCCCGCCCTACTTGTGACCTACGTGCCGCCTCTTAATCTCGGGCGATGATGAAGCCTTTCGCATTGCTGGGTCTGTTGATCATGCTGAGTCCTTCGGCCGTTGGCGCGCAGAATTCGATCTTTGGAACTCTAGGTATCGGATTCCCGGGCCGTGTGGGAGGGGTGCGATCGATTGCCCTGGGTGGCGGATCCGACATCTTCGACCGGGCATCCGTACTCAACCCGGCGCTGGCTGCCTCGTTCGGGCGAGTAACGGTCGGTGCGGTATCTGGCACGACGTTCCGCAGCTACACGGCTGCGGGGACGGAAGCCTCCGGATTGCAGGAAACAAGGTTCCCGTTGTTTTTTCTGGGTGGTGGGTTTGGCCGGTCGTCGTTTTCCTACCACGTGAGCGTCGCGACGTTTGCGGAGCGCACGTTCGATCTGAAGACGGTGGACACGGTGATGGCTGGTGATCTCCCCCTGCCGGTGCAGGACCGGATAATTGCCGACGGGGGAGTGGTGGACATTCGGGCTGCGATAGGCTGGAGGCGTTCGGCTAAGCTGGCTCTAGGAGGTGCGGTGCATCGATTTGCCGGCTCGAGCCGATTCACGGCGACCCGCACCTTCGATAGCGGTGGGTTCCAGCCATTTCTGGAGCGGGACGTCGTGAGCTTTGCGGGGACGTCGTTTTCGGCGGGTCTGGTGTGGCTACCAAATGCGCGCCTGGGCTTCGGGTTCGCTGCCGGGGTGAGCTCGTCCTTGACCAGTGAGACCGTGAACCCCACACGATTAATGTCCCCCAACGATGGGCTGGAGGCCGAGTCTTCGAGCAAGGTGGCGATGCCCGTGTCCCTGGCCGGCGGTGTATGGGTGGCCGTGACTCCTCGAACGCGTCTCATGACGACCGCCAGATGGCGTTCGTGGAGCAGGGCGCAAGACGGTCTGCCGGGGACCCGCACGCAGGCATTCGACACCTGGGAAGTGGGATCGGGGCTGGAGATCGTTTCGGGACCCGGGAGTGGGGGCAAGTTCCCGCTGCGGTTGGGTATCCGCTACGCGCAGTTGCCGTTCAGCCCGTCTAACGAGCAACCCAGTGAGTGGAACTTCTCCGTGGGCACCGGCGCGCCGTTCGCCGCCAATCGCGCGGTGATCGAGGTCGCGCTCGAGCGTTTCCAGCGCGATGGTGCAGGAGCCAGGGAGCGGGGCTGGTACTTCACTGTTGGTTTCATGATCACGCCGGTGCAGTAGTTCAGGAATCCCCACGGCGATGCGCGTCTATTTCCACACCTTCGGCTGCAAGACCAACCAATACGATACGGAAGCGGTGCGACAGTCTTTGGAGGCTGCCGGGGCATCGGCTGTCGCCCATCCGGATATGGCGGACGTCGCCGTCGTCAACTCGTGTACGGTGACGCATACGGGCGAGGCGAAAATGCGCCGCTTCGTGCGACGCCTGCGGCGCGGGCGACCGGAGTTGCAGACGGTGATCATGGGATGTGCCGCCACAGTCGACGACGGGGCGCTGGCGTCACTCCCCGGTGTCACGGCGGTCGTGGCAGGCTCGGACCCTCGTGACATCCTGGACGCCCTTGGATTGGACGGC
>JAZGDL010000305.1:0-5830 GCA_036477795.1 Phycisphaerae bacterium
TCCTCGTCCTGAATATCGCGAAGGGTGAAGCTGTCGATCGACAGACCCATATTGGCCATGTCGCTGGCCGCTACTTCCTGCACCTTGCTGGTGAACATGTCGCGGTCTTTGTAGATCTCCTCGACGGTCAAGGTGCCGACGATGGCCCGGAGGTGGCCTTCGAGCGTCTGTTTCGCGATCTCCATCACTTGCCGCATGCCCATCGACAGGAATCGTTCGGCGGCGGTCCCGATGCTGATATCGTCGCCGCGGACTTTGATCTGGGCCACGGAATCGACGCTAATCGGGACGCCCGTGATGGTGTAGTTCTTGTTGGCGATGATATCGATGGTCATCAGCTCCAGACTGAGCACCTCGTAGCTCTCGATGATGGGCCAGACGATGCCGCCGCCGCCCTTGATGATTCGGGGCATCTTGTCGCCCTGGGCGTCGCGTTTGCCGAGACCACCGAACACGATGAGCGCCTCATTCGGGCCTGCCTTGCGGTAGCGCGCCGCGAAGATCAGCAGCACGAAGAAGAACAGTCCGCCGCCCACAATCACGATCCAGGCCCACGGGGGCAGACGGGATGCTTGTGCGATCAGTTCATACGTTGTCATAGCAAGTCTCCTTTCCTGCGGACTTCCTTGGGTCCGGTGTCATAGCGACCGGCGACTCAGAAAAACTGAATCGACCTTGGTCGGGTTGAAATGGGTATCCAGGCAAACGTCCTCTATGCTGACTCGCGCGGGCTGAAGCCCGCGGCTCCTTGAATCCTACGTTCGGTTTCAATCTACTTTCAAGACGTACGTTTTGTTGCCGTCGATCGCTTCGATGGTCACTTTCTCGCCTCTGTCAATGGGTTGGCCGTTGGCGCTGCGCGCGCTGCGCGAGAACCTCGAGCCCTTGAGCACGTAGGCGATTTCACCGGGTGAGTCTTCACCGATCGGTGTCGTGACTTTCGCCTGAGTGCCGATGAGGTCTCTGACCGATACATGACTGGAACCGGATGAGGCAGCGGCCAGTTTGTTGTACACCGCCATCAGCAGATAAGCAAGCACCACACCACCACCGGCGGCGGGCAGCAGCGAGACCTGCTTCCAATCGTAACCCTTCTGCAGAACTAATCCGACCACGCCGAAACCCGCCATGAAACTGGCGATGATGGTCGGGCTGAAAGCGCTGAAGGCGCGGCGGCGCTCATCAGTGGCGTCCACAACCTGGCCCGTGTCGTGAGAAACATCGTGCCCGACATCATGTCCGATGTCACCGGCACCTGTATCGACGCCGCCGTGGCCGAGGTCCGCGCCGGAACCAGCTCCCAAATCTCCGGCACCAACGTCGCCTGCGCCCACATCCCCGCCGGCGGAGAACTGGAAATTGCCCAGCACGGCGGACACGACGACGTAGCCGGCGCCGAGTATCATAGCGGCCATATAGATGTCGAACAAAGTCAGACCAAGCACTCCAAAGTCCTCCAGGGGGAAGAGACCGAGAGCGGCAAAGCTCTATCTATCTAAATATACTCCATTCCACCGAATCAGGCCATTATGAACACAACGCCCGATTCTAATGGCCGGCGAGGACTGAAGCGGCCTGTTTGCCAAGAAGATAGGGTATGTGCAGGTGTGCTCTGACCCGTCGCTGGGGCTCCGGGCTCGGATGAGGCGCCCCGCAATTCCGCAATTCGATCGCGCTCCCCTGCGGGTCGCCGCTAAACGATTAACCTGCACTCCGCAATCCGCAATCCTACCCGCACGGTCCCCAACTGCCCAGCAACTGGGCAAGATCGGCGGCACCCACGTTGCCGTCCCCGTCCAGATCAGCAGGACAATCCGGACAAGAGCCCCAACTCCCCAGCAAGATCGCCAAGTCAAAAGCGCCCACGGAACCGCTGCCGTCCAGGTCGGCGGGACATTCCTGGTTCAACAGGATGGTTACAGTTTGCATGATTTCCGGTGGAGACTTGCCGTTCTCGTTCCACAAATCGAATAGTTCCTGACCCTTCGTGTCGGTGGAGTTTTCGTCACGGAGGAACTCCACGTATTCCTTGGTGGTGCTCTGGTAATACAAGGTAACCTCCGCGGACGCGGCTCCTTTGGGAATGTCATACGGGGTGGCGTCCCAGAACTGCCCGTCCTCGTACGCATAGTCCACCGGTGCCCCGCCGAAGGAAGCGAAGTCGGCATTGGTGAACCCGCGGGGCGGAATGCGGTTGTCCTTGAAGATCTTGTTGTTGAGCACAAAATGGAACGAGGGCCCGGGGTCCACACCGACGATCGGAGCCATCGTCTCATCCAGACCGGGCTTGGCTTCGTAGATCTTGATCTGCGGATCGTGGGTCAGGATGCCGGTCGCCGGGTCGTACGCACCGGATTCAGAGATCAGAATCCCCCCCTCATCGAGGAACTTGACGTTGATCCACATCCTTCGGCCTTCGGGGTAGCCGGTGGGCAGCTTGTGGCCGGTGTTGTTGGTGATGCTCACGTGCAGTTGCGTCTCATCGCGTCCCACCGACATTTCGGCTGCGTTTTGCAGCATGTAGCGGGCACGTTCGATCGCCGCTTCCACCGCGAGCGGATTAATCTCGTCCGGATACATCATGCTCAACAGCCCCGGCATCCAGGTGCTGCCGCCCGTGAAATCGTGAAGCGGCAAGTCGTCTCGGACCGGCCCGAAGAAGCAGCCCTGCCCGGTGACGTCGCGCATATGACAGTCCTGACACGTCGAGACGTACGGCGGATCAAGATTTCCCGCGAACTCGGGCGCGAAGACGCCTTCCGGCGTGTTGTACTCACTGTACAACCATTCGCTGTAGGTGCGCTCGATGGGCATGAGCGTGTGGGCCGAGATTTCCGCTGCCGCTTGGTCAAACGCGTTGGGCACATAGTTGCCCTGGTCGTCCCGTTCGAACGCCGGGTTGCTGACGTTATGGCAGGTGCCGCACAGGGCGGCCTCCCGGTGGAACGGCGAAAACGCAATCTCGTGACCGCCGCCCGCGTCCTCAAACGGCCCGCGACGCAGACCGGTCGGATCGGCGACGTACATGCCGTTGCCGAATTCATCCGGCGGCATGACCAAGTCATCCAGTATCGAAATGTCTTGCGTTGGGTTCTCATCCTCGTAAAAAATGTCGACCAGGCGATGGCAGAAATCGCAGGACACGCCGAACTTGTCGCTGGCCCGCACCTGGCTGCCGTCGGTCGGAACTGAACGCCCCTCCAGCCAGGCCTTCGGAGTATGACAGCGCAGGCACAAATCACCGGAATCGGGCGCATCCTGGTTGGCGACCACCATCGCGGCTTCGAAAAGAATATCGCGGGAAGCATGGGCCATCATGCCGCCCTGCCAGTTGAAGTATGGTTCGACGGCCTGGTCAAAATCACCGTGGCAAAAGTAGCAAGCCTCTGGCGGATTCAGAGACCCACCCTCGAACGGCTGGCTGCCGGGCATATCGAAGTCGCGCAGCGTCGTCGGCACGATCCCTCCCGGCGGAGAAATGATCGCGAAGGGCGCGTCGCTGTCGTCATGCCCGACGTTCGAGAACGTGTCGATAGCCACGACTCGCAGAATCGCGTTGTTCGTGGGACGATTCGCCGGGAACCAGGTATGGCTGCCTGTATTGGCCAGCCCAAACGCCACCGGCCTGAAATTGGCGCCACCATCCTCGGACAGATACAAATCCACGGCAATGACATTGCTCGGGTCGGTCGCCACCCACGACACCGTCGTGCCGGTATTGGCGGTCAGGACTTCAGCACCGTTCGGCTCCAACACTTCGACCTCCGGGGGAGTCGTATCCCCGCCTGTGGTGGGGATGAGGTGGACCAGGATGTCTCCCAGATCAACGCCAGTGACATTGCCGACGTTCGCCGGCGTCAGCCCGGGGAATGTAGGCGTGTTGTTAAAGTTGGCCAGATCCGTGACCTCCACCACCGTGCTGAATCCGTCGTTGTCGGGATCCTCGCCCTGAATGAACATCACGGCCTGCTGGCGCCCGGCCGGGTTGTTTGGGAAGTCGCCAATGACCTCACCGAGGCGAACGCCGTAGGGGTTGCGCTGTCCGCCGCCCCCGAAAGCGTAGTGGCACACTCCGCAGTGGGTTGGATGGCTCGGAACCGTGTCGATCACGGTGCCCACGGCATCGGGATAGACGGTGAAGAACGCTTCGCGGATGTTCGGCCTGGCCTGGACCGCTTCTTGGCAGACCCCCAACGCCAGCATCACGACGCCCAGATAGCCAATCCCGATGAAGCGGCGCTTTACGGATGGGCGGGGGTACACAACACGCCTCCTTCAAAGCTCGAAAAGTAGGTTAAGACCGATTCGTTATGATTACATGCTATGCCACGAGTTCACTCCCGGCGGATCAGGCCGGGAATGGATGAGTGAAAAACCACATCTTGTGTGCGAGATGCCACAAGGCGAGTTCCATCACCTTCACTGAGCGAACACTCGCTCTGCGCTGGGTTATCTTGCAAATTAGATGCCAGTGAGGCCTTGGCCGTCCTGATAGGCTGAGGCGCCCTTATCTCGACCAGGCCGATCAGACAGGGCGCATAAAAAACCCCTGCGAACGTGGATAAAATCCATCACTCAAGGTTAGGCCATAATCAACTGTAGATCAAGAGCGGACAACGGATTGCGGATTTCGGATTGCGGAACACGAATCACGAATCACGAACCACGAGTCACGAACATGGTCCCCAGGCCCCGAGCAGAATGGCCAGGTCAAACGCTTCGACTCCACAGTCGCCACTGAGGTCGGCCGCGCAGGTGTCAGCCGGATCACCCGGCTTGCAAGGGTCCGGGCATGGACCCCAGGCACCGAGCAGAATGGCCAAGTCAAACGCTTCGACGGCCCCGTCGCCGCTGAGGTCCGCCAGGCATTCGCACTCGTCGGGGATCCCATTCTCGTTGGAATCGGGGAGCGCACTCCTATCGACCTCATCCGAGCCGATATCGACGGCCAGGTCCATCAGCCGCGGCTCACCGTCGATGTCGGTTTCGTCCTTGGCCGGCACGTACTCCGGGTCGCCCATATCAACCACCGGGGAGCAAAGCTCGACGTGATAATTCCCGTTCTCCGGATCCACAAACTCCGGATCCACATCCAGATTCGTGGTCTCGTCCCAATCGACCGGGATGGAACCTCCCACATGGATCCCACTTAGCCCGCCTTCGACCAGGCTGTGTCTGATGGTGACTTCCCCGTTACTTTGGATATATATCTCATTGTCGTCGCCGCTTAGACCATTACCATAGATGATGCTGTTGTCGATTAGTACGGGCACTATCGTGGCAAGAACGAATACTCCATCCCCAGCGACACCGGCACTGTTATTGGTGATCGTACACCCCCGGGCGGTCAGGCCAGTGTTTTCCTGCAGGAATATTCCGCCGCCCACACTTCCTGATGCAGCCGTATTATCCATAATCAAATTATTGGTCAAGATCGCACTATTCTCACGAGAGTAGACACCCCCGCCGTGGCCCACACTGTTATTCCCCTTTATGAGGTTGTTACTAACGGTCGGTGAGGCTTGATATAGCAAAAGCCCCCCGCCGCCATTTCCCGGCATCCACCCACTACCGCCGGTTATGGTAAAACCATTGATTACGGTCGCGTTTGTCTGGTTCGTAGCCCACAACTTGATGGTTGGCGCCGCCGCAGCGCTGCCGTCGATGATGGTCACCTCCGGTCCCGTACTGCTGATTAGAATGATATCGGGATCCGTTGGGAAGACCAGATTCTCAAGATATGTTCCGGGCGCTACCTCCACCGTGTCCCCATTGCCTGCAGCATCGAGACCCGACTGTATCGTGCAGTACGGATCCTCTTGGGTTCCGC
>JAZGDL010000306.1:0-26070 GCA_036477795.1 Phycisphaerae bacterium
AGCACGTCCACCGCGTTGCTGCGAACCAGCATCTCAGTGATCTCCAAGGCCTCCTCGCCCGAGTCGGGCTGGCTCACCAGCAGGTTCTCGATCTTCACTCCGCATCGCTTGGCCCACGAGGGATCCAAGGCGTGCTCGACGTCCACGAACGCGCAGACCCCGTCGTCCTGCTGGGCGGACGCGATCACCTGAAGGGCCAACGTCGTCTTGCCCGAGGACTCCGGCCCATACAGCTCGGCAATCCGGCCGCGTGGGAATCCCCGGCCTCCCAGTGCAAGGTCCAACGACAACGAACCAGTGCTGACACCTTCAATAAGCAGGTTTTTCTGGTCGAGGTGCATCATCGCCCCCTTGCCGAAAGACTTTTCAATCTGTTGAAGGGCGCGCTCCAGCGCCAGTTTTCGCGTTGCCGCCTTTTCGATGCTCATGATTACTTGGACTCCCTTACTCGCTCCTGACTCATCACGACCCGCACCCCAATGGATACTGGCCCAGAACCGTGTACTGCGCACCACTGGGCTGCAAGGTCGACTGAAAAACGGTCAGGCGCTCGACCGTTTGGCTGGCGCTGCCTATCGTCAGCCCCTGCACCGCCCCGCGCAGCCGACCGCCGGTCTTATCGTTGCGAACCCGCCCGATGGTCATGTGGGCGGAGAACGGACGACTCTCACGTGCATAGCCCAATGCCTCGAAACCTTCCTCCGACCGCCGGGCACAATCGATCAGCTCCGCCGGCGGCGTCGCCATCCCCCCCCAGATCACACGAACCCTTCCCTGCGGCGGGAAACAACCGCACCGGTCGATGGCTAGCGGGAACGTCCGGCACCCGCCCGCCGCCTCCGAGCATACGTCACACACCTCAGCCACTTTTTCGTCCGGCACGTCGCCGAGGAACTTCAGCGTCAGGTGCATCTGCTCCTGTCTCACCCAACGCACATCTCGCCCCGACGCCGACAAACCGTCGATCATATTCAACAGCACGCGCTTCAGCGGCTGCTCCAGTTCGATGGCGACAAAAACCCGCACCACTATCGATCTCTAAGTATCCGACGCAACCATCAAAAGCCCACGGGTTGCAACCCGTGGGCGGTCACAATCAGATTCATACCACAATCGGACCGCAGTCATCGCACACAGTTCAAAAGTCGATCCGCAACATGTCCACAAACGTCTTTACCCGCTCATCGATGTCATCACGCGACACCTCCAGAACGCGACTCAGCGAGAATCCTTCGATGACAAACGAGGCCGCCACTGTGCCGCGTACGATCGCACGCCGCAGATTCTTTGGCCCGAAATCGCCCGTCGTCGCCAGATAGCCCAGCATGCCGCCGGCAAAACTGTCACCCGCCCCGGTGGGATCGCGGACCTCCTTGGTCGGAAAGGCCGGTATCGCCGTGGGCCCCTCCGGAGTGATCAGCATGGCCCCGTGCTCGCCCTTCTTGATCACCGCGAACTTCGGCCCCAGCCTCATCAGGGCTTCACCCGCTTCGATCAAATTGAACTTCCCGGTAAGCTGCCGCGACTCCGCATCGTTGATGATCACACCGTTCACCACCGAGAGGGTCTTGAGCACTTCGTCCCCCTCATGCTCTATCCAATGGTTGACGGTGTCGCAGACGGTCAGTTGGGGCCGCCGGATTTGCCCCAGCAATTCCCGTTGCAAGGCCGGGTGGGTGTTGGCCAGAAACACCACCTGACTGTCGGCGAACGCTGCCGGAACCTTGGGGCCCGCCTCCGCCAGCACGTTCAGACACACCTCCGCGGTTTCCGCCTCGTTCATGTCTCCGACATATTTGCCCGTCCAGCGGAACGTCTTGCTGCCCGCCCGCGTCTCCAGACCGCTCAGGTCGATGTTGCTTTTTTGCAGCACCTTGCGGAATTCATCGGGGAAATCCTCCCCCACCACGCCGACCAGCCGCACCGGCGTAAAGTGACGCGCCGCAAAAGAGAAATAAACCGCCGACCCGCCCAGGACGTCCTCGGCTGTCCCATGCGGCGTGGTCACAGTGTCAATGCCGATACTCCCGGTCACCAGCAAAGTCATAAGGCACGCTCCATTGCGGCAGTCACTTCCGTTCTTTCAACGCCCGACGGATGCGCTTAAGCGACCGTCCGCGTCCCAGCAGCACCAGCGTATCGTAGATCGGCGGGCTCACCGTGGTGCCCGTGACCGCCACCCGTAGCGGCTGAGCCACGGCGCCCAGCTTGAGATCCTGCGACTCACACACTCCCATCAGAAGCGCTTCCAGGGACTCCGCCGTCCAGTCGCTTACCGTCTCCAACTTCTCCAAAAGCGTCTCCAGCATTGAGTAACCGGCCCCGTCGTTTTTCAACAGGACTTTCCGCACCGCCTTCTCGTCATAGTCAAACGCTTCATCGTCCACGAACAAGACTGCCGATTTCATCTCAACATCGCGGAACGTGCGCATCCCCCGGTTGGCACGCAACAGGTAACCGAGTTGCTGCTCATCGGCATCCGCCAGTGGGGAACCGTTCACCCGCGCAAAGTCCTTCAGACCTTCCAGCAGCCGATCCGGACTCACCCGCGCCGCCCAATCCGTGTTGAACGCCAGCAGTTTGTCGCGATCAAACCGTGCGCTGGTCTTGCCCACCCGGCTCAACGAAAAAACTTCTTTGGTTTCATCAAGACTGAGCTGCTCCCGGTCGTCTCCCGGGGACCAGCCCAAGAGCGAGATGAAGTTCAACAGGGCCTCGGGAAGATACCCCGCCGCCCTAAAATCGTGCACGTCGATCTCCGGCGGCTCCCGGCCTCTTTGGACGGCCTTCTCCTTGTCGCGCTTGCTCATCTTGGACCCGTCCATATTGAAGATGAGGGGCAGATGTGCGTATACCGGCCTCGCAAAGCCCAGCGCCTCCTGAAGGGCTACGTGCTTCTGCGTATTGGTCAGGTGCTCCTGACCCCGCAGCACGTGCGAGATCCGCATCAACTGGTCATCCACCACACACGCGAAATGATACGTAGGCCAACCGTCACCTTTTTGGATAACGAAATCTTCCAAGTCCTGGTGTGCCCACGCGACCTCACCCAGAATCTCATCGTGCACCATGATGTCGCGGTCCGGCACCTTGAACCGCACCGTAACATGCCCGCCCGCCTGACGGGCCCGCCGGCCCTCTTCCACGGTCGGCAGAGGATCGGGCCTGGGATACTTGAATTCGCCCTTGTCCGCCCGGGCCCGCTCACGCATCGCGGCCAGCTCCTCCGGCGTCTCCAGGACGTAGTACGCGTCGCCGCTATCCAGCAGCCGGTCGACGTGTTCGCTGTAAAGATCCAGCCGCTCGCTCTGAAAGTAAGGCCCAGACTCCCCGCCCACCTCCGGCCCCTCGTCCCAGTCCAGGCCCAGCCACCGCAGGTCATCGAGTATCTTGCCCACCGCATCAGCCACATACCGACTGCGATCGGTGTCCTCGATTCGCAGCACGAACGTTCCCCCAGACTGGCGGGCCAGTAGCCAGTTAAACAGCACCGTGCGGGCACCCCCGATATGGAGATAGCCCGTCGGGGATGGGGCGAATCGTACTCTCACGCCATCGGAGCCCATGGACCAAACGCCGCCCAAATACCTAACACATTCCAAACATTAAGCCTGATGTGACCGCTTGTCAACCACTATTTCTTTCGCCGAATCCGCAGGTTCCGCAGGCCCGCCCCGCCCCGCCCGCCAACGCTTGACCACCTCGATCACCGGACCGCTGACTGCATACAAGCAGCACAGCACCGCCAGCGTTTGGGCCTTGTAAGACCAGAACACCACAAACACCACCACAAGCACGATGACATGCTCGAACGGCCGGCGTTTCACCAGATACACCTGCGTAATCCGTTCATAGCGAACGCGGCTGATCATCAGGAACGCCGTTCCCAGCGTCACCACCGGCAGCGAGTACAGCATCACCGCCCCGAAGGTGTCACCGACGTGCTCATGCAGCATGACCAGAGAAGCTATCACCGCCGCCGCTCCCGGGCTGGGCAACCCGCGAAAACTCCGATGGCTGAAATCGGCTCTACCCTGCTCCACGTTGAACCGGGCCAGGCGCACCGCTGCGCAAATACAATAGGCTGCGGAACAAACCCAGATGGCACGTCCCACCGCATGAACGCTCAACGGCGTCACCACCAACTCACTGTGCCACTCGCGCATCATCAGAGCTACCACCAGGATCGCCGGGGCCACCCCGAACGTCACCACGTCCGCCAACGAATCCACCTGGGCGCCAAACTCGCTGGACCGTTTCATCAGCCGCGCCGCCAGTCCGTCGAGCATGTCCAGCATCATCCCCAAGAGAACCAGCATCGCCCCGATCGAGAGAAACGACGGAAGCATCCGCTCGACCAATTGACTGTCCAGCGTAGCTTCGACGGAGGAGTCGATCTCCGCACCGGCGGCGTACATGGCCCGCAACCCGAAATGAATGGCAGAGAAACCACACACCAGGTTGGCCAGCGTCATCAGCGTCGGCAAGACCGCGATGTACTTAAGCCGGCGCCGACGCGGCCGGCGCTCCGATTCCGGCGGCATCTTCAGAACCACGCTCATATCCCGTCGCTTTCTCCGACCCCAGGGGACACCGCATCAACACCGTCAAACCCGCACGTACCTTGTCGCCGACTACCACCAACACTTCCATACCGGCCGACTTCGGCACGATCAGTTCGGTGCGCGAGCCGAACTTGATCAAGCCGAACCGCTCTCCGATCGATAGTCGCGCCCTTTCCCGAGCGTGACACACAATACGCCGGGCCGCCATCCCCGCTACCTGCCGAACCACCACCGGGCCCGCAATCGGCGGCGCCGCATCGAGCACCATGGTATTCGACTCATTCACCTCACCAGCCGCCGGATTCATGGCTGCAAGAAACTTCCCCGCACGATACGTCGTCGACCGGACCGTGCCTCCACAAGGAGAACGGTTGATGTGCACATCGCAGAGACCCAGGAAAATGCCGATACGCACCGCCGGCCCATCGATGGGTGCATACGTCTCAAGCTCGGTGATGTCAGCCACCCTCCCGTCCGCCGGAGCACAAAGCTCATTGGGCGAAAAGGTGCCCTGGCGCTTGGGGTCACGGAAGAAGGCAATCGACCAACCCCAGACCAAGACCAGCAGAATCAAAACCGCCCAGAACCACGCCCCGGGCCACAACCATTCCCCCGCCGCCCAGAGAATCACTCCCGCCCCCGCCGTGCTCCAAACCATTTGCCACGCGCCCTCCGGCGCCAACCTGATCATAGTCAATCACTCGCCCGAAGCGTCCTGTCCTGATTCATTCATGCTCTGCATTGCAATTGTGTATCATCTTGTTTTTTCGACAAGCATTTTATGCTGCGAGGCGTGAAACGTCCATGTGGCGCAGTCTAATATGGCAGCGCTAGGTCGCGAACCGAAGGCCCCCGAAGCCCACGGATTCGAATCCGTGGGTTCCGCCCATCATGGTTCACTGCACTCAGAACCATGCTCCGCACCCAAGACAGCGCTGTCATGCTAAGCAGATTATTCAGCCCATCTCGGGCGAATTGAGATATCGGCGGTGCCACCAGCGGGCAAGTCGCGAGGGCGGCTTCCTCAGTTTGTGGACTCGCGGGTTGTTGAAGTGGTATGTGGGAGTCGCACAGAAACGCCCCACGGGCTCATAGCCGCGTTTCCCGAGAAACGCCCCCACCGCGGCCAAGGCGTCCTCGGTGCTCAGCTCCACCGCCAGTTGTGGGCAGTGGCGGGCCAACGTATCCGTGGCCCCTTCCAGTACGTCCAACTCCATGCCCTCGACGTCGATCTTGACGAAGCTGACCTCGGTGCAGTCGAACTTTTGCTGGGCTTGTGCCACGATTTCATCAAGCGTCTTGACCGGTACGACGTCGGGGGCATCGCTGGTGCCGGCATCGAAGGGCAGGAGCTCAAGCCGGGTGAAGCCAATGTTATGCGCGCTTGCCGGTGGTGCTACAACGCGTCCCAGTCCGGGACGTGCCGCAGCCCCGCAGGCCAGCACCAGGGCGTTGGCGATTCCGTTGTATTTCAGGTTTCTCTTGAGAACCGAGACCAGTTCGAGGCAGGGTTCGACGGCAACAACACAGTCAGCCAGGAATCTCCCAAAGTACACGGAATGATTCCCAAAGCTCGCGCCGACGTCGATGAACATGCCGCCGCGGGGGCCGCGCAGGGCAATATGCTCCAGTAGATCACTCTCGTAGAAACTGCCCACATTGCGGATGACCCTTGCCATATGGTCGTTGGGGCTGGTGACCTCCAGATCGATCAGCGTCGTCGTCGGTCGCCAGCGACAACGACCGTCCCAGTTCAATGTGTACTCAAACCTCATCGCACGACACCTAAAGAGTGAAAAGTGAAGAGTGAAGAGTGACGAAGTGAATCGTCCATCCTCCCCCTTCGTGCCTTCGTCCCTTCGTGCCTTCCCCAAACAATCGTCAATCCCTCACATGCCGGATGGTCAGCAGGTCTTTCCTGACATCCTCGTGCTCCAGCCTGAATTGTTCAGCCGCATCGATTCGCAGTCCGACGTCTGCGAGCGCGGCCACATAGCGGCTCATCGGGCGTATCCTGCAATGGTCCCCCAGGGGGCCAACCCATTCGCCGATCCAGTCGAGCACGATCATGACGCCCGCGTGCGTCAGGTGCCGGGCCAACACCTCCAGCGTCGCGAGCCACTCGTCATCGTCCACGATGTGGAGCAGCACGTCGATGACAGTGATCACGTCGAATGTGCGGTTCAGTTCGAGTTCTGCCAGCCGCGAGCGCACAAACTGCGCGTCGACGGTGCGCTTCCTTGCCTCCTCGATCGCCGTTGGGGAAAAATCGACCGCGACGACATCGAATCCGAGTTGCACATAAGCCGGCGTCATCAGCCCGACGCCGCAACCAGCCTCCAGCAACGCTTTGCCTGCCGCCTCCGGCACGTGGCGACGAATTGCACGGTCGATGTGGAACCGCTTCACGGCGTATTGTTCTTCGTTGTGGTCCTCGGTGAGCCGTAGACTCGCGACCGCCTTGAAGCACCCGCGGAATGACTGGTGTCTGTCCTCCCAGTATTGATCAGCCGCAAAAGGCCGAGTGCCCGCCTTGTTAAACAGTCGCCTCAGAGACGATACAACCGACATGCCCTGCTCCGAAATCGATCCACCCGAAGCTCCGGAATCGTTCCACCCGAGCTTGCCTCTTTTATCGGAACGCCCCGGAGTCTGCTTGAATTCCGCCCCTCGCGCTCTGGCGGCCCTGTGGGACAGGTTTTCCAGTCTGTCATTTGACCGGGTGGAAAGCCGGCCCCACGCCGCCCGCACCGGTGCGGACGCGTCCCCGTTGACTCGCCGATGGTGAGCCGTTATGAACCCACACTCATGGGGATTGGCGATTGACGATTGACGATTCACTTCGTCATCTTCACTGTTTTGCGGGAGAGGTGTCCGAGCGGCTGAAGGAGCTGGTTTCGAAAACCAGTGTGCGCGCAAGTGTACCGGGGGTTCGAATCCCCCCCTCTCCGATTGATCGACTCAAGAGTCCTTTTTTCGCTTTGTATTCCCACGGAAACGCAGGTTTTGCTTATAGGTCAAACCATTGGTTCCCCATATGTTCCCCAAAGGTGCGCGTTGGGACGCTGCGGGGCGCCCGTTGTGTTTTGACGATTTGTCCGGTGCCTTGAGCGGGCCACCGTGCAGGTGGAAGTAGAAAGCGCCGGCAAACTTCTCGATCTCGACGTCGTCCGCTGGAACACCGACGATCTGGGCCAGTTGATGGCGCGTGATGCCAACCATCAGCAGCTCGGGAGGCCCAGTGTCAGGATTCTCGGCAACGCCCCTCGCCGCCGTCGTAAGGGCATCCGCCAATCGGTCAAGATGCGTGAACGGAACGCCCAGGGCCCATGCGACATGTTTGCCGTCTACGTCAAAGACTGGTTCAACTATCCCGTGCTCGGGCGCGGCGGGCTGCCCCTTGCGTTTTGACGATTTGTCCGGTGCCTTGATCGGGCCCCCGTGCAGGTGAGCGTAAAAAACGCCGGCAAACTTCTCGATCTCGACGTCGTCCGCCGTAGCGCCGACGATCTGGGCCAGCTGATGGCGCGTGATGCACATAATCAGCAGCTCGGGAGGCCCGATGTCAGGATTCTCGGCAATGCCCCTCGCCGCCTGCGTAAGAGCATCCGCTAATTGGTCAAGATGCGTGAACGGAACGCCCAGGGCCCATGCGACATGTTTGCCGTCTACATCAAAAGCTGGTTCAACTATCATGATCTGTTTGACCTCCAAGTACTGGAAACAAAACGTTGACCAAGTTTGTGCCCGACCGCTTGACGCAGCGGTCGGGCCTCGTGCCTGTCTGAGTTGCCCGTTGTGAAACGGCGCATCGCTGCGCGGGCGTGTTCATCCCGCAGGCGGTAGTAGTGCAGGACCATGGCCAGGTCGTCGTGGCCGACCCACTCCATGACGCATGCCATATCGATTCCGCAATCGGCGCACTGGCTCACGAAATAATGCCTGAAGTTGTGTAAAAGGAGGTCGGCTTCGTCGATCCCCGCTGGCTCACTCACGTCCTTCAGCCGATTGAGCGTTGTGCGCGCAAAGTTCTTGATGCGGTTCTGCCCCTCCTGGCCTGGAAACACGTAACCGGCTAGAAGTCCGTTTGCTGCTGCCTTTAGGTTGACGACCAGCTCTCGGAGATCGCCCTCGATGGGGATCCGACGATCGGTACGATCCTTCGGTGACCACTCAAACCCGTCGCACGTTGTTTTTGCACGGACGTGTACCCACCAACCTTGAAGATCGACGTCCGCCCACTCCAACGCGGCCAGCTCGCCGATACGAAGGCCGGTGTTGGCAAGGAATCGGAAGCGCAAGGTCATGTCGGGCTGAGCGTGACGGACGATCGCATCGTACTCGTCCGCCGTGTAGGCGTGGCGCCGCTTCGAGTCGTCGTTGAAGAACAACCTGATCCCCGTTTTTCTTTCGCGGATCGGGTTGCTGCGCATTTTGCCGAGTTCGATGCACCAGTTGAAAAAGGCGCGAAGGGCAATCAAGTTGTTGTCAGCGGTCTTCTTTGTTCGATCGCCGTCAATCAGCCAGTCGCGGAACGCCATCGCAACCGTTTTGTCAAACTGCTCCAGACGGCGAACGCGCGTGCGCTCGTTGAAAAACTTCTGCAGGTTTCCAATGACGCTGCGATAGGTCTTGTGCGTGTCCGGCTTGAGACTCTTCTTGACGTACCCCAGCCATTCATCGGAGGCGCTGACGATCGTGTCGTTGGTGATCTTGGCGTCGTCCGGAACGATGCCGTGTTCGCGCCTTGTCATCTCCAGCGACTTGGCCGTGGCGAACTCGACGGCCCCGGCCTTGTCACGGTGACCGGTAGAAACCGATCGCCACTCGCCGTGCTCGTCCTTGAAGTGGAAGTACCAGGCCCGCCCTTTGATATGCTTGCGCAGCACACCTCGGCCAACGGGATGGCGATCGCGCGGATTCTTACTCCAGCTCGGCACCGTTTCCGTTCCTCCGGCGCTTGAAATAATGTGAGTTCTGAAGACGATCCTCCGTGGTTCGCCACTCGCCACCCCCGGTCTTGTCAGCGTCGATCTTGCCTTCGTTGCACAGCCGGCGCACGGTCTTGACGGCCAGCCCCGTTCGCGCGGCAATCCCATCGGTATTGAGGAGCTTCCCCGACGGAGGAACGAACCCCGTAGCGGCTGAGTTGAACAACTCCTGAATCTGGCTCAGAAGCTGTTCGGCGTGGCGCTCGCTTTGCACTGCCACTTGGTTGCGGATGGCCCTTTCGACGCTCCGGCCGAGGCGGAGCGCATCGGACTCGCGTGACGTGGCACCCGCGGCCATTTGCACGATATCATCGCGTGAAACCAACACCGGAACGTCGCCGCGAATAAGATCGGACACGTACCGGGCCGTGGAATGGAGCAGGCTTAGCAGTTGCTCCGCCACCCCTCGGTTGACCGTGGTCAGGACCATTTCCATGAACGCGCGCTCCTCATTCTGATACCCGGTGTCCGCCCGCATGCGCGCGATCAGCTCCTCGTTGGTGCCGAACGTCCCGTTGCCGTCACCGTAGACCCCCAGGATTCTGAAAACGGTCAGGAATTCCTCGTTCATCGCTGATCACCTTGACACACGTGTGACACAGTTATTATTGTACGCCTCGTGAGGCACGTCAACCCTGTTTTTGACGCCATAATGGCCCTTTTTTTCATGGTTGCCAGGCCAAAGTGAATCTGTACCATGCCTTGTAGCTCATGGTGGAGGAACAGATGGCTAGAGCACGGGACATCCGGCAGGGATTCCGGCGGGTGAATCAGCTGCTGGGCGAGGTGGTTAAGCAGGCGCCGGCAGCGAACGACACCGTCGGCACATTGATTCAGCAGTTGGCCAGCCTCGAACAGCTCGTCGAGGAATCGACTATCGACCAGAAGGTCGCGTCGCCCCGAACGCTTCCACGCGGCAAGGCGAAAGAGTACCGCGTTGAGCGCACGGGGAAGCGCGAGGTTGTGGCTGAGTACCGTCCAGATGATTTGAGACCATTCCGCTGCCCGCGTTCTACCTATGATGCCGTCGCCCGCGCCCTCGCGAAATCGTCCGGGCCGGTCGCGTACGATCAGATCGTTTCTGACGTGGCGCAGTCCCTCGGCACAGCGCGGGCGGACTATCAGATCCGCGTGGCGCTACGGTTTCTGACGGATCCGGACGTCGGGCTCGTGGAACGAAACCGCGCTCGGTACCGAGTGCTTCGCTCACGTAGCTTTCTCAAGCAGGCGCGTGACGCCTGGGAGAGACACTTGCCCGATACTACGGAAAACGCGTAGCAGGCGGGTGTCAAACGGGCATTGACGTTTGCGAAACTGCGTGACTCCGCATCGACCGCAGCCGCCGAATCAAAGGATCCAGTAGTTCCGATACAGCAGTATCACATCCTCGCCGGCCACATCGCCAAGGGCGTTGACGACAGCTACATCACGCGTCATCCGCGATTTGTGGAGACGGCCGGTGGAGCAATCGAGAATTCTTGTCTACCTCGAACGAAGGGGAAAACACGGCAGCAGGCGCAGCCTCGGTAGAAGCAGGAGCCGCAATCGGTGTCCCGCCCGTTAGGCTGCCCGACGTGGCCAGCGCTGTGCCAGCGGGGCGAAAGGTTGCTCGCTATCCTGTCCGATGCGGTCGGGCCAAACGCCCATGATCTGTCGGAAGAAGGTGCAAGAAGCCGAGGCGAGGAGGCTGGCCACCCCGGGCCGCGGCCTCAACAACGGCCCGTGCTCAGGTGGTACCTACCACAAGCGGCGTGCAGGTTGGGAGATGCTAAACGCTCTGTACACATAGAGTTACGCTCGCAAGTCGGCCTATGATCCCCAGCCGACCAATCTAGACATATGTCCCACCGGTGCGGGGTGTTGCCTTGGGGCTCTGCCCCAAACCCCGAGGTTCATCGCTTTGTGGCCAGAACGCGTCGGGGTCGTTGGGGAAGGCGGAGGGCTGCTGTGCAAGCAGCCCCACCACCCCCGTCCTGGCACCGGCGTGAGCGCTCAGGTTGCTCCTCAGCAGAGCCCTATCCTCTGCGCCGGTATCAACTATTGTCCGACCTCTACACCGAACGTCAATCGATCTCAATCGCATTCTCGTCCTCCACTGCCCCCGTCAACTCACGATCGATCCGCAGGTACTCCTCGACCAGGCTCGGGCCACAGTTCAACGCGTAGGCCGTCTCGGCCGGTGTCATCCCCTGCATTCGGCAGTGACGAACCAGATCAAACTGGCCCAGGCACCGATCCACCGCCTCCACAGTGTGGTACGTCTCGCGGGCAACCTGGTCCGAACACTTGCCGTCTGCGTACCGCTTCCAACAGATAATCCGCTTGTGGGTGATCCCGCAGCCCATGTCGTGCAAGGTTGCACGACGCGGGACAACCTTCCCTCTGTTGCGCTCGTGCGCCGTCAAGACGCTGGAGATTCGCGAGGCATCTCCCGTCATGAGCTCCGCCAGATCGGCGTTCGATAACAACGCCCCTTGCTGATAAGCCTGCTCACACAAACGGACAGCCCTCATCCGTAGACGCTCCTCAACTGGAACGCGATTGATTCGGGCAAGAATGTCCTGGTCGGTGCTGAGGTCCAGGACAACGGGAACCAAGTCAGTGTCCGCGGTGCGTTTGCCACGGGATGGCGGATCGTTAATGTCCACACCCAACCAGAGGATCTGTCCGTGACGAAGATGCTCGCGCGGACGCAAGTGTTCGGCCACCACATCGAGAATCATCTCCGCACACAACGCCCGTATACGATCGCCTCCAATACGGGGAAAATCCCGGCCGATCACGTGGGCCAAGGCGTTTTTGAGACTCTTCTCCCGCAACGCACCGAACATCTTGCGGACACGGTCAAGCTTAGGATTGATCACCACCGCATCCCTTTCCATTTTTTTCCCCACTTCCATGTCCCAGATGCAGTAGTTGGTCCAGATGGTACGCCATGTTCTTGTCTGACTCACACTCATGCAGCAGGTCGATGTACTCCTCGACGAGCTTCCGGCTTCGCCTCAGCAAGAAGCCGATCTGTCCGGCCTGCATGTCACGTCGCGCCAGCTGAGCGCATCGTGTAAAGGTCGACAGATAGTTGTCGATCGACGATACCGAGTGGCGCGCTCGCCGCTGAATCTCGGTCGTGGTGAGCCCCTCCAGGGCCAGACTCACGATCCGCACGCGGCGGGTCAAAACAGGGCTGATGTCATGAACTGTGCTTCGAAGCGGAATGGGCGTCTCCGGGTTGGTTTGGCGCAACGCCTCGAGATCGCGAGAGATCGTACGAACATTGACGAAGAAAACACGATAGGCCAGGTCTTCCCGGGTGAGCAGCGCTCCTTGACTCATGGCTTCCTGGCACAGATCCACAATGCGCGCTTGTCGATACGCTGCCGGACCCTTGGTCTGCATCAACCGGTCGTGCTCGATTCCCCGATGGACGGTCAGACAAACCGAGCGTTTCTCGCAATCGCTCACTGGTTTGCCGGCCGGCTCATCAGCGCAGACCGCCACTAGCGTTACCTTGCCAGGTGGAGCCCTTCCCGCCGACGGCTCCATTAGCGCCAGCACCCGTTGAGTTACGCTTCCAAGACAACGTTTTCCCTAGGTACCGCGATGCAGGTAAGGCAACAATCTATTTCGCAATCCAATCCCGGCTCACTGATGTAGTCCACTTCCCCCTTCCTAACCGCCACTTTGCATTCTCCGCAGCTCCCTGCTTCACAACCGGATTCCATGGAGATGCCGTTTGCTCTTGCAAATTCAAGAAGATTGTTGGCCTCCGAATCCCACCGAATTGTTCGTTCGGACTTGGCGAAACTGACCTCCACTCCTTGAGCGTGCTGAGCATCTATTGTGCGCATGGAGGTCTTCGATAATTCCCTCGCTGGAGTGCAGAACGCTTCCGTTCTGATGCTTGATGGGAGGACGCCCCAGGCCTTGAGGCCCTTGGTTAGTGTACTCATCATGGGCGGAGGACCGCATATATAATATTCGAACTCATGTGTCGGAATCTCTTGCTTAAGATATTCAATGGTGATTCGACCCTCGTGATCGTAGTCTGTTCCCTTCCGATCGCCTTCGCGTGGCGAGCTGTAACAGATGCGAACATTTACGTTCTCATGACTCGATCGTATCCGAGCGAGCTTCTCTCGAAAGATACGTTCACCTCCATGTCGCACTCCGTAGAATAACCACGTATCGCGTGCGGAATTGCGCCTTACAATCTCATTGAGCATGCTCCATAACGGTGTGATGCCGATACCACCGGCCACCAGAACGACGGGCGCGTCTCGACTCGAATCGAGCACAAAGTTGCCGGCCGGCGCCCGCACATCAAGTAATTCCCCCTCCCGAACGTTGTCGTAAAAGTATGATGAAACCAGGCCGTCGGGAACGTCTGGTTTGGTTGTCGGCCGCAACACTTTCTTGACTACGATTCTGTAGCAGTTCTCTTCCGCTCGGTAACAGTCGGCCAGCGAGTAGCAGCGCACCACCGTTTGTTTCTCCCGGCCAATCACAAGCTTGAATGTCAGAAATTGGCCGGGTTTGTACGGCGGCAGCGGCTGTCCACCGCGCGGTGCGAGTTCAAGAGCGCAGATGCCACTCTTGTCAAGTAACTCCTTCTTGCGAACTTCAAGTTTTCGATACCCTTGCCAGGTCAGCTCGTCTCGTCGCTTCCGAACCTGCCGGAGTTGTACTTCATCGGCAAAGCGTCTCTCAAGGTGCTCCAGCGACTTCTCGTAGGCCTTAATTCGGCACCTTTCCCGCCGTCCTACTGAGATCGCCAGAACGATGACAGTGTACGAAACCGCACTGAGTATAAGAAAGGCGACAACCTGGAAAACGATTAGCACTGGTCGGGTACCCTGCTACCTTGTACTATCTGACCGATGTGGGTGCGACAAGTCGGCCACTGTTCATCACCTGTATTAGAACATGAAACGGAACTCAACCCTGGCGCCGTAAGAAGCGCTGGTGTGTTCGCGGGCAGCGGCGAACGCGTCGATCTGTATTACCGTCTGCTGCCCTAACGCCCACTGATAACGTGCTGCAGCGCCGGCCTCCCCTTCGCTCTCTCCGCTCGTCTCCTTGCGGCCGCCGAACTCCACGATAAGCTGCCTTCGATGGTCCTTATCTAGAAACTTCTGGTAGCCGATGCTCGCTCCGTAGGCACTGTCGGCCTGATTGCTTAAGGCCGACCCAAATCTGCCCAATCCGACAGCTGCAAAGAGGATACCCGTTCGCCCCAGGGGACCGCCAGTCGTTGGATCGCGGGCCGCAGAGGCAAACCGGTCGATCCCATAGAATGTGTTGACATACAATAGATCATGTGTGTGCGGCGGCGTCCACGATAACTCGCTGAAGAAAAGATATCCACGTGTGTTCTGTGCGGCTTCCCGCCTGTCACGGATTTGTCCCTCCTCGGCACGGGGATCCGGGTCGATTTCGCCCGTTGTTGGAAAGGAGCCGAGCGCGCGAAATGACGTGTTGATGTGCCCCACCCGCTGCACGGCGCTGAGGCCGGCATAGAATGCCGACCCCGTTCTTCGCGAATCGACGTACGCTACATCTAGGTTAATCGTGCTGAGTTTCGTATCGATCTGCGTGAACAATCCCCAGAGCTGTGCCGTTTCGTCTTCGATGTTGTTCCCGGCGAAGTTGTTGCCGCGATTAATTTCATCCCACGCATATAAGCAGGTGAGCCGCAGGTTGGACGTGCCGGCCGGAAGTAGAGTATTGCGGACGAGCCCGACGGCATCCATGCTTGGGTCGTTGATGAGCATGCCTTCCTGAACGAAGATCGGCTGTCGCCCAACCGAGAAGCCGACGTCAAGTGGCATGAAGTCACTCTTGTCAAGGTTCGGAAAAAGCTCAGCAAATTCTCCTTCGATGAACAGCGATGTGATTCTTCCGTTGAACTCCGTCTGCCAATCGTTGTCGAACTGCGGTTGGAAGTTAAGGCTTGTGAATCGACCATCCTGATCCAGCGGTCGCACGCCGACAAGAATCCTTTCCGTTCCCGTCAATCGTAACTCTAGGAAGATGTCAAGCCGGTTGGCCCACTCCGCAAGCTTGGTGTTGCCGTCGTCGAAAGTCTGCAATGCCGTACGATAGGTCCCAAAGATGAGGAAACTCGGCTGCCACACGGCGCCTGTCGGAAGGGTGAACTCCAAACCCGTCTCTCCCGGCTCGAGGAAACCGGTGAAACCAGGCTCGCCTTCCTTTCGTTTGAACAGCGCCACGCCGCCGGGAGGCTTGAACAGCTCCCTTCCGAAATCGAGGGTAAAAAAGGGGCGATGAAACCGGTTGTCCTCATAGTTCGGTGTGTACTTCTCGTAATCATCAGAGATTCGATTGTGATCATCCGCCTGGCCTGTTCTGCCTCCGCCTTTGGCAGGGGACGTGACAAGGCACACAAGGATGATCGCCGACCATGTCAAATTGGTGTGTTCAATGTACCTCACTGGACCCATTTCCTGTGCACACACCTCATATGGTTTTTCCGTTCAATGCGCTGTGTCGACGGAGGTCGGCAACGTATGCATGTGAAACGTAACCGTACGCGTGTGCAGGGCAGTAAAGCCGCCATACTTTGCGTTGAAAGCGAAATTCTGCGGATCGAAATCGTCGGGGGCACCAATACCATGGACAACATTGTTGGCAACGTCACGAGGACTCATTAGGTAGTCGAATCCCACTTCCTTGATCTCGTTCACCAAGTTCACCGGGACCATCCCGGCGACCAGCTTGACCTCTGCGGTGTACGGCCCCTTGCCGGTCAGCTCTGCTGCCCGTACGCTGTAATGCGCCCATCGCCCATCGCCGGGCGCTATGTTTTGCTTATGCTTTCGTGCCCCGAACGGTTGCCCGGTCAGAATAGTCGACATGGTGGATGGACGAACAAACGGAAGTGGAGTGAGCGAGGTGTTGACTGCTAGGATCTGTTCGCGTTCGCCGCCCCGAACGTTACGCGTGATGAATCGCGACTGGAGACTGAACAATTGGCTATCGAGCTCGACATGCTTGCCATTCGGCAGCTTCGCGTGATTGTGGACGTAGACTGAATGCAGGTCACGCACATCTCCGTTCGGATCTAGATCACCCGACTGCATGATCTTCGTTCCATCTCGATCGGTGACCGTAACGTGCAGGAAAACTACGCGCTCGGCGTCGAAGCCGGTCGGGACCCCATGGCCATTCGTGCCATTCTCAACCCTGATTTTGAACCGAATACCGTTATCATCGGCTTGGGTCGTGACGATATTGCCTAACTTGTATCCCGCCTTCAGCAACTCGATACGCTCAAGTTGCGCCCTTTCCAGCAATTCGAGATTCGCCATGAGAATGGACGACGCCTCGTAGCGATCATCCGGTTCACGCCATGTCTCGGGGAAATCTTCAGCTTCATCCTCCGGTAGATGTTCCTCAAAATCTTCCTCACCCCAGCGGGCCAACCAATCAAAATCGAGCCAGTTCCTCATTGAAATGTTTCTCACTCCCTTGGGGTAGTAGTCCAATGGCGGATGGGGAAAGATACCTGGATGGACGACGGAGTAGTCCGGCCCAATGAACATATGATTGGATCGGCCTTCCTCCTTGAAGAATTCGCGATCATAGACTTCGGCGATGGGTTCGCCTTTCAGTCGCTGTTTGTCCGGGACACCGGGCGTTCTACCCATGTGGCAGTCTTGGCAGCTGATCCCGTTCGCCGCCGCAGGTGAGGTCTTGTATTCGCTGAACGCTTCTTCTAGACGAAATCCATTCATCAGGGTGACATCGTGGCACACGCCGCAGAACCCAGATTTTGTGATATGTTCCGCCTGCCTGATTTCGGAATGCACGTCTCTCTGGCCAGCCCCCGTAGGGCTAATCTTGAAGAGGTTGTGGCTTTCTACAACCGTCCTCCTGAAGCTATCATTACCACGTGGACCGTATATAGGCGCAAAGATATCTCCAGGTCTGTCGCCCACTTTCTCCTTCTCGATGGGGAATCTGCTGCTTATCTTACCGTAGTTCGAGGCGACACGATGACAAACGATGCACGTAATGCCTTCAACAGAAACAATGCTGCGGTTCATGTTGCTGTCATGCAACGGCTCTCCCATGTCCATTCCCACGGGCGTGTGACAGCGAATGCAGAAGTCCCCGTTCGAGCCGTTGGTTCGCTTGAGTATCGTCGCATGCATGGCGTTGAAGATTGGACTGATCTGGGCATATGCGTGCGGAGAAACGCGCCACTCCTCGTAGTGCTTGGGATGACATTCGCCACATTCCGCAGCCGAAACGTAAGGCCCGGTTTCATTAACGAGCTTCAGGTGTGCCGCGTACCCGGATTCGCGAAGATGATCAACTTCAATCTTCCGGGACGTGCCTTCCGACAGAAGGGACGATTCACCACCCACTTCATAGGAGGCGCGCCCCGCGATCGCGCAGCTGTTCGCCAACAGAGCAGCTCCGCAGGCAATGAGGCCACAGGTGAGAATGAACTGGTGAATCGTGGAGGAAGGCGTCCCATACATAGCTTAGCTCCGTCGGTTCTGCTCCGCGCTCAGGTCGAGGGCCGTGCTACCGCCTGGTATCCACAGCGAGGACGACGCCAGGGAGGAGGTGCGCTACAAGCCGTGCGGATCATCGTGATGCCGTCGTTCTTTCTTCCTTTCTTGAGTGCAAGTCAGTTGAGGATGTCCCATCGCCAGTTGAAGGTTGGATGGCGACTCGGGGATTCACAGACTACCCAGCCTTCCTTTCTTGAGCAACTCGTTTGCACTCCGACGGGCTGTCCAGGTAGCTCTTGAGCATCCACAACTGTTCGTAGCCCATGATACGTCGGAACGACTTCTCCGTCGCAAGCAACGCGGAGGCCACCCAACGCACCATCATCGAACCCGACTTCCAACGGCATACTCGACCCGTTCGCTGCCGCACGCCCAAGTTCGGCGACTCGATGATGTTCGTCGTGCACAAATATCGCCGCAGCGTACCGGGCAACCTGAGCCGATTGACCGTGAACGTCTCGGCCAAACCTTCCCGCAAACTCGCCGCTGCCGACGGATCGGCGGTCTCCAACATCTTGGCCAACTGTTCCTGTCCTTCCCCCGGTGTTCATACCAGTTCCTATGCTAGTCCCTTCACTGCTAGAGTACCAGCCGCATCGGACGGGCGGAGCGGAGCCTGTCCGATGCGGCGCGATCGCTTCCGGGGCCGGCGGACGGTAACCCAACGCACCGTGCGGCCGGACGGTGTTGTAATGACGACGCCACGCTTCGATGAGTACCTTGGCCTCCTTCAACGTGTAGAAGATCTCACCGTTGAGCGGCTCATCTCGCAGCTTGCCGTTGAACTACTCCACGTATCCATTCTACCACGGACTTCCCGGCTCGATGAACAGCGTCTTGACGCCGACACGCTTAAGCCACTCGCGCACGACCCGAGCCGTAAACTCGGGACCGTTGTCGCTGCGGATGTGATCCGGCACGCTTCGCGTCGCGAATAGCCATGACAGACGCTCCAGCACGTCATCATACCTCAGCTTCCTGGCCATGTCGATCGGTACAACACCGTACGTCCGGCCTTGATGGCCTGGTAACCCAGGGCCTGGGCCAGATGCGACTTGCCGGTGCCCGGCGCGGCAGTCACAGACTGCTCATGTTTCGTCGGTCCAGCGGGTCTGCTACCCGCATCATCCTTTGTACGGTCAGAATGTGGAGGTGTATCGGCGTTGTCCGGGACATGAGCCGGATGGTGTGATCATTCGTCTTCCCGATGACACACGGTGTCTGATTCCAGCCTGGATGCTCGATCCTGTCGCCTGCGCGGTCGTTCGTGACGAGACCGAGCCACGCATCAGCCTCGCAGTGTTGTGTCAGTTGCGACAGCTATTGGATGCTCAGCCTTGCACTGATCGCCAGGATATGGCCTGCTCCGGGGCGGTTTTGAATCCTGGAGCGACCCATGAACCGAACCACGAGAATCTCAGACCGGCAACTTCGGTTGGTGTTCGACAGAAGCCCACTGGAGTTGGAACTACCGAGTGCGCAGCGGGAGGCTGCGATCGACCGGCTCAGCCTTCTTCTACAGAAGGTGGTGATGAGCGAACTCAATTCAGAGAGGATGGATCATGAGCGAGAAGATCACGCCCGGGCATCTTGAACGGGCGGCGTATGTCTACGTGCGGCAATCGACCCTGCACCAGGTTCGGCACAACCTCGAGAGTCAGCGTCGGCAATACGGCTTGGCCGAGCGCGCCCGTCAATTGGGATTCCGCCAAGTCCACATCATCGATGAGGATCTTGGGCGATCTGGGAGCGGAACGCAGGAACGACCCGGTTTTGCCCGGCTGGTTGCCGCAGTGTGCGGCGGCGAGGTGGGCGCCGTGTTTGCGACGGAGGCGTCCCGGTTGGCGCGGAACAACCGGGACTGGCATCATCTGGTCGATCTGTGCACGATGACAAATACGTTGCTGATAGACCACGATGGGACTTACAATCCGCGTCAACTCAATGATCGGTTGCTTCTGGGATTGAAAGGCACGATGAGCGAGTTCGAACTCGGGTTGCTGCGACAGCGAGCGCGCGAGGCACTTCGGCAGAAGATCCAGCGCGGGGAGGTTCTCTTTGAGGCGCCGATCGGACACGTCCGAACCGACAACAATGGCATGGCGTTTACCGCGGATTTGCAGGTGCAACAGGCCGTTCGCGGCGTGTTTGCCAAGTTCGCCGAACTGGGCAGTGTGCGTCAGGTGCTGCTGTGGTATCGGCAGGAGCGGATCCCCTTGCCCACATGGAACGGCTATGCCGGCAAGGCTGAGATCGTTTGGAGGTTGCCGAGCTATCATCGTATCCTCTCGATGATCAAGAACCCCGCGTACGCGGGTGCATTCGTCTACGGGCGGACGCAGACCAGGACCGTCGTGGTCGACGGGCGGGCGCGCAAGACGCGCGGGCACAACGTGCCTCGTTCGAAATGGGAAGTGTTGATCCCGGACCATCATCCCGGTTACATCTCCTGGGAGCAGTATCTGAAGAATCAACGGCAGGTGGAGAACAACGCGGGGATGAACGGTTCATTGAAGCCTGGCCCGGCCAAGAGCGGTGCGGCGATGCTGGCGGGGTTGCTGCGTTGTGCACGATGTGGCCGAAAACTGCATGTAGGCTACAGCGGCATCGGTGGCCGCGTGCCGCGCTATTACTGTCGGGGAGCCCATCTCAATCACGGGACAAAGTGGTGTCTCTCATTCGGCGGTCTGCGTGTGGATCAAGCCGTCGTCGATCAGGTGCTGGAGGCACTCGAGCCGGTTGGCATCGAATCGTCACTCCAAGCCTGGCAGCGCATGCAGGACGATCAAGACCAGAAGCGTGAAGCGCTTCAGCTTTCTGTACAAAAGGCACATTACGAATCCGATCGTACTCGTCGGCAATACGACGCGGTGGATCCGGCAAACCGGCTGGTTGCCGACGAATTGGAACGTCGCTGGAATGAAGCCCTGCAGCGGGCTGCGGAGTTGGAGGAGCGATTAAGCGAGGATGCCTCTGATCGTATAAACTTGTCCGGCGCTGAGCGACAGCGACTGTTGGAATTGGGAGGCGATCTCAAACAACTTTGGGAGCACTCCGCGGCATCTATTGCATTGAAGAAGCGAATACTACGCACCGTTGTGCAAGAAATCGTCGTTGACGTGAACGAGGAATTATATCAGATTGAGCTGCGCCTTCACTGGGCTGGCGGCGTTCACACTCCGCTACGGGTTCCCAAAAACCGCACCGGCCGGCACCAGCGCTGCACCGATCGTGCCGTTGTTGACTTGGTTTGCGAACTGGCCAAAGTCTGCGACGATCGATCCATCGCCGCGATTCTCAATCGGCTGGGCTACCGCACCGGTGCCGGCAACATGTGGACACAATCACGCGTGTGTAGTCTTAGGAGCTATCAGTCGATTCCCATGCTCGATCCGGCCATCGCGCGCACGTGGACGACGCTGACCCAGGCAGCTGCGGAGTGGGGCGTAAGCCAGGGGTTTGTCAGACGGCTGATCCGTCAAAAAATCCTACCGGCTCATCAGGTGGTTGAGAATGCTCCGTGGGTCATTGAACGGGAGGCGCTCGACTTGGCGGTCGTCAAGGCTGAGGTGACGGCCCTGCGCGAAGGGCGAAAAACTCCGTCGCGCGCCGTTTCAGGGAACGAAATGCCTTTGTTTTCAAGCACATAGCAAGGTGGTGCAGTATGTCGGTGTCTCGGGTGGCCCGAGGAACAACACGTCCCGGGCCTGGCGCACGAACTTACACGTAGCCAACTCGAAGATCTGCTTCCTCTTGATCGAGGTGTTGGCCGGCTACGTTGCCGGTGCATGCGCCCCTGACGAGGCGGAACGAATCCGCGCGCGCATCGCGGAATGCGAACGGTGCGCGAGCTGGGTGGCCGACGCCGAGGCCAACGAAGCGATATTCGAGAGCGTACGCGGCGTTCTCCAGGAGGAGGCTGACTCAGTTGAGCGAAAGGGCGAGGCCGGTACTGGCGATCCTCCCCCACCGGTCGTTATCGAAGGCTTCGAGATTCAGGAGGAGATTGGCCGGGGTGGGATGGGGGTGCTCTACAAAGCCCAGGAAAGAGATCCTCCACGCACGGTGGCACTTAAGGTACTCCTCGAGGGGCCGTTTGCGTCGGAAGCTTCCAAGCGCCGGTTTGAGCGTGAGGTGGAGCTGGCCGCCCAACTCGAACATCCCAACATCGTCACTATCCTCGAGAGCGGGATCGCCAGCGGCCGCCACTACTTCGTCATGCAATACGTCGATACCGCGTAAGGTGCGGTGGACGGACGATGGAGGACCGCTCAAAATCAACTACGTGTGGGACAACGTCTAGGCATCATGTTACCCCGGAGACGTTCTTGTACAACAACAAATCTCCTTCCGGGTTGAGTGGACGTGGTGGACGCGGATTGAACAAGAAACATCACCGATCATTTGAAAACCGGGCATCAGAAATCGAACTGATCCGGCCACCCTCCAGCCCAACCATTTCTTGCCCCAACGGCCCCTACGCCCTCTCAAAGGGGCTTAGGGCAAGAAATGGTCACCCTTAGCAGCCGAGCGAGTGGTTTTGACCGATCGCTAAAAGTCAGTGGAATCCAGCACATAAAATGGCGGCCGTGACCAGTCCTGAGGAGTTCGCTTCCATTGTCTGCTGAGAGAACCCGATGGCACGGTCGAATCTAAGTCTACCCCGACCCTCAACTCCAAAGCGACCAGCTACTCGGGAACCGGCCACTGAAGACTACGTGCACTCTGCGGTATTCGCGCAAATGGTCGTTGGCGGCCCTCGGTGTATTTCTCGACCTCCACCTCTATAAAATCGGAAAGTTCAACAATGGTTACGTTGCCGTCCCTGTCCCAGTCCCCAAATCCGCTAAGACCTCGAAGTAAGGCATACGTAAAAATACCTTGCTGCAATTCGTCGCTCTCAGCAGCCAGTCCAAGTTGCCCCGCCGCAGCTATGACTACAGTTTTCTCGCGTCGCGAGAACTCGGGACGATCTTGCACTCTCCCTCGCGTGCGGACCGCAGGAAGCTGCGCTTTGTTGCCAAGCCGGGCGCCCCCACTGTAGCAGGCATCATAGAAAACCAGACAAAGTACGGCATCTGATAAATCCAAGTGCTCCTGGACGCGGTCCCTCTTGACGGCTGTATACCGCAGGCTATCTGGATCAGCATTGGCGGTAATCAGGTATGGGGTGGACTTGCCGCGGTTGAAGGCATCATTCCGTAGTAGACCCACGTGTCCTGCGAAGTAGAAGATAATCATATCGCCGGGTTTCACAAAACCTACCTTTTGTTGGAGCTGGTCCAGTGTCTTGCCAAGATTTTTAGCGTTCGCTGCTTGGCCTGTAAGTAGCGCACGAACGAGTGTTTTGTCCGACGGAACGGCGGGATATATGTTGGTTGCCCATTCGTAGAAGTCCGCAGCGTCCTTTTCGGCGAACTGCAACGGCTCCCATTTATCGGATTCATGGGAGGATCCAACACCGACTGCGATGATATGTGTCCGCCCAGTGAGCGCATGGTGTTGTGCCAAGAGGTCGGCGCTTGCAGTTCTGTGTGAATCGGCTAGCTCTCGCCAGAATCGCCGAAGGCGCGCGTCTCTATCGGCTACAGCAACGACGCCGACCGGAAGGACGATTAGACTGGCAAGTCGGTTGGCAAGGCTGTTTGTAATGCGGATTTCAGCCTCTACGAGGGTCGAATGTTCGAAAAACGGTTTCAGAACGATCGAGCATGCCGCGACGGAACCGACGGACTCTTGACCTGGAACGAATGAAATCTGAACCAATCCTTTCGCGCGATCACGATCGACAATGACGCGCTGCGCGGTGCCATCTTTCCACGTTATCCAATACGCCGTACCATGGCCGCCAACTGAGCGAACGTCCTTAACCATGCTTGTCTTTTCAAGCCAATTGGGAATTCCGGTTGTCACTTTCCAGGCAACATCCCAGGGTGCGTCTACCGTGTAGGTGCCAATGTAAACGTCTTCGTCAGCGGTTCCTTCCATATGAAACATGGAAATTGTACCGGCTCTCAAATCGCCTAGCGTTGGGCTTCGCTGGATCTCGCTTCGACAACACCCAGCGGTGAGAACAACCGATAGAACGAGCAACAGTCTTGACCTTTGGAATGTGGCCGAGCGTTTCATCTAAACGTCCTCATTCTGCGAAAACCGAGTAAGAAAAAACCGAGACGCCCAGAATGTTGTCTCTTCTCTGGTGTAAAGCGACCGTGTCCTGCACCGCTCGGAAAATATCCGCGGTGGCTAGGTTGCCGGCCAGTTCTACGGGAAACCTAGCACATATTTCGCGAAGCCGAACATCGGCAAGGACTGCAACGAAGGAATAATCGCCAGGTGGATCGTCAAGCAGGTAGGTTCCAAAAAACTCCTCCGATGAAGCTGCCGGGTACTGCATCGGCAGGCAGCTTGTATTATCAACGAGAGCAGGTTCGAAGGTCACGCTCAGGTCAGGGCGAATCAAGAACAAGTAGACGAAACCGGGCTGCGAGGCGCGCACGTGAAGATTCAGTTGGTCAGTTGGACCTGGCCGAGTCGGGGGCTCTTTTTCGCCTTCCACGCCACGCTGTGTCCATTTAGTCGTCAAATAAACCTTCGCACGGGGTTGCCATTCACTGGGAGCGACCGAGAAGTACTGAGCAATCGTCACAAACGCGATGACGCAAGCCGTTATTAACCCAACCCAAGGTAAAACCCTTGCTTTCTGATGGGTATGTTGCGATGTGGCAGCGACACCTGCGGCAGTTTGCTCCTTGCTGAACCGTTGGGCGTTGTCAGAATCGTGAGGAGCGATCAATGGGGACATGCCATCAACACCCATCTCAGCGATATCGATCGATTTCCCAAATCCCTTGAGCAAGTATGGCCCGTAGTGACGCCAGACAAGGTCGGCGCCTAGGTCCGCAGCGGAAATGTGTTGCCGGGCGCTATTCATCAGTGAAGCGGACATGAGCACTTGCCCCCCCAGCGCGAGCGATTGGATGCGCGACGCGAGATCGACCTCTAATCCTTCAACGAGAACATTCTTGCTTGTCCCGGGCGGCGCGGGCCGTTCTTCAACCTCGCCAAAATGGATACCGACTCGCACCTGCGGTAACTTCCGCTCGGCAGCGTGGATTTGCTGAAGGCGCAAACCGAATATTACAGCGGAACTCGGCGTTTCGAAAGTGAGAAAAAATCCGTCTCCTGCATCGTCGACCTCGCGACCCCCCGCTTCCGTCGCCAACCGACGGACGTAATCCTTGTGGCGCGCTATGAGGCAGCTGGCGACGTGGTCACCTTCTCGATCCTTAAGCGACGCTGCTTCAACTAGATCTGTGAAGACGAGCGTCAAAATACGCGATTGGTGTGTCTTTTCCGCCATCGATCGGAAGCTGCCTCCAGCCGCCCCCTTTGATCGGGAAGCCCCCACAGCATGCTACGGTCTAAACCAAAGACGCGAGACGACGGCACATGCATGCGTGTAGCCTACTGCCATTCCTCGTGTTCGCAAACCAATTCGTTGTCGGTCTCGCATCGCGACGCGATCCAGGGAAGTCTTCGCGGTGCAGCGCCAGCGGCCACAACCCACTTTCTAACAAGACGATTAGCAGTACAGCGCACGGTACGTTGCTGCCGTGATGCGTAAGTGCTGTTCGCACAATATGTTACGCGTTTCGACGACCCGAGCCGGATCGCATCCTGCCGTTTCGCAGGCTTCCAGCCCAAGAACCCCGCAAGGAGGCGCCTACGCTCTCAGTTCCAGGAACTCCAAGTGATTGAGTCCCTTGCCAGCGGCCTCCTGCAACCGCACGTCCAGGGATTGCGCCAGTCCGGATAGCGGTTCTCTTCCTTGAGGCTGGTGTAAGGTTAGTCCTTTCAAGGCATTGTCCTGGACGTAGTACACGCCTTTTTCCACCTTGCCCTTGTGACGTGTGGTGTAGGGCTTGGTGGGCAGGATGACCGTGCCGTAATGGGCGCAGAAGGCCTGGA
>JAZGDL010000307.1:0-8970 GCA_036477795.1 Phycisphaerae bacterium
CGACGCACCGGGTCGAAGGAGCTGACCACCACGACACCGGGGGTGTCGTCGACGATCACGTCCACGCCGGTGGCCTTCTCAAAGGCCCGGATGTTGCGGCCTTCCCGGCCGATCACCCGCCCTTTCATATCGTCCGAGGGAATGTCCACGGTGGACACGGTGCCCTCGGAGGTGTTGTCGGCGGCGTAGCGCTGGATGGCGGTGAGGGTGATCTCACGGGCCTGGGCCTCGGCGTTGTCACGCGCTTCACCCAGTATGTCGCTGATGAGCTGCCCGGACTCATGGGTAAGCTCCTCCTCCAAAGCTGCCATCAATTCCCTCTTGGCATCATCACGGCCTAGGCCGGAGACGCGCACCAACTCTTGTTCGCGCTGGGCCAGCAATTCCTGACTCTTGCGGTCCTGCTCCTCCAAGACCGCTGCACGTTCATTGGCCTTCCGCTCGATGGAGTCGAGATGCTTCTCCTTGGCGGTCAGAGTGTCCAGCTTGCGGTCCAGATTGTCCTCGCGTTTGACCAGACGCTTCTCCAACGCCTTCAATTCCGCGCGGGTGCCGGCGGTCTTGCTCTTGAATTGCTCCAAGACGCGGTCGCGCTCGGTGAGGGCATCGAGCTCGGCTGTCTTGATTATCTTGTCGGTGGTCAGGCGACCCTGCTCTACAATGCCGTCCGCTTCGCGCTTGGCGGACGCGATCCGGGAAGCGCCCATCACAAAGTTGAGAACGAAAACCAACGCCCCGCCCACGCCGATCCCCACTAGCATGGCAAAGGGCAAGTCCCAACTTGCCTCGGACTGAAGCAACAGGCTGGAAAAGGCGTGCACGACTGTTCCTCGCTATGACGATCGAGGCCCGGCTTGGACTCCAAACCCGGTATCGATCCAAACTCAACGAACAACGGCGAACCGTCTTCGCGACTACACTCGAATACCAAGTGTGCCAGATGGATGCTCTGGAGAATCCAGACGTGTGCTACCCGCGGAGCGTCTCGCGACGTTGCTGCGTATGGCTTTGCGGAGCCGGGGATGAACCCGAGGATACTCTCTGGTCACACCCGCAGCCCAAGGGCTTCGAGCGCGACCGGCGTTTCAACTGCTCAAGTTCTTGTGCAGATTCCTCATTCCAAGCAAGTCATGCCGGACAAACGACCTGAAAACGCACTGGCAAATAACGTCCTGGCTCGATACGCCGGCCAGCGCTCCTTGTCGCGAGCGCCAACGAAAGATAGCAAGACAGTGGCCGACACCCAGCCGCATGCAAAAGCAATTGTAGTTCCACTTGCGCACGCACGGTTCGCAACGCGCAAGTTCGCAGCAGAAAACAATCTCCTAGTTGCTCGCCCTGCCGGAGGCAAACGCCCCTGAGTCGGCCAGGGAAACCGAGTTCACACCTGCACCATCAAGTACACACTGCGCATTACAACGCTTTGAGTATAACCGGACCTGCCAACGAGTCAACCATTAAGCCACACTCTAATAACTCAACTCTGGTCCCGCCCGTGTTTGCGTGAAGCCCACGGATTCAAATCCGTGGGTTTACCAGAGCACTGGCAGGCGAGTAATCCCGGGGCACCCCCGTGCAGGGATTAACCGCGATGCGTATTATCTTCCTTCCTCGCTGGACCGAGAATCCCATGCCTGCCCCTCCAACGGAGGCCGGGGCTCTTGACTGCTTACCAAAGATTACAGGAAACTCGTATTTGGAAGCGCCCACGCCGGGTTGTATACCGTAGAACTATGAGTTCGGGCTGCAACACGGTAAACCCCAGCCCCACAACGGAGAATGGATTGCAATGAGTCTTGGTTTTCCACAAACACGCCTGGCGATTTTCGGTGCTGTATTGCTGACCATGGCGCTGACCGGAGTCCAGCCGGCCTGCGGGGCCAACAAAGCCCGTGTCGAGCTGGTGCCCGCGGTAAACGCCGTCGCCCCGGGGCAGCCGTTCGACGTTGCTTTGAAGTTCACGTTGACCGATAAGTGGCACATTTACTGGAAGAACGCCGGCGACTCCGGCCTGCCGCCCAAGGTCACGTGGAAGCTCCCCCAAGGGTTCGAGGCCGGCCCGCTTCGTTTTCCTATTCCGAAACGAAACGAACGCGCCGGAATCGTGACCAACATACTCGAGCGCCAACCGGTGCTCCTGGTCCGCATCACCCCGCCTGCCCGGCTTCCACCGTCGCCCGGATTGACCATCGCCGCAGAACTCCAGTGGCTGGTATGCGCCGAACAATGCCTGCGGGAGCGGCAGTCGGTTTCGATTTCGCTTCCCGCGGTAGGCAGTTCGAACGCGGTGAAGCCGGCCAACGAAACCATATTCAATCGAGCCCGCAGGAATCAACCCGTGCCGCGGCATCGAGCCAAGTACGTCACCATCACGCCTTCGTTGGGTAAGGGAAGGCTCGGGCCGGGGTCGAGTTTTGAGATCCACCTGGCGGTCAGAATCAAGCCCGGCATCCACATTCAATCGGACAAGCCCTTGATCCGGGGTGTCCTTCCGACGCGTGTTTTTATGGACCCGATCGAAGACGTGTTCTTCGATCCGCCGGTGTTTCCCAAGCCGACGGTCAGAAACATTCCCAAGGTCGGAAAGCTGAGCGAGTTCGGCGGAGATATTGTGGTGCGCGTTGGGGCGGAGGCGGACACCCAGTTGCCGGGAGACTCCCGCACCGTGGGCGGGCTGTTCGTTTACCAGGCCTGCAATGACAAGGGCGTCTGCTATCCCAAGGAAGGGGTCACCTGGTCGCTGGATATTCCCATAGCACATGCCGGCGCCGTCGGTCAGAGTGGTAGGTCGGTCGGCACAACACGCGCTGGCCCGTCGGTGGAGTCTGCCACACCAAGCGATCCCGCCGTGCCGCAGGACGACTCCTCAGAGCCGCGGCAAGCCGGTGGTAATGGGGAAGAGGCCCCGGTTTCGGCAGACGGGCTGGAGGGCTTTCTCGCTCGGCTGGGCCTGGGCGGTCTTTTTCTGGGATGCTTTCTTTATGGGCTCTCTCTCAACGCCACGCCCTGCGTGCTGCCTTTGCTGTCGATCAAAGTGCTGGGTTTCGTTCAGCAGGCCCGCGAATCGCGTCGGCGGACATTGCTGTTGGGTTTGGCCTTCGGCGCCGGGGTAGTCATATTCTTCATCGCCCTGGGTCTGTTGGCCAGCGCCGGGAAAAACGTCTTGCAGTATCCGTCCGCGGTGATCGCCCTGGCTGCGGTGGTTATGGCTTTGGCGCTGAGCATGTTGGGTGTTTACACGCTCCAGGTGCCCACCGCTGCGACCAAGCTCGATGCCGCGATACAACAGGAAGGATTGCTGTCATCGTTCGGCAAAGGCGCGCTGGCCCCGGTGTTGGGGTTTGCTTGCACCGGCCCGTTGTTGGCCGCCGCGTTCGGCTGGGCGACACAGCAACCGCCGCAGATCGCCATTCTCGCTTTTGTGTTCGCGGGCCTGGGGATGGCCAGTCCCTACATGCTGCTGGGCGCGAACCCCAATTGGCTCAGCTTCCTGCCCAAGCCGGGCCAGTGGATGATCACCTTCGAGCGTATCATGGGCTTTCTGCTGTTAGCCATGGTGGTCTGGCTGCTTCACCCTCTGATTACCCATATCGGCGCGGAAGGGCTGGAGTGGACCCTGGGGTTCCTGGTGGTGGTCGCTATGGGCTGTTGGGTGCTGGGCAGGATCGACATGAGCATGTCAGCCGCGGTGCGTTGGCGCTATCGCGGTGGTGCGGCGGGCCTGGTGCTGGGCTGCGGCGTGCTTGTTTACGGCTGGATTTATCCTTTGGACCAAGCGCGGGCCAGACAGCAGGCCTTATTACAAACAGGCGGGTATGTTTACGGCGGCGATTGGTCACGCGAGATTCCCTGGCGGCACTGGTCGCCTCAGGCGGTGGCGGAGACGGTTCGAGCAGGCAAGACCGTCTTCGTGGATTTTACCGCCGCCTACTGCACGGCCTGCAAGCAGAACAAGGCACTGGCTATCAATACGCCCAGAACCCGTGAGAAGATGCGGGCGCTCGGCGTCGTGCCGTTCAAAGGGGATTTTACTTCCGGCGACCCGGAGATCTTCGAGACGTTGCAGAGGTTCAATCGGTTGGGGGTTCCGCTGAACCTGATCTATCCGGCGCATCAGCCCGACAAACCGATTGTGCTGCCGCCCAGTTACTCGCAGCAATACCTGCTGGACAGGCTGGAGGAAGCAGGCCCTTCGTCGCCTTCTGAGATTCTGGCATCTGCGCCTCAGCACCCATCCCAGTAGCGGCGTCACGTAACGCCGACAACCGTGAACGTACTTCGACGTCCCATGCTACCGCTTCCCGTCCTTCCTCCGAGACGCTCGACTACGCCCACTCAACGCCGGCAGTGACTTCGTCGCTTGACAGCCTCGCCACACCTCGCACGAAGCACATGACGTTAAGGGATGCGGAGACGACCTTGGAGGCATACCTTCGTTTGACGGAAGGCCACACCGACCCGCCCGTCTGAGTCGTGCTCGGGGTTTGTTGGCCGGCAGTAATCCGGCAGTTCTGATGTACCTAACCGCCTGGAAACGTCATAAACGGAACCTAACCGCCAGGCCGAGATCTTGACCTTGCGTCGTAACCCTTGATAATAGCGTTAGACACGCATGCGGGCGTAATTCAGTGGTAGAATGCCAGCCGTCGGGCCACTTTCTGTAACTCCTTTAAGTGTAGATACTTAGCGATTGCGACCTGGCCCGAACCTGGCCCTTGGAGCCCCCAATCCGGACTTGAGTGCCATTGGGTTGGCACCTGCCAGCGCGGGGACTTGAGCGGTTCTGCTTCCGATCACCCGGAGAGTCGGTGCCTCCCTTCGCGGCTGCCGATGTGTGACATGGCTGAATCGGAAAGGCTATCTTTCCTCAGCAACACTGCCTTGAGTTGGTCGGGCGTGAAACCCGGAAGAGTGAAACGATACCACTGTTCTGATCTCGGACGAAGAATGACCATACACGATGACCGATGACTCAAAACAGGCCTTATCGCTCGTCGAGCAGCGGCTCCGGAAAGCTGGCTGCAAGGTCGGCAGCGACGTTGTGCTTCGCAGCGACCGACGTGGCATCTCGATGTTTGACCCGGACGGGCAACCAGTAGCCCGGCTGCGGAATCTTGGTGAGGACGGTTGGGAAGTCCTGTGGTGGAGCCACCGCGACAAGTGGGAGTCCATCGGAGATTTTTTCGGGGTCGTCTGCGATGACATGGATGACGCCCTGGCCTATGTTCTGGAGGACCCCATGGGGATATTCTGGTAGCGTTCCATCGTGGCGACGACGAAGGGGCAATGGTGGGCGAACGAACCGGTCGGCAGATGCGGAGAAGGCTGGACAACAAGCCAGAGTACACGCCGAGGCAGGGGCAGTTCCTGGCGTTTATCCACTACTATTCGAAACTCAACGGCTGCCCACCCGCCGAGAATGACATGGTACGTTACTTCAGGATCACGCCCCCGTCAGCGCATCAGATGGTGGTGACTCTGGAGCAGCGTGGGCTGATCGAACGCGTCCCAGGGCGGGCTCGCTCGATCCGCCTTCTGCTGGACCGTGAAGATCTGCCCGACCTGGAGTGAGCGATAGTTCAGCCCTGTTGTTGGGTCGTCGTACTGTTGGCCAGTGACATCAGGGCACGGTGCAATGAGCAAGGAGGTGAACGGAAGCCTCCAGCGTCTGACGAAGCGCGGGGACTGAGGAATGGGTAGATCTGCCGCTGAGAAGACGTGCCGTATCGTTGTCGAGGGCCCCGAACTTGTCGAACTCAAGCGTCACGCTCACGAGATTCCAGGATGCCCAGGCTTAGAGCGGCGGATTCAGCGATATGGCGGTGGTAAGCCGCTCGTGGTGTCGCCAGATGAGCTTGACTGGCTTGTCGCCGTTCTTGATGCCGTGCTGCGCGACCCTAAGGGTTACCCGTGTGTCGAGCACCAGCCCTGGAAGCTCGAATACGTTCCACGCACGGACGAGCGATGCGTAGCGTGTCGGCGGCTCTACGACAGGCTGGAGCAGGAAAGTGACAGGCTATTCGAGCTGGTCAGCAAGAAACGAAAAAAAGTACCGAAGCCGAGGGGGGCACGGGATGGTCAGAAAGCGTGACAAGCAAAGGGCAGCGGAAACGCAAAATCTCAGAGATGATCTGGGAGTTCGCAGGGGACTTCATCCGAATGGCCGAGACGGTGGAGCAGCGACAGAATCTGCTGAATGCTGCCTGTAGTGCCTGGAACATGGCCTGCAATCCTCCTGCGCTGGGGAAGGCACTGGATCAATACATGCGTGAGTACGAGCCGTTAAACGCCGATGCCGATCGAGCGAATCTTGCAGGCGTACGTAGTGACATGGAGAAGCTGATCCAGAAGAAACTGGAGATAGAAACTGGAGATGTTTCCAGGAGACCTGAGGCAGATGGTCGGTGCTCAGTTGGTGCGCGTGGGAGACAAAGATCGCATCGAAACCGTATCGGCCACGGTTGGGTAGCCTTCATCGGAGTCAGTCGGGTTTAACGAGGTCGCGCCTGACATGGAACGTCGCCCGGATCACTTTGCCCCGCCTCCAACGGAACGGACGCGCCGAAAATGGGAGCTGGTCATCTCCGCGTTCATGGAGAATCGACTCGATGAATTGCGTTCGATCCAGCGGACCGGAGCCAGGGGGCGAATCTTCTCCGCTTTGGCTGGTTCCATGCTCAGAAAACTCGGGATGAACGGCCAGCCGGAGCCGGTTTTTGACCACATCAACCCCGACTCCTGGTACGTGGATTTCGCCTCCACGCACGGGCTCAAGCTACGGACGCATGAGTTCTACAATCCGGATTTCCTACTTGGTGATGGAACCTGGTTGGAGATTACCTTGTCGGAAAACGAGGCGTACAAGAAACTTCTGCGGTATGGCCATCAAGCACCCCGGTTGCTAATCGTCTGGCTGGACGAGGATGCGGGGCTGCACAAGGAAGTGTGCAAAGGCGTGGTTTTTCCGAACGCGGACGTGATGAGCGTGGATGGTTTCTACGCCGATTTGGAGGACCGCCCTGGCGGAACTGAATTCGTTGAGACAATCAAGCGGTTGAAGCACCTCAAGGGCCAGATCCTATGATGCTTGGAAGTTGCTGGAAGCGTTCACGATGAGCAAAGGAAACAAGAGCGAACCCCAACGCCGCAGAAGCCGGGAAAACCAACGCACACGCTCCGGGGCTTCTCAGACCCGGCGGCTCTTGAACCAACAAGAAGCCAGCATTACCGGTGAGGCCAGTTACATCATCAATCGAGCCCAGGCCAATGATGCGCGAGTGGTCACACCGGGGTATTTGGTTTTGGCAGATAATAGGGAATAACTCGGATGCATTGTGGAGAAACAGATTCTGATTGGTCTAAGAAGGGGGCAACTCTTAGCGATAAGTCTGCTCGAAAAGAATTCGGACTTACACAAGAGGAAATCATTGAGGCTATCAAGGATGGCAAGTTGCAGTACCGTCAGGGTAGTATATTCGGGAATCCGTATTTCAGACTGCTCCGAAGTGAAGTAGAGACGCTTGTGTGTGAAGTACACGGCAGCAGCTACCTTAAGAAGAAAAAGATCAAGAAAGAACTAACACTGGTCAACAAAGAGTTGAAGGCGTTGAAGACTCAAGTGGTCTCTCTAGAACAGAGAAAAACCGAACTACAGGAGAGCCTTGGTGAATATGCCTAACGACAGAGGACTTGCGCGGCTGGCGAGCACAATCAGCAAAGACTTTCTCTCCTCGCGAAAACGGTAGTCGTCTCCTTGGGTCGGGCACTGCTCGGGATCAGTCTTCCCGCTCATACCACGATCCTAGCCGGGCGGTGTCAATCTATCGTCCACCCCGGCATACAGCAGTACGCGGCCACAACCGTCGCACATGTAAGCGTGCAATCTGCCTTCAACGGGAAACTGGCCCGTCCACTTGCTCCGCTTTGCTTCACCGACTGCGTACTCCAGAACACCGTGGCGGGCTGGCCCTCTACCCGTCTTTCCCTACGTTGCGTGAGGCAGACTCCCCTTCACGTCGGGAACACCGGCGAGGAAGATTGCGTCCGCCTGACTGTGGTGGTACGCCTGAAGCACGAACTCATTCCATTGATTCAACGACTTTCCGAATTTCATCAGCCCGTTCAGGTCGCAGCTTAGGGCCTGCGACAAAATAAGTATTGCAACTTAGGCCGGAAATCCGTATCCTTCCGGCATGACGACAGAAGCTGCGATTCGTGTCAAGTTCCACGCACTTGCCTCGCGCCTGGACGAGCATACACGCCGCGTCTGGGCTGCTACAGAAGCCAACTTGATTGGATACGGTGGCATTTCCTTGGTGGCACGCGCTACGGGGATTTCGCGGCGCGCGATTCTTGTGGGTCTGCGTGAGATAAAGGAGGGAAACATTCTGCCGGAAGGACAAGTACGTAGGCCAGGCGGCGGACGGAAATCGGCCGTCCACCATCAGCCCGATCTGCTGGACACACTGGAGGGTCTGGTCGAGCCTCTGACTCGCGGAGACCCGATGTCGCCGTTGCGTTGGACGTGCAAGAGTACGCGTCGTCTTTCCCAGGAATTGACCAAACTTGGATATTCGGCTAGCAGCCGTCTGGTGGGAATGCTTCTCCATGGGATGGGCTACAGCCTCCAGGGCAACCGCAAGACGATTGAGGGAAAACAGCATCCCGATCGTAATGCGCAGTTTGAGCACATCAACGCCCGCGTGACGGCGGAGCTGCGTGCCGCCCAACCGGTTATTTCCGTGGACACCAAGAAGAAGGAGCTTATCGGAAACTACAAGAATGGCGGGTGCGAATGGCATCGAAAGGGCGAAGCACCGAAGGTCAACGGCCACCACTTCCCGAGCCCCGACGTTCCCCGCGCGCACCCGTACGGGGTGTATGATCTGGCGAGAAACCGCGGCTTTGTCAATGTAGGAACGGATCATGATACGGGGACCTTCGCGGTGGCGTCGATCCGGAAATGGTGGC
>JAZGDL010000308.1:0-38002 GCA_036477795.1 Phycisphaerae bacterium
GTCGGGCGGCCCTTTCCCGTTCACCGGTCCCAGCCGCGCATCGAAATGACGCAGGATGTCGTCTTTTTTCTGGCCAAACGGACTGGGGAAAGGAGCTTTGTCGATGCTGAAAAGGTCGATCACCGTACCCGGCGGGGCTACGTCGCGCTTGATGATCGACTTGGAGCGCTCCAGGGCTTCGTAAAAGTAGCGCCCGTCGAAGAGGTACCACGATTTCTTGCGGATGACCTCGCCGTCCTGAATCAGCTTGTCGAACGAGATCATGAAAACCGGGTTCGGCTCCTTTCGCTTGAAGCGGATTTCACCCTCGCGCCTGGTGACGTCCTCCGTGATAAGATCCTCCTCCGTAAAGATAACGGTGCATCGCAGATCCTGGATCTTGGTGCCGCGAGCCTCCACCTGTTCAAGAATGGTCTCGGCTGTCGGCGAGGGATCAGCCCACGCCGTCACACACCCTGCCAACACCAGCACCACGCCTAAGACCTGCAAGAAGCTTTGTTTCACAGTGATCCATTACTCCCAAGCGTGCACGGATAATGACCCAGCAATCCCAAAGAGCCGCGGGCTTCAGCCCGCGCGGCCGTCCACCTAGTGTAGCGTTTCACTCAGATAGCATATTATCCGAGACCCGACCGTAAGGGAGGGCAAACGCTACGCCCCGACGGAACCGCTCCCTCACGGTCGCGGCTCGGTTCGCGAAGAATGCACCAACTCCGAGACACTACACTAGCGCAACGCGTACCAGGCCCTTCCTCATGACGCAACAAGTTCGAGAATCGCTGGCAGGGACCGTATGACAAAATCAGCCCGGTTCGCATAATACGGCGGTTCGTCATCGACCACCAGCACGGTTCTCAACCCCGCACGCCGGCCTGACTCTATATCGAAAAGATAATCGCCCACCATCCAGGAAGCCGCCGGCGCCGCGTTGAACCGGGCGCACAGATCAAGCAGCCCCGCAGGGTCGGGCTTGATAGCCCCATCCTCACGGCATCGCAAAGCGTCCACTTCGATCCCCAATCGGTCAAGCGTGATCCGCGCCCATTGCCGCGCGTTACGGGTCAGAATCCCCACCGCGAAGCCGCGCCGCCGCAAGTCGACGATCGTCTCAGCCGCGCCGTCCCGCGGCAGCGCCGTCTCAGCAGCCGTCCGCTCATGATCGTAAAGCACGGTTTCCGCCGCCGCCCGCCGCCCCGGGTCCATACCTTCCAGCGCCTCGAGGATCGGCTCGTCATAAAGGCCGATCTGAGCACGGATCATGTCAAAATCCAGCCCGCCCAGCGTCAGCGTTCCGTCCAGGTCGAAGATCACCGCTCGGGGCACGCCCATCTCTCCCGGTAAATCAACACTCACGTGTAAAGTATGCACCCCAACGGTACTATTTCACCAGGTACGCCCGCCGCCATGGCAAGACACCCAACCGGTCCAGACGTCTGATTATGAATCCTGCAAGCGGAACGGTCCCAGACAAAGATACGCAACGCCGCGTTGCCAGGCTGGCTCCTCTTCTGCCCGCCGCCATCGGCATAGCCGCCGGAGTCGCCCTGGACAACTGGATCGCCCCGGGCGCCGGCGCCTACACCGTATTGGGAATCGTCGCCGCTGTCACGCTCGTCTGGCGTCCCATACGTCGACACCAGCCGTGGCTGGCGACGGTTGCAGCCGCGATAGCCCTGGGCGGAATCATGCACGACAACTACGACCGCCGCGTCAGCCCCGACCACATCATCCGCTTTGTAAGACAGGAGCCGATGATCGCCCGCGTAACCGGCACGGTGATTTCCGCTCCGCGCATTTATTCGCGGGATGACCTGTTCTTCGCGCGTTGGAAGTACAACCCCGAAGCCACACGCTTCCTGCTGGCCTCGACCGCGATCGAAGGAGGACAAGGCCCGATCCATGTCAGCGGCACCATCTCCGTCAAGGTTCTGGGCCGGCTGGATGCCGTTACCGCGGGCGACACGGTTACCATATACGGCAAGCTCTACCGCCCCCTACCACCAGCCAACCCCGGCCAATTCGATTTCGCCCAATGGGCGCGAAGACACGGCATCCGCGCTGGCATGAGCTGCCGCAGCACCGGCGCCGTCACGCTGGAGCGAGCGGCTGCCAGCCGCTGGCGGGCCTGGCTGGATCGATTCCGTGTATGGGCCGGCGCCGTGCTGGTCGGAGACAGTCTGACCGTCGGCGACGACGAGGCGACCCTGCTCGAGACCATGGTGCTAGGCCGCCGCCGCGCTGTCGATCGCGACCTCGAGAAGAACTTCATCCGCACCGGTACGACCCATTTCCTGTCGGTCAGCGGTGCCCACCTGGGAGTGGTGGCCTGGTTCGCCTGGGCCGTCAGCCGATGGTTCGGCGGAACGCGGCGACGCTGCGCCGTCTTCGTCGCCGTTGTCATCGTGTTGTACGCCTGTCTCGTCGACCCCCGGCCGCCTATCTTCCGGGCCGCGATCATCGGACTGACCTTTTGCACCGGGCTAATTCTCCGCCGCTCCACCAGCAATCTCAACTCCATCGCCTTGGCCGCGATCATATTGCTCTGTATCCGTCCGACCATGCTCTTTGAGCCGGGTTTTCAGATGTCGTTCGCCGGCGTGCTGGCTATTTGCTATCTGCACCGACCGCTCTATAACTTCTTCCGCTGGCTGCTGGACCGTCGCACCGCCCAGGTTGACGACCTCAGCCCCAGTCTGGCGCATCTACCGGGTTGGCGCGGGCGGCTGTGGCGGCTGTACTACGCCTTTTGCAGTGTCGCAGCGGTCAGCACGGCCGCCTGTCTGGCCTCCACACCGATTGTCACGGCCCACTTCGGTCGTATCGCGCCGTTTGGGTGGCTGAACTCGATCGTTCTGTTTCCCTTCTTCAGTCTGACGCTCTTCGCCGGCATCGCCGCCGTTGTTGCTGGGGCCGTCACTCCGATCCTGCTGCCGCTGATGCAACAACTGGCCGGCGTGTCCGCCTCAGCGCTCTTAGGGGTCGTGCAGGTTCTCGAAACCGTGTCGCCACAGCTACGCGGCTGGTCCGCCACGCTGTTCCAAGTCGTTTATATCGTTATCGTCCTGGCCCTGGTGGCCACGTTGCCCATTGGTGCCACACTGTTGCGGTGGTTGCGAACCAACCGGAACACAGCCTTCCAGGCAGCGGTCGCAGGAGTTCTTTTGACGGTGATTGTCGGCGCCGCGGTCGCGCGGAGCGCCCAGCCCCGCACGGAGTCACTGCGTGTCACCCACCTGTCGGTTGGGCCGGGCACCGCATCCGTCATCGAGTTTCCGGACGGACGAGTCTGGCTCTACGATTGCGGCACCCGCCGCAATTTCGATGTCGGAGCATCCACCATTGTGCCCTTCTGCCGTGATCGCGGCATCAAGCGCATCGATCGCGTCATCATCAGCCACCCCAACGTGGATCACTTCGACGGCGTGCTGTCCGTTATCGACGGTTTGCCCACCGGGCCGGTGGTGGTCAACCATCTTTTCGAGTCCTTCGCCTGGCCCGGCGGCCCCGCCGAGGCTGTGTTGCACGAACTGGGCGAACGCAAACACCCCATCGAGACCATTCAGCCGCCCTATGCCCCCGTCACCATCGACGGCGTCAAGGTGGAGACGCTGTGGCCGGCGCAGGCCCCCATCGGCGAGGAAGCCGTAAACGATTCGTCGACGGTCATGCGCCTCACCTACCGAGGCCGATCCATTCTGCTCTGCGGCGACATCGAGGACCAAGCCATGGCCGCCCTGCTCGAACACGGGGACCTGCATGCCGACGTCCTGGTCCTGCCCCATCACGGCAGCTACGAACCCCACACCGCCGCCTTCATTTCCGCCGTGAACCCGTCCATCTGCATCCGGTCATCGAACCGCCGAACCTCCGACACTTCCAAGACGTTGCTCGACACGCTCGGCGGCAGAACGCTTTACAACACCGCCGACGACGGCGCCGTGACCGTCATCCTGGACGGACAGTCAGTCTCAGTCCAGACCCACCGCCAAACGACGATGTTGCTGCCGGCGTCAACTCGGCGTGGTTGAAGGTCTCGGAAGTAGTCCGATTCATCGCCGGAGTCCGTTGACCGTTAGCGGCGTTGCCTGGCACCTAGACCCCCAACACGCAATTCCCAAGCTGACGGAACATCGGGCGGTTATGAGAAAACGCGCGCTTTTTCTGAAATTCCGTTTGACTTCCGGCCGGGTGTATTGGAAGTAGTAGATGAACGCTGATTGCAGTAACCCGTAGTGACCCAAAGCCTTGTTCCTCCTTCCTCCTCCTTGGGGCATCGCCGCAGCAGGTCAGGCCGATCCTGTTGCGGCGATGTCCTCTTTTACAGGCTCCTCCAAGCCAACTGTAGGCGGCCTTCCAATCTTGCTTGAGATCCTGACCCAACCCGCGGGGTTCCAAGGCACCGCTTGGCCTTCTGAGGGGGCCGGTGACGAGGCCTGGTCCGGATTCTGTAGCACGATCATCTGTGGATTTTTTTGATCAACCCAGTATTCCTTGCAAGGGCTTGCATCGGCGAGTGGGTTATAATGTATGCTGCGGGTTGTGGCGCGCGGTTATTGGGGCGGGCACGCGGCGCAGCACCAACATTTGCCTCCGTGCCTTCGTGCCTTGCATCACGCGGTCCCCGCTGCCGCGGCCTGGCGGCGTTTGTGATAGCGCTGGAGCCCGAGGATAGCAGCCCCGTATGCGACAACGTGCGACGGATGATCCGGCAGGTGCACCGTGTCGCCGAAGGTGTCCCGGCAGGCCTGGACCATTCCTTGCTGCAGTCCGACGCCACCGATGAACACGACCGCCCCCTGGTAGCCGACCATCTTGAGCTGGCTGAGGGCGCGGCCGGCCAGTGATTCGTGGGCGCCGCGAATGATGTCCGGGACGGTCTTGCCTTCAGAGACGTGGTTGATGATCTCCGACTCGGCCAGCACCGCACATACGCTGCTGATCGGTTGGGGGTTGGCCGCTTCGAGCGATATCCGGCCCAGGTCTTCCAGGCCGACTTCGAGGTAACGGGCGACGCGTTCGAGGAATCCGCCACTGCCGGCGGCGCATTTTTCATTGGTGCGGAAGGCTTTGACCTTGCCGCCGTCGCGAAGGGCAATCGCACGAGTGCTTTGAGCGCCCATATCGAGGACAAAGTGGGCGTCCGGGAAAAGGGCATGGGCACCGCGGGCGCCGCAGGTCAGGTCGGTTATCTGAATATCGCGTTCGTCGAAGCTGTACCTGCCCAGGCCTGTGGAGGCGATGTAGTCGATGCGGTCACGCGTGAGGCCCGCCTGCTCGCAGGCCTGGTCCAGAGACTGGTGGGCGACGGCGTCGAAGTCAGCCCGCGTTCGAGTCAGGCCCCTGCCCAGCACGCGTCTGTCCTCGTCGAAGATGACCGTCTTGGTGGCTCCACTTCCCAGGTCGATTCCAGCGATATATGCCACTGCTACCTCCTCCGATTGACGATTGACGATTGACGATTGACGATTGTGGATTGGGTTCTTTGCTTCAGCAGGTTCTTCCGGACAAGGCAAGATGTCGAACCTTCAATCTCTAATCTTCAATCGTCAATCCGCAATCGTCAATCCGCAATCGGTCTACTCATCGACCCAAACGGCCGGTTCCCTGCCGAAGTCGGTGCTGTCGCGCCGCTCAGCCAGCACGTGATCCAGCGCAAAAAGGGCGGCCCCCAGCGCCCCCGTGAATTGCGACTCGGCGCTGACATTGAGCGGGGAACCGAGCTTCGCCTCAAGTGCCCGGACCATTCCGATGTTCCGGGCCACGCCCCCGGTAAAGGTGATCTCCCTCTCCATTCCGACGCGACGCACCAGGCCGATGGTGCGCGCGGCGATGGCTTCGTGAACTCCGGCCAGAATGTCTTCGAGCTTCTTCTTCTGGACCAGGTGACTGAGAATGTCCGACTCGACGAACACGGTGCACACGCTGGTCAAGCGGATCGGCTTGGTGCCCTTCAAGGAGATCTCGCCGATGTCATCGAGACTCAGGCCCAGGACATCGGCGGCGCCGTCCAGAAAGCGACCGGTGCCGGCGGCGCACTTGTCGTTCATGCAGAAGTCCACGACGTCGCCTTCGGATCCGACCTTGATGGCTTTGGTGTCCTGGCCGCCCATGTCGATGACCGTGCGGGTAGCTGGAAAAAGCATATGCGCACCGCGGGCGTGGCAGGAGATTTCGGTCACTTGGGTATCGCCGGCTTCTACTTTGTACCGGCCGTATCCGGTGCCCACGACAAAGCCGACGGCCTGTCGCGGCACGCCCGCGTTTGTGAGGAGTTCGTCGAGGGCCCGCTGTCCCGCTCGTTTGATGTTGGCGCCGGTGTCGATCAGCGTCCGTCCCACGATGGCTCGGGCGGTGTCCAACATAACGCCCTTGGACTGCGTGCTGCCGACGTCGATTCCTACCGCGTATTCCATGTGTCTGCCTTCTGCGTTTGGAGGCTATCAGTTATCAGTTTTCAGTTATCAGCCCTCGCTTGTCGTTTCCGTGTCCGGACCGGATGCGTTTGTACTGCAGGGCTTCGAAGAAGGCGTCGATGCGGTTCTTGATCTGAGCCTCGGCGTAGTAACGGGGGTCCTCCAGGTCGGATTCGACCATGAGCGTCGGTACACCCAGCTCCTTGGCGAAGTACTCACGCATGTCGCCTTGCCCGGCGGAGAACAGACGGCAGCTCTTGACACTATGGATGACCAGGGCGTCGGCCTGCCACTGATCGACATAAGTGCGGATTTGCTCATAGCGATCCAGAATCGAGCGGTTGCACAGGTTGTGCAGGAGCATCTGCTCGGCGATGCTTTCCAGTGGGCGTTGGGGATCGTGGCGGAACCCGAATTCCCAAGTGCCGCCAACCGTGGAGTAGGTGCTTTGTACCGCGACCGCCCCCCAGGCTTCGAAGAGGTTCCGGAAGTTGCGGTAGTAGGGGTAGGGCGGCGGTCCTTCGACCACGATCCGAAACTTCTCTTCGTCGAGCACGCCGATCCCCTCCGCCACCATGTTCTCGTATTCGGCAACCACCTGATCGAAGAAGTCAGCCGCTTCCCTGGTGCCGCGGAGGGCATTGATGGGGCCCATCATGTTGATGCTGTCGAAGTACGCGTCGAATGGGCTGGGGCGGTTCTTGCAGAGCTCCTTGGCCCGGCTCCAGCCCTCTTCCGCGCGGGCGGAATACTTGAGGATTTCACGGAGCCGGTCGATGTCAAACTTTGTGTTAGTCAACTGCTCGCAGTGTGTGATTAGTTCGCGCAGTTGGCACATTACGTACTTCACGTCGTCGGCGCTGGGCGCAGCCTCGCGCACAAACGGTATGTCCAGCATGACCATAGGTACCTTCAGCATGCTGGCGCAGTGCTCGAACCACTTGATGTATACATTGCAGCCCACGAAATTGCAGACGATAAACGACGGCTTGGGGATGTTGCCGTTCTCGCCGACCCCGCCACAGAGCGTGTAGCCGATGTCCGCTTTGACATAGGCGCAGTTGTCTGACGCGTAGCCGATCTCCTCACTCTTGATGATGTAAGGCAGTGAGTTCTTGCGTATGGCCAGTTGCAGTGCGTTGATTTCGGGAAAGATCGGCAGAATATCGAAACATCGGAGGATCTCGACACAGTTGCCGGCGATCATGATGTATGCTGACGGCGTGGATGTACCAACCGCGTCCTTGAGTTGCGTGATCCAGTCGGTCATAATGTCGCGGGACAAAGTGTGGACCGTACCGCGATAATCTTTAGACTCGGAGACTGTCGTTCGCATCGGAGTCCTTTCGATACATAGCTGCTCAATCAAATAGCATCGATTCGGCGAAGGTTTCGACCTCGGTGCGGCTGGTCTCGAACGTCCACATCTTCTCCTCAAACTCCAGCTTGAGGTGCGGCACGTTCTTCTCCTCCATCTTTTCACGGAACAACACGTAATCGAACAGGGCCGGCTCGCAGAACTTGGCGGGGGCGAAGATGACAGCCTCGGCGCCGGCGTCGGAGAGGCGCTGCAGTAGGGCGTCGGAACGCGGATTGTCACGATCATGTCGCACCGAGGTGTACGTGCTGGCGGAGAGATAGGCGTCGGCCAGGGCTGCGACGGGATCGCCGTTGGCACAGACATCCTTGGGGAACAACCGCCATCCGACTACCATGTCGTCATCTTTGACCAGGCATCCAGACTCTTCGATCACATCGATAAGTCCGAGCGGGGGCTGCTCGCAGAAGGCGCCTTCGATGACGACAGCAACGCCGTCGCGCCGGCGGACCGGGCGGGCTTGGAAGTGTTTAAGGAGTTTCTCGAGAAGCGGAATGAAGTCCTCCGGCATCATCCGCGTGCCGGCCTGGTTCACGGCGTGGAGGTCCGAGGCGGCGATCGAAGCGGCGTATTTCTTGCGGTGATTGTAGAGGGCTCGGGTGAGTTCGCGAACCTTGTTGTACAACATAAGGCTGCGGCAGATGGCCTCATCGGGTATGGGCCTGTTGAGACGGCTGGACAGGTTATCGCGAAAACGTCGGAACTCCGCCCTGGTATAGGATTTGGACGCGGCGCTGTTCATGTTCTGCGGCAGGTGAAGGTACTCGATGTATAGCTCGGGGGCGTTGCGTTTCACCAGGCTGGAGAGGTTGCGGGCGACGTCGCAGATGGAGCTGAACACCACCCCAGTGAAGTCCTTCATATCGCCGCGGAGGAAGAGTTCCAGGGTGCTCTTGGCGATCGAGCAGATGAACGACTGGAAACGCGAGTCGGCGTGTGAAATCTGCACGGTGTTTCCGGCGCCGAACAGCCCCAAGGGCATCAGGCCGGCGGCGTGTATGATTTCGACCGGAGCGTAGACGGGGAATACGGCGAACCCGCCGATGCCGGGATGCTTCTCTCGCGCTTGGGCGAGAGCCTGTCCCGGAAGGAGATCGAGCGAGTCGCGGCATTGTTCGATGATCTTTTCAGCAGTCACTTGGCGTCTCCAGACCTATCACGGTCGGGGGTGGTTTGCTCGACGGCCTCTATATCCGGCGGTCCGTTCTCCATGGGATAGACCCAGCCGGGTAGCTGGGTAGTGGTGCAGGAATAGTCCATCTTGGCGGGTTTAGCCTGGCGATCGAGCAGGGCTAGAAGACCGGTGCTGACGAAGGGGTTCTTGTCGGGGTTGAAGGTTTCGCCGGTTTCTGTGGCGAGGGCATGGTCGTCGGCGCCGCGGGCAAGCTGGCACTTGAAAAGCGCCCGCGAGTAGGGTGCGTCCTTGGCCATGGTGCGGGCCCGCTCGTACCCGCGACGTACCGCCTCCAGTTCGTCGTCGAAGACGCCGTTGCTCAATCCGACCTGGTGGGCCCGGTCCGCGGTCATGCCCTGATCGAAGATCTCGAAGACTATCGAATCGCCCATGCCGAGCCGCTGCAACTCACCCGCCGCTCCGAAACCCGGCAGGATGGCATAATCAAGTTCCGGCTGGTTGTAGGTGTTCTTCTGCTGCCAGCGTGAGGTACGTTCGAGCGAATCGAAAACGAAGCCGTCGGTCCGGACGTCGTAGCGCAGGTCGAGGAAATAAGTGAACTCCGCCCCGCCGCCCCATTTTTCTCCGAAGACGCCGATGGTGGCCACCGGGCTTCGCTGAATCAGGCGGAAGAGGTCCATGGCGTTGCTGCTGGACGCGGCTGCCTCTGATTCCGTCAACGGCACGTAGCCCTTGCTGCGCTCGAACCAGCCGCGGTTGAACTCGCGGGCATCGGCCCCCAGCATCCGGCGGCCGGTGCCGGCGGCGGTGAACAGGACCGCTCCGCAGCGCCCCTCGCGGTGCAGTGTGAGCACCCGATGGTAGGCGTGCGCGAGCTGATCAATAACGGCGCGGTTGAACACGTTGCCCCTGAGCGGATTATTGAACACCATGCACGCCACACGATCAGGCGACGAGGGCTCGTAGAGCTTGAGATCCATGTAGCAACCGCGGTAGCGCCCCGTCTCGACGTCGAGCTCGGCCACGGGTGTATAGTAGTACTTGCCGTAGCCGAGAAGACGGTTAAGGTTACGGGCCTTCATTTCGTGCAGCAGGCAGGGCCGGCCCTTCCGCGGTCCGGAGGTCCCGTCGACGTCGAGCACGTCCAGCATGTATGGGGCGTCCGCGATCTCGTTGCGGGCACGGCGGATCAACTCCAATAGGCCGTCGATGGTCAGGTGGGCGATGAGCGCATCGATCACCTCGATCAGCCCCACCTTGAAGCGAAGCCCGGCGCGGGTCGAAATATTGATCGCCCCGGGTGTCGCGATGCGGTCTTGAATCAAATCCATGGCGTACAGGCATAGGGGCAGTGCGTAGCGGCGGAAGGCCCGCCCACCGGCGTCATCGGCGCAGGCTACGTGCAATAGCGAATCGGCGCTTTTGATCTTACCGGCGCGGCGGTCACGCTCTGCGGCTTCGTAATAGGACCGGAAGTCTTCGCGAGAGATCTCGCCGATCGGCTGGTAATCGCCGGTGGCTGGATCGAACACGCCCGAGATACGCACGGATTCGAATCCGTGGGCTTCGTTGCCGCTCCAGGCGTAGAAGCCTTTGCGTGCCGTAGAGTTGACACCGGTGTGTCCGTCCTTTTCCAGTCTTGCGATCCAGTCGGGGTAGGGCTTGCCGTCTCGGTTGTACAGGGGGCGGAGCCGGTCGGTTTCGGGAAGGGCCTTTCCCATGTGTCGCGATGACTCGGTGTAGGGCATGTGGCCGGTGTGATCCAGCACGGTGAAGGGATTGGCGGTAAAGAGCTCCCACAAGCCGCCCAGTTGGACGATGTCCCGCGAGCTGGCGACGTCCCAGGAGATGATCGCAGCCATGGCTTGAAAAATGGGATCAGTGATGTACCCGTGGTGGTCGGCCTCAAGGGCGATCACCGACTTCTCCAGTATCTGGTCTGCAAACACCACCCCGAAGGCGAAGGTCTCATCGGAAGCGTACTTGCCCTTCATGACGTCGATCAGGCGGTTGGATTCGAATGGGAAGTAGCCGTGCACGGTCAGGAACTTCTCACGCAACGCCTCCGATTGAAACAGGACAGCCAACTCTTCGGTGGTGTGCGAGGAGGTGTTGGAAAAAACCACCGCCAGGTTCTTCGCGTCAACATTCTGTTCGATGGTCTTGAATATCGCAGCCTTGACGTCGCTGCGCTCGGTGGCGACTTCCCAGATGACGTCCGCCCGTTTGAGATCGTCGTACTTGTCGGTGCAGGTGACACGGGCCTCCAGCGCCCGGGCGTCTTCCTCACGGATGCGGCGGTCTTTGACCTGCCGTCCCCAGGAGGCAGATAGTTTCTCTTTGGCCCGGTGCAGCGCCTCCGCCTGGACGTCGAGAAGGATCACCTGGCAGTCGGTCTTCATGAGCACATCGGCGGCTATGCCCCGGCCCATGGTGCCCGCGCCGATGACGGCGATGCAGCGAACCTCGTTAACCCGCCGAACGGCGTCCTCAATCGATTTGTCGCCAAATGAAAATGCACGTCTCATCGTGTTTAATCCCCAATCGTCAATCCGCGATCGTCAATCCGCAATCGTCAGGCCCTTTGCAATTGAGGCTTCTGCACCTCGATCACCGCTGTCGAGGGCCGCGACGCAAACAGGTCTTCGACTTCGTCCTGGTGTCGTTCAAGCACCGCCTTGCGCACGGTTTTTCCTGAAGCCGTCAGTTCGCCGTTGGCCAGCGACGGTTCTTCACCCACAAGCACCGCCCGGCGGACACGCTGGAACTTGACTTCTATATGCGGGTTCAACCGCTCGAGCTCCGAAGCGTATAGTTCGCGAACCGCCGGCTGATCGATCAACTCTTGTACCGTCGCCCCTTGTGGGTGACTAACCGGCACCCCGTGCTCGCTGGCCCATCTACGCAATCGACTGAAGTCGGGGTAGATCAGCACACCTACGAAGTCTTTGCCGCTGCCCAGGGCCAGCGCTAAGCCGACGTAGGGGGACTCGTTCACCAGGAGGTTTTCGATCCGCAGAGGATGCACCTTTTCGCCTGTGGTGAGTTTGAATGCGCCGTCTTTGCGACCGAATATACGCAGGCCGTCGTCGGTGAATTCACCCAGGTCGCCGGTGCGGAACCAGCCGGACCTGTCGATCACGTGGGAGGTGGCTTCCTCGTCGTCGAGGTAACCGTCCATTACGTTCGATCCCTTGACCAGGATTTCCTGATCGCTGTCGATGCGGACGGCGACGCCAGGGAGTGGGGCGCCCACGTACCCGCTCCGCCAGGAACTGTCGATGGTTGTCAGCGTGACGCAGGGCGATGTCTCGGTCAGTCCCCAACCTTCCAGAACCGGGATGTTGTGCTCGCGGTAGGCGCTCTCCACCTGGGCCGGGAGCGGCGCGCCGGCTGTAAAGACGAAACGCAGTCGGCCGCTATAGACGGTATCTGATATCTCTGAATGCTCGCGGCACCGGGTGACCAACAACTCGTGAACGCGTGGCACGCTGAAGAACAGCGTGGGGCTGAACGCCTTCCAGTTGTCGATCAGCCGGTCAATGTCCCGGCCTCGCGAATCGTCGAGGCACAGTTGGCTGCCGTTGTATAGGGGCATGAAGCGCTCGAACAATCCGCCGAAGCTGTGGTGCCACGGCAGATAGCTCAAGAAGACGTCGTTTTCGTCAATGTCCCAGATGAGCGAGACGGCCTTCTGTTGCGAGATGATGTTGCGGTGACAGAGCTTGACCCCCTTGGGCGGTCCGGTGGTGCCGGAAGTGTACATCACCATGCACAGGTCCGGCGGCTGCACCGATTCGACGCGTTCCTCCAGACGGTCGAGCGTTGCACCACCGCCGTCTGTCAGGGTCGCGAAGTCGATCGCGCCCCACTCCCGGCAGGCGGAGTCGAAGTCCATGCAATAGTACTTTTCCACCGACGGATGTCTGCCGCGCTCGATCTTGTCGAGCTGGTGTTGTCCTGAGACCACGAGATATCGCGGCCGGGCGTGTTCCAGCACATAAGTGATTTGCCGAGGCAGGTAGCCCGCAAATATCGGCACGGTCACCGCCCCGATGGACATGGTGGCCAACTCGGCCATGAACATCTCGGCGCGGTTCTCCGAGAGCACGCAGATTCGATCGCCCTGACGTATGCCTTGCTCCATGAGATGGCGAGCGATCTGAAACGTCCGCTCCGCGAATTCCTTCCAGGTGAAGGCAAGCTCCCGGTCGTCCACACGGTGGCGCAAGAAGACCTTGCTGCCCCACTTGCGGGCGCGGTCTCTCAAGAGCACGCCGAGCGACGGCTCATGCTCGCCAAGCGGCAGCGGATTGGTGTGCTGCGGGCCGACGCGCTTGATCCCGATCTGCTCGTCGAGCCCCTGGGACGTTGCCTGACAGTAAGCCAGGCAGGAATCGCGCAGCAGCTCCTTGGTGAGGGTGAAGCGCTCCTCGGGCAGCTTATGGGCGTAGTCGGTGCTCATGGGGTCCACGCCGGTGCGTCGGAGAACCAGATTCGCGGCGGCGAAGTATACAATATTGATGGCCAGCTCCTTGATGTGGGAACAACCGGTCTGGCCGCCGACCCGCCGGGAGATTTCGCTGAGCACGCCGCGTTCAATGCGCAGACCGATGAGCCTCTCCGCCAGCGGTTCGACCTCACGGCAGACCGGGAAGGGAGCTCGGATCATGTTGAGCTTGCTTCGCGTGATCTGCTCATCAGGAAGGTAGATGTTGACTTCCAGTTTGATGAGATGCACGTCATCGAGCATGGTGGCAACGACGCACATGTTGTCCGAACCGGCGTCGTAAAGTTCAACCGAGATGTTTCGCTGTGCGACAAGTTTCATTCTTACAGCCCTCGAATGGGAAACCCCGCGCTGGCGCTTGGGGCTCGGATCAGTTCCCAAGGGATCCCTTTCGCGATGGTGGATCGCCCTGGCCATGGATTGTTGCACCTGGTGTCGAAGAGATTTGAACAGTTTTTCCTCCTCGTGGAGCCCGGCGTTGGTGGCGTACCGGCACAGGGGCGTCAGTATCCACTCCTCGTTGGAAAAGAGCTTGACGCCGTCGAGTCCGTCGGCCAGTGCGTCGCGCAGTGTCTTAACCGAGCTGGTGACATGCCCGGCGTGGGCCAAGATGGTAGCACGGTGAGTGGCCCAGGTTTGGTAGTAGTCGGCGTCCGGCGGATAGGCCCCCACCGCCCGGCCGACGTCGAAGACCGCACGCGTGATCCGCTGCACGAAGTCGGACATTGCCGGATCCCGGCAAAGGTCAGCCATGCGCAGGTCGATCAGCTCTCCATTAGGCCTGACCGTATGGATCAAGCCGCCGACGTTGAGCACGATGGAGACCATGGCCTTGTCGAACTCGATGCGGGTGCCCGGCACGCCCCGAGCATGATCGAATGGGTAGTCGTGGGCGGCCAGGATCGCTTCGATGCGCTGCCCCTCGAAATCTCCGCCGCCCGCAAATACGACCGATCCTATCCGCTCGAGCACGTACACTGTGTCGTTGCCGCTGCCGCGGCGCCCCGCGGCCTGCAGCGAGATGCCTCGTACGAGGCGGTCCAGACAAACCGCGACCATCTCCTCCGTTACGCCGGGCAGACGTCCCATCAAGAGTGACTCGCGCAACTGCTCTTCGTAAGCCCGCACGGTTTGCTCGGCAAGAATGCCGTTTGGCAGGATGAGCAGGATGGGCACGCAGCGGCGGACGTCCTCGACCGTGTTCAACCGCCCGCGCCCGGCCAGATTCTCGAGGAACCTTGTCATCTCGCCGCCGAACAGGCCTAGCTGATCGGGATTGCAGCAGACAAACAGCAATTCCGGCAGGTGATCCAGCGCGTCGGCCTCCAGCAGATTCGAGAAGATACGGTTTCGCAACGGCACCGCCTGAAGTTTGCCGCCGTCGTCCAGCCGGAGTGAACCCGCCTTTCTGAGGGGCTCGGTGATGCCATCGCCACCGCGGCCGATGAAGCAGTCGGCACGTGCATGGACGAAGAACCCGACCCCCAGCGCGCCGGGCGGATGAATGCCGAGTTGGCCCTGGTGGATCATGACTTAACGCCCCGGCGATTGCGGATTGGGGATTGCGGATCGGGGATTGACGATTGGGGATTGGGGATTGGGGATTGGGGATTTGGGATTGGGGATTGTTTCCGGGAACGAGCTGTCTTGATCGAAGCAACGACCAAAGAAAGGATCGCATCAGCTTCCTTCATGAGCCCCTCCAGGAGCGAGGCTTGGACTTGCTCGCTCTCAACCAGCAATTCCATCCAGTAGAGTGTTTCGTCGCATTCTTCCTCGACGATGCGCATCTTGGAGATGAAGTCCGCGCGAGACTTGGCACGGCACGCAGAGCGGTAGTTTGCACCGACCGATGTAGTGCATCGCAGCAGTTGCTTGGCAATGACAGCGCCCGTCGTAGACTTCGGCAATGCTTCCGCCAGCCGGATACCCCTGAGAGCAAACGCCTTTGTCCGCTTCTTGAAGCCGTCCGGAGTCATCCCGGCAGTTCCATGTTCACTGACATCCATTTCCAATCGTCAATCTCCAATCTCCAATCCCCAATCCCCAATCCCCAATCCCCAATCTCCAATCCCCAATCGTCAATCGTCAATCGTCAATCTACATTTCGCAATTGCTATCAGGGCCGCGCCGTAGGCGCCGGCGTGCTGCGGCATGGGCGGCAAGAGCACTTCCGTCTCCAACACCTCGTTAAGGGCCCGCACCATGGCTCGACAGTGCGCCACCACGCCGCCGGTCACGCCGACAGGCCCGTTACGTGAGGACATCATCTCGGTCGCCCGCATGGCGATCGAGCGGAACAGGCCCATCGAGATGTCCTCGCGGCGCTCCCCCGCTTTGATGCGTTCCAGCACTTCCGTGCCGGCGAACACCGTGCAGTAGCTGTTGACGACCGTACTGGCCGATGAGCGCATGGCCAGGTCATCGATTTCGCCAAGGGTCACGCCGAGCTTGAGGGCGATCGATTCGAGGAAGGTGCCCGTACCGGCGGCACATTTGGCGTTCATGCGGTAGTCTGCCATGTGGCCTTCGCCGTTGAGGCTGATCACTTTGGTATCCTGCCCGCCGATGTCGACGATGTGGCGGACCTGCGGCGACCATTCACGAGCGCCGCGGGCGTGGCAGGTGATTTCCGTAACGCAGGTGTCAGCCAAGGGGACGCTTGCCCGGCCGTAGCCGGTTGAGACGCAGTAGGCGATGCGTTGGCGCACACCTTCTTCTTGGGGCAGCGATTGAGTCAGGGCGTTGTCCGCCGCCTCGGTGAAATCGAACCCGGAGGGCACCACGTGGTGCCCGATCAGCCTGCGCCCGGGGTCAAGGACCACGCACTTGGTGGCCGAGGAACCGACGTCGATGCCCACGTATAGATCACCCGTCATCGTCCACGCCCCTCTAGCTGTTCGATCAGCGCTTCGATATTCGTCATGCTCTGGGCCGTCGAAAAGAAACGAACATCACTCAAGTCCCCGTCGATGACCAGCACCGGCATGCCCAGCTCGCTGCGAAGCCGCTGAGCCATGCCAAAGCGGGAGTTGGTGTTGTTGGGACACGTTCTGGCGTTGTGGAAAATCGCCCCGTCGATGCCGAAGCGCTCGAACGTCTCCACCAGAAAGGCCTGCTTCGCGTTTTCGTCACGGTTGATGAAAATCTTGGTGCTGGTCTTGGCCATCCATGCCAGCGGATCGCCCCCGTCGAATTCCTCGAACGCCCAGGAGTTGCAGTAGGTGCTGGCGGCGATCACCGTGTGCAGATCAAAGAACTTCTCCGACAACTCGCGGATCTTGGGCCAGATCGGCATGCCCTCCCAATATAGCCGCCAGCGCTCGTTTGGAACGGCGCCCAGCCGGTCACCAACGCGCTCCTTCATCTCCGCCAACAGCAGTTCATAGTAGTCGATGGCCGTTTGTGAACCGCGCATCAGGATCACCGGCGCCATATGGATGACACCGTCGAAGAAGGTCAACGGTGCAGGACGGGCACAGGCTGTATCGAGCACCTCTCGCCACAGGGTGCTCGCTCGACTGGACAACGCCACCACCTCCTTCAGGCGATCCCAATCAAGCTTGAGTGCGAAGTGCGTCTCGATTTCCCGGATCAGCCGGGCCAACTGACCCCGTACAAACGCGACGTGGTCGTCGGTCACCTCGCCTAAGTGCGTTGGCGGGCACACCCCCAGCACCGGCGCACCGTTGCGTCGCCCGAAAAAGCTCCACCAGTCCTGCACCTCGCGACACTGGTTGGTGTTGTAGACCAGCAGATCCGGTTTCGGCGGGCCGGCGATGCCATAGGCCTCCTGAAGCGGGCTGTATCCAGCCAGTGAGGCGCCGATGTCGCTGGTCATGTACGAGCAGGACTCCGCGCAGTACCCGGCGCCGACCGCCCGGGGGATGTATTGATGGCTCACCTTGCGAGCCCCGAGCATAGCGCCGTGGTTTTCGGGGAAATAGACCTCAAAACCCAGCGCCGTCAGTATCTCACAAGGCCCCACCGACGTGCACCAGGCCACCTTACGCGTGGGATCAGCCGCGGCTGCATCAAGATCGATGAAGTAGTCGCGCAGCAACGACCGCAGTCGCTTCTGCGTTTTGATCTCAACTCGCTTGACCGCTGTGCTCACTTTCGATACCTCTAAAACTGTTCACCGCAGAGATCGCAGAGAATAATTATTCTGTAAGATTATTCACGACTCTGCGTATTCCGTCTTTGAGTAACTTCACGTTGAAGTTTATCAGCAGCCCCAACTGCGACCCTGAAAGCTTCAAGTACGAAAGGAGCTGCGCCGTGTGAATCGGTTCCAACGATTCTACGGATTTCAGCTCCACGACGATGGCATTATCCACGAACAAGTCGACTCGATAACCACAATCCACCTTCACGCCGCGATAGATGACGGGCAGAGCCTTCTGACGCTCCATTGCCACACCACGGTCGGCTAGCTCGTACGCGAGACACGCCTCATACGCGGACTCAAGCAGGCCCGGCCCCAATTCCCGATGAACAGTAATTGCAGCTCCAATCACCGTTTCTGAGATTGCATTCAATCTCTCTGTCATCTCTGCGCTCTCTGCGTTCTCTGCGGTAAAAAGATGTTAGGGCATTACGATCGAGCGTAGCGACATACCCTCTTTCATTACCTCGAATGCCTTGTCCAGCTCGTCCAGACGGAAGCGGTGTGTAACCAGCCGCTTCAGCTCGATCTGACCCTGTTCCACCATGCGGATGAGCGGCACGTAGTCCAGCGGGCGGCAACCCAGTGAGCCGACCACCTCGATCTCCTTGAACATGATCTTGCCGGCGACGATGGAGATGGCTTCGCTGGTGTAGCCGACCACGCATAGTCGCCCGCCGACGCGCACACACTCGAAGGCCTCTTCGATGGTCCGCGGGTTGCCGATCACTTCCATGGCGATGTCAGCCCCGCCGCCGGTCAGCTTCTTGACCTCCTTACTGACCCGCTGGACCTTCGAGGCGTTGATAGTTTTTGCGGCGCCGAACTCAGTGGCCCACTCCAGCTTGCGGTCGTTGATGTCCACCGCGATCACGTAGCCGCCGGCCGCCGCGGCCAATTGGACCGCGTTGATGCCGACACCACCGCAGCCGAAGATGACCACCGTGTCGCCCGCTCGCACCTGGGCCCGGTTCTTCACCGCGTGGTAGGGCGTCGAGATAGCGTCGGCGATGACGGAGGCCTCCTCCAGCGGGATGGACTCGGGCAGCTGCAGCACGTCTTTCGCCGGGACGGCCACGTACTCCGCGTAGGCACCGTCGAAGTGGTTGCCCAACATCTGCATATCACTACAGATGTTCTCCCGGCCCATGCGGCAAAACATGCACTTGCCGCACGTCAGCACTGCGGGAATGAGCACCCGCACGCCCTCTTGGACGTTGCTGACGTCCGCGCCAGCCTCTTCCACGATGCCTGACGCTTCATGGCCCAGCACGATCGGCGGCTTCTTAAAGGTTGGCACGCCGTGTTCGATGTAATGCAGATCGGTGTGGCATACCCCGCATGCCGCCACTTTGACCAGGAGCTGATCGGCTGTGATCTTTGGAACCGGAATATCCTCGATCCTAAGCCCGCCGTCACTTCCGTGAAACACTGCCGCTTTCATAGGTTAGTTCTCAGTTCTCAGTTGTTGGCTGTCAGTTGTTGGTCGCTTGCAATTGACACTCTCCGAATACTGCAATCGTCAATCGTCAATCTGCAATCGTCAATTCCTCATCGGTGTTTCCACTGTGGTGCGCGTTTCTCTTCAAATGCCGCAATGCCCTCATGGGCGTCTTCAAGTTTCATCAAGTCGTCCAGGTACAGCTTTTCCGCCTCCTCGAGATGTGACAGAATCTGCTCTCGGGCTACAACCATAGTGGCGCGCTTGGCCAGCCGCACCACCGGCCGCGAGAGCCTGCGGATGTCGGCCAGGTAGGCCTCGACTTGCCGCTCGAATTCATCGGCAGCATATACCTGGTTAACCAACCCGATGCGAAGAGCCTCAGGTGCTTTGATGGTCGATCCCAGCGTTGTCAGCTCGATGGCCTTTTTCAGGCCGACTTGCAGTGGAAACACACACGCCGCCACCGGTGGAAACACACCCACCTGCACCTCAGGCTGACCGAACTTCGCTCGATCGGAAGAGAGCACGATGTCGCAGAAGCAGGCCAGTTCGCATCCTCCGCCTAATGCGGCTCCCTGAACGACTGCGATGGTCAACGCGTCAGTCATGGCCAGCTTGCGGAAGATCCCGTGAAACAGCCGAATCATCTCGCCGACCTTGTCAGGCGTGTGGTCGGCCACGTCGACACCGGCGCTGAACGTCTTGCCAGTAGCTCGAATGACGACAGCGGCCAGATCCGCTCTTGAAATAAGCGTTTCCAGCAGCGTGTTGAACTCCGCCATCATGGGGATATGCAAAACGTTCAACGGCGGACGGTTCAGCGTGACGCTGGCTAATCCATCGCTGATGCTGGTCTCGAAATACTCATACTCACTCATACGCTCTACCGCTCCCTTACGGTCGCAGCTCGGATGCGGGGGCAATCCACAATCGTCGATCCGCAATTCACAATCGTCAATCTACAATCGTCAATCGTCAATCGTCAATCACATCTCCCGTCTGATAACCAGGGCCATACTCACTCCGCCGCCGCCACAGATACTGGCGATGCCCAGTTCCCCTCCGACGCGCTTCAGCGCGTGGTAGAGAGTGACCACGATGCGCGCCCCGCTGGTCCCGGTGGGATGCCCCAGGGCGATGGCGCCGCCGTGAACGTTGAGCTTGCCGCGATCCCATTTCAGAACCTGCTCGTTGCATAGCACCTGCACCGCGAAGGCCTCGTTCACCTCAATCAAATCCATATCGTGCACTGCCATGCCGGCCCGCTGCAGCGCCGCCGGGATGGCCACGCTGGGCCCCTCGCCCATGGTGGTCGGCTCGACGGCCACATTGGAGTAGGCCACCAGGGCAAACAGTGGTGTAGCTCCCAGGGCTTTGGCATGCTGGCGCGAGGTCAGCACCAACGCCGTCGCCCCGTCGGACATGCCGCAGGCATTGGCGGCGGTGACGGTGCCCTCTTTCTTGAACGCCGGCTTGAGCTTGGCCATCTTCTCGAGAGAGGTGTCGGGGCGAATGGTCTCGTCCTTGTCGAATGGAAAAGCCGGCTGCTTGCGTTTCTCCGGCACTTCAACCGGTACGATCTCCTCGTCGAACCAGCCGTTGGCCTGAGCGATGGCGGCCTTGCGATGACTCTGGACCGCGAACTCGTCCTGCTGCTCGCGTGAAATCTTATACTTGTCAACGAGGTTTTCCGCCGTTTGTCCCATTCCCATCTTGCACAGCGGATCGATACTGTCGGACCAACCGTCCAGCAGAGTGCGATCGCCCATCTTGAAGCCCTCCCAGCGGCAATCCTTCAGCAGATAGGGAATGGTGCTCATGCTGTCCATTCCCCCGACCAGGACCGTGGTGCTGTCGCCCAGCCGGATGGCCTGTGACGCCAGAGCGATACAGCGCATCCCCGAAGGGCAGGCCATGTTGATGGTCTGCACCGGCACATTGGTGCCCATGCCGCCCCGGACCGCCGCGGTCCGCGCCGGATTGGGCCCGTTCCCCGCTTGGCGACAGTTGCCAAGAATAACGTCATCGATGCCGTCGCCAGCCACGCCCGCACGCTCCAGCGCCGCCCGTATCGCTACCGCCCCCAGATCGAACGAGGCGACGTCCTTAAGCGTTCCGCCGAAACGGCCCATCGGCGTCCGCACCGCACTGATGGCCACAACGTCCGTCAGTTCCACAGTAGTCTCCTTCTCCCATCAGAGCCCCAAGCGCCAGCGCGGGGTTCGTCTTCCAATGAGAGCAAGCGCGGGGTTTGCCTCGTCAAATCCAATCCGCAATCCCCAATCTGCAATCCCCAATCTATATATACTGTCCACCGTCCACCTGTATGACCTGTCCGGTGATATGCCTGGCGGCCTCGCCGCACAAGAACGCCACCACCGCCGCCACCTCTTCGGGCCTGCCCAGCCGGCCCAACACGATTTCCGCCAGTGCGGCGTCGATGACTTTCTGGGGAGCGTCTTTCATCATGTCCGTTTCGATGAGGCCGGGTGCTACGGCATTGACATTGACGCTGGACCGGCCCAGTTCGCGGGCCAACGCCTTGGTCAGGCCGATAATGCCGGCCTTTGAAGCCGAATAATTCGTTTGTCCGAATTTGCCTCGCAGCCCGTTGATAGACGTGACATTGACGATTCTGCCCCACTGCTGCTCCTTGAGTATCCCCACCACGGCGCGAATGTAGTTGAAATAGCCCTTCAAGTTGGTGTCTATCACCTGATCCCACTGCTCTTCCGTCATCTTCCAGATCACGCTGTCGCGGTTGATCCCGGCGTTGTTGACCAGGATGTCGAGCCCGCCGAACGTCTCCAGGACTTCGCCTACCATATGCTCGGCATCTACGAAGCTGGCGACGTCCGTCTTGATGGCCAATCCCTTGCGACCCAAGGCCTGCACGTCTTCGACCACCTGCTTGGCTTCCGTGTCGTGCCGTCGATAGTTGATTGCCACGTCGGCACCCTGGCGGGCCAACTCCCGTGCGATGGCGGCGCCAATCCCCAAACTCCCACCCGTCACAATGGCCTTTTTGCCTTCAAGTGTCATTAGATTGCCACCTGCTTGTTACCATCGTCAATTCGTAATCCCCGCACCGCACTTGCCGCAATACTCGAATTGGGCCGGAATGCCTTTGGCGCCGCATTCAGAACATGCCTTGGCGTAGGGCCCCCACAGAAACTCGCTCGACCCCTTGGGATCCGCCGCCCGGCGCCGCATGCCGACATAGTCCGCCTGCCGCTTCTCGACAAACGCCGTCATGCCTTCGTAGGGCTCCAGACTGGTGTAGTGAATGGCCAGCCAGTCGCGGGCATGGCCGGCGGTAGCGTGCCAGGCCGTGTCCTTCCAGAAGTTTACCTGGGCTTTGGTGTAGCGGGTGCACTCGAAGAACTTGTGAACTATCTTGTCACACAGGTCTGCCACGACCTCGTCCAGCAACGACAGGTCTAGGGCGTATCCCTCCTTGCCTTTTGCTGCCTTTTGGATCTCTTCCGGAGTGACCCGTTTCTCGAACGGCTGCTCCCAGGGGTCGGTATTCCAGTCCGCCAGGTAGGTGCGCCCGTTGCTGAAAGCTGTGCAGAACCTCCCGTCGGGCCCTTTAACGGTGGGCACGACCGCGTTGACCAGGCCCATGCCCAGCGAGATGTAGGCTGGATAACGCTGGTTCAAGAAGAGCATGCCTCGGGCTTTGCGGTCTCCCACGTGCAGGGGCAGCCATTGCGTCGATCCGCCGCACGCCACCGATCCCACGTTGGTGCCCACTTGAGCAATGAACGCATGTTCACCCATGACGGCCAGGTCACAAGCGAGTTGGCTCTCGTTGCCGCCGCCGACGGCCATGCCGTTGAGCCGGGCGATGACCGGCTTGGCGCAGTTGGTGATCGACTCGATGTAGGTCTTGAAACAACACATGTATTTCCAGTAGTCACGCGGCCGCTGCGTATAGCTTTCCTGATACTCTTTCACGTCGCCGCCGGTGCAGAAAGCGCGGTCCCCCGCCGCGGTGAAGACCACCACCGAGATGCTGTCATCCCACGAAGCGTCTTGAAAAGCGGCGGCCAACTCTTGCAGGGCCGGCGTGCTGTAGGCGTTGTAGTTGTGGGGGCGGTCGATGGTGACGCGGGCGATCCATTCGCTCTTCTCATAACAGATCTCATGGAAGTCGTATGACGCCGGGCTTCGCTGCGGAAACATGCTCATATCGGGCCTCTGCAAGATGACTTTCGGACGCGGCTGGTGCGTGATACACACCAATTAGCCGAACGGACGTCCGATTGGGTTATCCGGCGTTTTTTGAACTGACCCTCGCCGGTGGTCACCGTTGTCAACGGTACCATAACGCCCGATTATGGCGTGTTCTGATGCCATGTCAAGCATTTATTGTAACAAGGCACTTGACATCCTGCCGATCTTATCACATTATAGGCGTGATCGGGTGTTTGGCTGGTATCGGAACAATGTCCGAATGATATCACAGCGACCAGAACAGATGTTCGAACCGTCGGAACGAGCCGCGCCGGCAAACCGAAGTACCGATGGGCGCGAGACTTACGACGAACGGCTGAATCATATTCTCGAAGCCGCCACCGAGGTCATTGCCCGGGAGGGGTACCAGAAGGCCTCGATGCGAAGGGTGGCCAAAGCTGCCCGGGCCAGCCTCGCGGGGCTCTACCACTACTTCGACAGCAAAGAAAAGATGTTATTCCTCATTCAGTTCCGTACCTTTACTGCCCTACTGAACAACCTGCGTGAGAAGCTCCATGGTGTGCGGGACCCTGTGGAACGACTCCGCGTCATGGTGCGAAGTCACGTGGACTACTTTGCTGCCAACATGGCTGCATTGAAGACCTGTTCCCAGGAGCTCGATTCATTAACCACAGCAGCCTATGACGAGATCCGGAAGATTCGCCATGACTACTATGGGCTTACCCGCTCCGTGGTGGAGGGCGCGGTCGACGCCCACGTGCCCGGCAGCACGCTCGACCCGCACGTCGCTACGATGTCGCTGTTCGGCACGCTCAACTGGCTGTATCGCTGGTATCACCCCAAGAGGGACTGCTCGCCGAGCGTTTTGGCCAACCAGATCGCTGGGCAATTCCTCCACGGCGTGTTGGGCGAGAACCGCGGGCGGACAAGTCAACACGGTCGCGAACCGTCCGGTATGAGGCAGACGATTGACGATTGACGATTGGGGATTGGGGATTGCGGATTGCGGATTGCGGATTGTGAATCGGTGACCATCGATAACTGACGGTTGGCAATTGACAACTGACAACTTCTTATGCTCCCGGAGCTTCCGAGGTGATCGTCCCTGACATCGAGTTGCACGAGGCAACGAGTTTGCCGCAGGCATCGGCGCTGATGGCGCGCTATGGGGCTGACGCTCGGCTTCTGGCGGGCGGTACGGATCTGCTGGTTGATCTCAAGGCCGGTAGGCTTGCGGTACGGCATGTCGTGTCCATCAATCGGCTGGACGAGCTCCGCGGCGTGTCAGCCACCGACTCGGGAATGCGCATCGGGGCCCTGACCACGGCTAATCAACTGGCGGCCTCGCAGATCGTACGTGACCGTTTTCCTGCCATTCTGGACGCCACGCGCGACATGGCGGCACCGCAGGTGCGGAACATGGCTACGGTCGGCGGCAACATCGCCAGCGCTGTCCCCTCTGCGGATCTGCCGCCTATTTTGATGGCAATGAAGGCTTCGGTGTCGCTATGGTCGTCATCTGGGGAGCGCAGCATGCCGTTGGAATCGTTTTTCCTGGCTCCACGGCAAACCGTTCGTAAGGACGACGAGGTGCTGACGGCAATCTTGGTCCCGAATCCTTCTGACGGGTTCGGCGCCGCCTACGCACGGTTCGGACTGCGACAGGCCAACGCCTGCGCCGTGGCAGGGGTAGCTGCCGGCCTGCAACTGAACGGCGAACAGACCATCTTGGCTCGCGTTGTACTGTGTGCGGTGGCGCCTATCCCCAAGCTGGTTGCAGAGGCTGGTGCCGTATTGGTCGGCCGACGGGCGGACGAGACCGCCTTGGACACCGCCGCTGCCGCCGCGATGAAAGCGGCTGAGCCGATATCGGACGTTCGTGCGTCGGCGGACTACCGCCGTGAGTTGGTCGGCGTGCTGACCCGCCGGGCACTGCGCACTGCGTGGCGACGTGCCCGGGAGAAGAGAGCATGACTGCCATGCCCTTGGCGTGGTGATCTTGTCAGTCATAGAATGGAGCGACGTCGGAGAGGTTCGTGTTTGATAGCGTACTGAAACAAATGTGGGAGAAGATCCGGACCCGTCAGTACGTGATGACGCTGCACGCAGAAGAAGAGATGGACAACGACGGATTGACGGTTCTTGACGTGGAACGTGCCATCCTCACCGGCGAGATTCTGGGGCGGCAGAAAGACCGCGATACGGGTGAGTGGAAGTACCCCGTAAAAGGTAAGACCCTTGGGGGAAGCGAAGTCGTTGTTGTGAACAAGTTGAGTCGCAGCGGCAAGTTGGTGATCATTACGGTGTACATGGTATAGCATGGCAGGAAAAAGAGATATGGTGTGTGATATTTGCAGCAAAGAAGGTGCGCGTATCCGCCGTGTCAGTCGGAGTTATGGGAAGGGCAAGAACTTGCTGCTGATTGAGAATGTCCCAGTGGTCAGTTGTCCGCATTGTGGAGAGAGCTACCTGGTGGCGGAAACGCTGCACGAGATTGAGCGCATCAAGCTCCATCGACAGAGTTTTGCTGTGAAACGTACGGTAGCCGTTGTGGATTTCCCGTGAAGTCAGCGATCTACTCTGGTAGAATCGTTGGAGTGCAGCGTCACGGACGCGGCCCGCGTAAATTCGCGGTGGCCGGACGAGCGGACGACGGTCGTCCGCTTCGCCTGATTTGCCGGTTGACCGCCTCCGGACGTCTGCGAAGTATTACCATATTTGCGGTCTAGGCTATGAAATTCGACGCGTGTGAGTATTGCAACGGGACGGTTCGAACTCGGCGGGTTACGGTTGACCGGCGCCGTGGACCGCGCCTCTACATTTTCGATAACGTTCCTATCGGGGTTTGTGCCAGGTGCGGCGAGCGCTACTACCCGGGACGTGTCCTGGAGTACCTTGACGAAATTGCCGAGCATGGCCTTGAAGGTGCCGCAACGGTTCGGGTTCCGAGGTTCGACTATGCCCAGGTGGGCTGAGCAACCGGATGGGACGGTGGCACTCCGCCAACGAGCCGTCCGAAGCGTGCCTGGAGCCGCCCACCGTGCGCTGGCAGGCTGAGATCACTTGCCGGGCCGAACAGGGCGACCTCGACTATCTGTGCACGGTCGGTCGCGTCTTTCAAGCTGTCGCCTCGTGAGGAGAGACGGGGGCGTATTGGGCGAATACCGCCTGCGGCATCGCCAAGCAATAGCGGGCACAGTCACATTGGCGCGCAGCGAGCCAATGACGGCCCTTGCCCGCGGTCATTTGTTAAGGACTTGTATATGGGGATAGACGACGTCAAGGACGCTAAGACTGTAATGCACGCTTGCCGCTGGTGTTGGGTCACCCTCACTGGGTCAGCGGGGCGGCCGTGTTGAGCCTTTGGGGGCTCAAGCAAGGAGGTCCAATGAAACGATTCATGTTGACAGTGATTTATGCAGTTGCTTTTGCTCTCGGTTTCTTGGGATTGGCACGTGACGTTTTTGGAGTGCAAGATACCCCGAAACTCTACCCGCTAGCGCTGGCTTTCGGCTTGTTTGTTGCGTGGACAATAAGTGGAGTGCTACTTGGACTGAGGGTGCCACGAGAAACCTAAGAGGACACAAACCTGCAAGATAGCGGGGACAACTCGGAAAGTCAACGGGAGGACGTGTGAACATCAAGAGGTAGCAATGAATTTCATTCCGAACGTCATCTCCTGGAATCCCACCACTTACCGGAGGTGCGGTGAGGGGCGTGCCGTTTGGACAAACGAAAGCAAAGACTCAAAGGAGCAGGAACCGTGACCTACCGCTACACAATCATACTGGAGCACGAGGCGGACGGCGGGTTTCACGCCTACTGTCCGGCCTTGAAGGGTTGTCATTCCCAAGGCGATTCGTTGGACGAGGCGATGGACAACATCCGCGAAGCCATCGAAGCCTACCTGGAGAGCGTCAAGGCCCATGGCGAACTCATTCCTCAAGAGGATCTCGTGTTCAGGCCTGTTGAGGTAGGCATATGAGCAAACTCCCGGCCCTGGCAGCACGAGATGTCGTCAGAATAGCCGAAAAGCTGGGATTCGAGTTTGATCGTCAGAAAGGAAGTCATGCGGTTTACGTACGAATGTCTGACAAGCGGCGGATTGTTATCCCCATGCACAAAGGGCGCGATCTGAAGACTGGGACGCTTCGCGGTCTTATCGATGATATGGATTTGTCAGTGGACGAGTTTATCGCCATGCTCTGACGGGATGGGCGGTTCGACCCCTCTGGAAGTAGGGGCGCGATCGGTTTGGGCCCGGGGGCGCGTCCTGACCTGGGCCCGAGCGATCGCCTGGCAACATGCAGAGGTAGGAACATGATCCCACGAACGCTCACGATAAACGGCGAGAAACATGCGGTGGTGGGTGCCGGCGACACCCTGCTCGATGTGCTGCGGGACAAGCTTGGTCTGACCGGTACGAAGAAGGGCTGCAACATCGGCGACTGCGGGGCTTGCACCGTGCTGGTTGACGGCGTGCCGATGAACAGTTGCCTCCTGCTGGCCGGTGAAATGGAAGGCAGGGCCATCACCACCATCGAGGGAATCTCGCGGAACGGGGAACTGGCTCCGATTCAGAAGGCATTCGTGCACGAAGGCGGCATCCAATGCGGCTACTGTACGCCGGGTATGATCATGTCCGCGACCGCACTGCTGGACAAGACCCCTAATCCCTCCACCGACGAGATCAAGGACGCCCTGGCGGGCAACTTGTGTCGCTGCACGGGGTACAGCGGTATCCTGCGGGCGGTGCAGCGGTGCGAGAACTATCGGTCCGACGGAACGTGTGGGAAGAAGGGACGAAGGGATGAAGGCACGGAGGCACGGAGGGAAGAAGAAGGGACAGAGGCACGGAGGCACCAAGGCACGAAGGATTACAGCAGCGTCGGTGTTTCGATTCCGCGTGTGGACGCCGCGGATAAGGCCAGCGGCAGAGCGATGTATACCGACGATATCTCCCTGCCGAACATGATCCACGGCAGAATACTGGGCTCGCCGATCGCCCATGGGCGGATCAAAGGCATCGATGTGTCCAAGGCGAAAGCGTTGGATGGTGTGCTGGCGGTCATCACCGGGGCGGATGTTACCGACACGATGTACGGTGTTTCGCCGGCCCGGTACGACGAGTACGTGCTGGCAAAGGACACGGTCCGGCACGTGGGTGACGAGGTGGCGGCGGTGGCAGCCGTCGATGAGAAGACCGCCGAAAAAGCGCTGTCTCTGATCGAGGTGGAGTATGAAGAGCTCCCGGTGGTCCTGGACCCGTTCGAGGCGGTGGCTGAGGGCGCTCCGCAGCTTCATGAGCGGTACAAACGAAACATCAACACGCACGTGGATCAGAGCTTCGGCGACGTCGAGAAGGCTTTCGCCGAGTCGCACTACGTTCGCGAGGAGACCTTCACCGGCAATCACGTCTACCAGTGTCCGCTCGAGCCGCATGCTTCCATCGCGACGTGGGAGCACGACGGCACACTTGTAGTCTACACCTCAACGCAAGTGCCGCATTACGTGCAGTACATGATGGCCCACGTGATGCACATGCCGCTCGGTAAGATTCGGGTGATCCGGCCTGCGGTGGGCGGCGGCTTCGGCGGCAAGGCTGAGACCACGCCGTTGGATCTGTGCGCCGCCATTTTCAGCAAGATGACCGGCCGGCCGGTAAAGATGGTTTACTCCCGCGAGGAGATGTTCCATCACGGTCGCGGCCGACACAAACAGCACATGAAGCTCAAGCTGGGCGTCGATCCGCAAGGAAGGATCAAGGCTTTCAAGAGCGAAATATATCTTGACGGCGGGGCCTACACGTCGTTCGGCGTGGCGACGGCCTATTATGCCGGCAGCGTGATCCCCACGCTCTACTATATCCCGAATTACAAGTACGACGGGTATCGGGTGATGACCAACAAGCCGGCCTGCGGGGCCATGCGCGGGCACGGCGTGCCTCAGCCTCGGTTTGCCTTCGAATGCCTGCTGAACATGATCGCCGACGACCTGGGGATTGACCCGATTGAAATCCGGCGTCGCAACGCGATTGGCCCCAACACCAGGACGGTCAACGACATGGAGATCGGCAGTTGCGAATTCCGAGCCACCCTGGAAGCCGTTTGCGAAAAGTCAGCCTGGGATGAGAAGTACGGAAAGCTTGCCCGAGGCCAAGGCATCGGCATCGGCTGCGGCGGTTTCGTTTCCGGGGCCGGTTACTGCATATACCGCGGCCAGGTGCAGCTCTCGCACGAGAAACCGCGCGAGCCTTTCCAGAAGAGGTCCATCTTCCCGCACGCCAACGCCGTAGTAAAAATCAGTGAGGACGGGACGGCCGCGGTGCTGATGATCGGGGCGGCGGAGATCGGCCAGGGCAGCGACACGGTGCTGGTGCAGATGTGCGCCGAGACGCTGGGCATCCCCACGTCACGAATGCGCATCCGCAGTGAAGACAGTGACATCTCACCGCTGGATCTTGGCGCCTATTCATCACGGGTCACGCTGATGGCCGGGCATGCCGTGTCACGCGCGGCAGCCGCCGTCATCGACAAGATGAAGCCCTACGCCGCCGCCATGCTCGGTTGCGACGAATCGGCGGTCGTAGCCCGCGACGCCAGAATGCTTGTTGGTGAAGGGACGGAGGCACAAAGGCACGAAGGCACGAAGGCCAATCCCCAATCGTCAATCGTCAATCGTCAATCGTCAATCGCCACTCCCCAATCCGCAATCGGCAGCGTTCCCTGGGAGGAGGTGGCTCGCAAGTACTTCAACGACAACGGTCCGCTGGTCGGTACCGGCTGCTACAAGCCGCCGGACGGTCTGGGGGGCGACTACAAAGGGGCTACGGTGGGCACCAGTCCAGCGTACTCGTTCGGCAGCGCCGTGTGTGAGGTCTCCGTCGATATGGAAACCGGCAAGGTGAAGATCGAACGGTTCACCGACTATCACGACTGCGGCACGCCGATCAACCCGCAAGCCGTCCACGGCCAGGTCGAGGGTGCGGTGGTTATGGGTGCCGGCGAAGCGATTCTGGAGGACGTGCAGTTCGACGAAAGGGGCCGACTCCTCAACCCCAATCTGCACGGCTACCTGATGATGTCGATCAAGGATGCGCCGGAGATCTTCAGCGGCCTGGTCGATTCATATGAGCCGCGTGGCCCCTTCGGTGCCAAGGAGATCGGCGAGGGCAGCACCCTACCGGTCCTCGGCGCCGTAGCCCACGCCATCGCCAACGCCACCGGCGTGTGGATGAAAGACCTGCCCATCACGCCGGAGAAGATACTCAACGCGATCCGCGAGAAGAAGCTGATGGAGAAGCCGATTGCGGTGTAATGAATGGTCCAGGGATGGTTGAGCGGCCAGAGTGGTGGTTGTGGGAGCGGCGCGTAGCGGTCTGCGACAACAGTGGGTAAGATTACGGCTACCATGTTTGATCGAATTGTCTGTCATCCGGATGTTCAAGGGGGCAAGCCGTGCGTCAAAGGCTCGCGGATCAGCGTCGAGTTCATTCTGGAACTTCTCGCCTCCGGGGGATCGCGCGACCGGATCGTTCAGGACTATCCGCAGCTTGCGCCGGAAGATGTCGAACAGGCGCTGCGTTACGCGGCCCGCTTTCTGCAGAACGATGTGGTTATCACCGCTGAGGTTGATCGGTGAAGCTGCGGGATTTCGGCCTGCTGGCGGACGAGAACATCAACCCGGCCGTGATTGAGTATCTGCGGCAGCGTCAGTTTGATGTTCTCGATGTGAAAGAACGTTCGCTGGCGGGCCGGACTGATTCTGAGTTGCTGCAATTCGCGCGCGAGCAGAATCGAGTCGTGTTGACCCATGACCGCGATTTTGCAAGGCTTGCTATTGGAATGTTGGAACCGATGGTCGGCATCGTATTCTTGAGGCCTGGACACATCAATGCGGCATTCACGATCGCCAGCTTGGAGGTGCTGTTTGCCCGGGAACCGGATGTGGCCTGCCCTTTTGTCATCGTCGTGCAAAGAAGCAAGGATGAAGTCAGCATCCGCATCAGGCACCTCTCGAGTAGTTCAGAGGACAAATGATGAAACATCGATACTTGGAGGTGACCTTTCGGAAGGGGAAGCTCCTGGCTGCATACCTGTACCTTCCGAGAAACGCAGGAGACACCAGCCTTCGTACGGTGCGACACGGAGAGGGCTTGTTGATTGACTTCACCGCAGACGGCCGAGCGATCGGCATTGAAATGGCCGCGCCGAGTAGGGTGTCCTTGGACGCGTTGAATCGAGCCCTGGCCGCCGTGAACCAGGCCCCTGCGACCGCGGATGAGTTGGGCCCCCTCGCGGCGGCGTAGCAGCCGGGTTGCGTCGTGGTCTGGGGCGAGCGCCGCGGGCCTGCGGGGCCAAGGAGATCGGTGAGGGCAGCATGCCGTCGGTCCTCGACACCGTCGCCCATGGGCACCGGCGTATGGATCAGGGACCTCCCCATCACGCCGGATAGACTTTTGAAAGCAATCCGAGAGAGACAGAAGACAGAGGAATCGATTCCACTATAGCGCAGAAGCGAGATGTGTGGGGCACGTCCCGTTTGACGATCTTTGGAAAGGAACTCGGACATGCACGCATCTGGTCCATTGCCCCCGGACGGCTTTCGGGTTCCAGAACCGCCGGCCCTGCAAACCCGCGCCTCACGTCGCTCCAAGGTCCTCAAATGGTTTGCTATATGTGGGATTGTGCTCGGGGCTGTGACGTTAGCGATCTTTGCGACGTGCATTTACATAGGCGTGCAAGGACCGGATACGAAAGTCCTGTCCGGGCGGCAACTCCCGGCGAGATTCATGGCACAGATTCGCGCTCTGAACCTTCTCGAACCAGAGGAGCAGATTCACTACTTTTACTCGGACGCCCTGTTGAACATCGAGGAAGGGATGTACCTGCTAACTGACCGCAAAGTGGTCATATATTCCCGTAGTTATGACGATCCGGCCTTGATCATTCCCTTCTCCGAGATCGTGGACGTGGAGGTCACCTTCTCCGAATCATGGCTCGAAGACAGCGTCATCGGCTTGAGCTTGGTGGACGACACCTACGCTTCGTTCCCTGTTTCCAGGGAAGGTGGTGGCGACAAACGGGTGTATGAAGCCCTGAAGAAGATGTGCAAAGTTCCGTAGGTTGGGTCATTTACCCATCTACTCCCCGACCGCGGGCTGCCGGACAGAGGATGGGTTGGCGACGCAATGTACCGGTAGCCAGGGCGGGTCGGTGACCTTCCTTTGCCATCTTGGCTGAAGTGAATGTCAGCCGGGTCGAAAGCGGATGGTGAAGGCAGGTGAACCACCTGCCCTACGCGACTCAACGCCCTTCGCGAGAAGAAGGCAATTGCAGAATCGATGGCCGGCGGACGGTCGGCTGGTCAAAACGGCGTGGCCCGCGATAGGAGTTCCAGGCCGGGAAACATGACGAATACGACCGGGTAAAGCAAATAGCGCAAGAGCCCTGAGTAGATCAGCATCAGAAAGAGAATGAAGCCGTACGGCCGAATGCGATCGTAGATCGGGCCCAGCGTGAGGGGGAACATTTTTTCGAGTACCCAGGAGCCGTCCAGCGGGGGAATGGGGATGAGATTGAAACAGGCTAAGAACACGTTGATTATGAAACTCAGCTTCAAAATGGTGCACATCGCGCCGAACACCGAAGCCAAGGGAAACCCGGTCGCGGTAACACCCAGAGTGAAATCGTAGGAGGCAAAGTAGCGCACCTTCGCTTCGGGAATGGCCATGCCGACCATGCAGCCCAGCGCCAGCAGAAGGGCCAGCGAGGCGGCGGCAATCAATAGATTGACGCCCGGACCGGCGATCGAAATGAGAATATGCGCTCGCCGCGGTCGCGGTACGTGGTCAACCCGGACCGGTACCGGTCTGGCCCAGCCAAAGACACCAAGGTCGGCCATGAACAGGATCAACGGCAGCAGGATGGTGCCCACGGGGTCGATGTGGGAAGCGGGGTTCAGCGTCACCCTTCCGTCGCGACGAGCGAAATCGTCACCCAGCCACCACGCGGAGATGGCGTGGCCTGCTTCGTGAAAACTCAGGGATATGATCACCACGAACAAGCCCGCGATGATCATGCCCCAGTTGTGATCGCGCTGCCAGAACGACTCAGCCGCCAGCACCGGCGAGGCATCTGTAGCGCCACCCCTTGTGGGTGGCGCATTCACCAGTGGCGCATTCACCAGACGGCGCCACCCACAAGGGGTGGCGCTACAGCGGTTGTCCTGGCGTTCGGGTGGAGCGGCGATGTCAAAGACCTGAAACGCTGCAGCAGGTCTGCCACGGTTCTGGGCCATCCCGATGAACGCCAGCGCGTGGACCGCGGCCCCGCCGATCAGAAAGACAAAGGCGACCCGGCAAAGCACCCGTGAATGATTCCAGGCTCTCGACCGGCGCACCGTCCTGCGATGAGCTACAAGCAGGATGATCGCTGCGACGGCCGGCACAACACCGACGATGGGAACGAACACCATGGACGAGCAAATAACCGCCCAGACCGCCAGCGGCGAAACTTTGGGCCACAGCAGCGGCGCTTGACGGGTCTCATCGTCTACCAGCACGTCCAACTGTGTAGGCGCTTCCGGAGTTCGCCCGATGTGCCGCAACAATGGTCCAGCCTGCTCGGAGGATAAGATGAAGCCGATCTCACGATCGCGGGTGGCAAATCGGATAATGTATCCCTGGCCATGGGGCGCGACGTAGATGTCCTGCATCCACTCGCTTTGCGGCACATCAACCACCTCGTCGGCCGATCGCAACACCACCCGCCGCGACGGTAACTGGACGCTCCACTCGCGTCGCGCCGCATCCGACCAGGTCGCAACCGGGCCGCCCGAGCGTGAAGTATCTATGTCCGTGGTCATGTCCTTCTCAGATAGCACGAGTAACCCGCCGCACCAGCGGGAAGGTCAAAGGTCCAAGGTCACAAGTCCAGCGCGCCTTCGACCTTACGACCTTCGACCTTGGACCTTCCGACCTTCCCGGCGCTGTCATGTTAGTCACAATGTCGTTTCCGGGCAAAGATGCGCGAGGCCGCTCGCAGCGACGGACCGGGGCGACTAAGATACCGTCGCCTGCATTGGTGCCATTGACGAGGAGACGCGATGGGCCGGAGAGAGGGACTGAGTGATCAAGCCTATGAGCCGCTTCCTAAAGGGGAGCGCTACCAACCCTACATCGGGGCCGAGGAAAGTCCGCTGGAGTTCACCGTCAAGGCGGCCATCCCGGGGATCGTGTTCGGTGTGGTGTTCGGAGCGGCTAATGCCTACCTGGGCTTGCAGGCGGGACTGACCATTTCCACGTCCATCCCCGTCGCGGTGATGACCGTGGCGGCATTTCGGGCCCTGCGCGGATTGGGGGTGCACGGCACCATTCTCGAAGCCAACATGTCCCAGACCATCGGCTCGGCGTCGAGCTCGGTGGCCAGCGGCGTGATCTTCACCCTGCCGGCGCTGTTCATGTGGGGCCTGGAGCCCAAGCTGCTGCAAATGACTATGCTGGCCATGTTCGGTGGCCTGCTGGGCGTGCTCTTCATGATTCCGCTACGGCAGTTTCTGATCGAGCGCGAACACGGCAAACTTCCCTACCCCGAAGGAACAGCCTGTGCCGAGGTGCTGGTCGCCAGCGAGGTGGGCGGTCCCAAGGCCACCAACGTGTTCATCGGCTTGGGGTTGGGGGCGGCGTTCAAGTTCGTCTTCGGCTGGCTCAAGGTCCTTCCCGGCACCATTCACTTTGGCATCCCCCTGATTCCTAAAGCCGACCTGGGGATCAAGATGTCGTCGGCCCTGTTCGGCGTGGGCTACATCCTGGGTCCCAAGATCGGTGCGGTCATGGTGGGCGGGGGGCTGCTGTCGTCGTTGGTCATCATTCCCATTATTGCCGTGTGGGGCGCGGGTCGCTCCGAACCGTTCTATCCGGAAACGCTGAAGCTCATCGCCGAGATGGAACCCGGCGAGATCTGGCACCGCTATGTGCGTTACATCGGGGCGGGCGCGGTGGCCGCCGCCGGCATCATAACGCTGGTCCGCAGCATCCCCACCATGATAGAGAGCTTCCGCATCGGCACACGGCAGTTGAAGACCCGTATGGGCGAGACCGGCCAGGATGTTCCGCGCACCGCCCATGACCTGCCCTTGAAGGTTGTCGGCTTTGGCGTGCTGATCATCGCCGCCGCACTGGCTCTGATACCCCATGTGTTCGGCGCCATCGAAACGTTCGCGATTCGTGCCGCCGCAGCGCTTTGCGTGGTGGTCTTCGCTTTCTTCTTCGTCACGGTGGCGTCGCGTATCGTAGGTCTTGTCGGCGTCACCTCCAACCCCACCAGCGGCATGACCATTGCGTCGCTGATCGGCACCTCGGGCGTGTTCGCCGTGATGGGATGGACCGATCAGACCGGCATGGCTGCGGCCCTGACCGTCGGTTGCGTGGTAGCCATCGCCGCGTCCATCGCGGGCGACACCTCGCAGGACCTCAAGACGGGCTTCCTGTTGGGAGCCACGCCGCGGCGCCAACAGATCGGAGAGTTGATCGGCGTGCTGACCTCAGCAGTATTCGTCTGTCTGACGCTGCTGCTCCTGCACCGCGCCTATGGATTCGGGAGCGAGGAGTTGCCGGCCCCTCAAGCCACGTTGATGAAGCTGGTGATCGAAGGTATGCTTCAAGCCAAGCTGCCCTGGTTGCTCGTGGGCATCGGCGCGGGCATTGCGATCGTGGCGGAACTGGCCCGCATCCCATCTTTGCCTTTTGCGGTGGGCGTATACCTTCCGGTGTCGACCATGGTGCCGGTGTTTCTCGGGGGCGCGCTGCGCTGGTGGGTGGTTCGGGGCGGGCGGACGGATGAGCAGCGCTCAGCCCGGCGCGAGCGAGGTGTGCTGGTCGGCTCCGGCCTGGTCGGCGGCGAGGGGCTGTTCGGTGTGGTCATCGCAGCCGTGGTGTTCGTTCGGCTTCGTGGCGCACCGCCGGGAGTCAGGCCGCCCATGCCGCTCGAAATCGGCACGGACTGGGGAACACCTCTAGCCACGAAACTGGCAGCCGTAGCGGTGTTTTGCGTTCTCGCATACGTACTAGCCCGCCGCTGTCGAAACACAATGGATTGACCCGTTCCACACCTTCGGACAGCGAATAGGGCGGGATAGGGGTAGGGAAGGCCGGTTGCCCGGTCTCCCCTCCCTCCGAACCGTGCGTGCGGATCTCCCGCACACGGCTCTCCGGTCGGTGGTTCACCGCGTCGCGGATTGACGGAGCGCGACATGGGCTGCTTCCATGCTGAACAACCCATGCGCCGCAAAGAAAGCGTTCGGCCAACAATGATGAGCTGTACCCAAACCACTATGGCGGCTTATTTTGTGACGCTGGAGAAGGATGCGTCGCAACCGCCGCCGTAGCCAACCGTCCAAGCCACGAAACACGCTCGTGTACGAGGTGTGCTTGAAGTATTCAAACCACCCCAGCGTAGTCCGGTTAACATTCGCGATGATAACTCCCAGGCTTTGGCCGTGATTACGCGGCGTCTTCCTGCGAATCGCGTCTTTGAGCTTCTTGAGGCTCTTGTCACGCGGCCAGCGCTTGCCACCTTCGAAGTGGTAGCCCAGGAAGTCGAAGCCCTGTCGGGCGGCATCGACAATCCGGGTCTTCTCCGGGTGGAGCGTCAGGCCGGCCTCCGTCGTCCATCGCTGCACTTCGACCAACGCCGCGCGGGCTTCCTCTGCCGTTCGGCACAGGAGGACCATATCGTCGGCGTAGCGCACCATCTCTAGGCCTTTCTTGGCCATCAGATGGTCGAGCGCGTCGAGGTAGGCATTGCTGAGCAACGGCGATATCACCGCGCCTTGCGGGCTGCCCGACGTGGGCGTCCATTCCTCCAGCCCGTCCATGACGCCTTGCGTCAGGAAGGACTCGATCAAAGTCAGCACCCTACCGTCGGCGACCTTGGCGCGGACCCGAGCCATCAAGGGTTTGTGCGGAATCGTGTCGAAGTAGCTTTGCAAATCGACGTCTACGACGTATGTGTATCCCGCCTTGAGCAGGGCATCCACACGCCGCAGTGCGTTCTTACAACCTCGACCTGGCCGAAAGCCGTAGCTGTGTTCGGCAAAGTCTCGTTCAAAGATCGGCTCGATCGCACTACGTAGCGCCGCCTGCGCGACACGATCGCGAACAGAAGGAATGCCTAACGGGCGGCGCTCCCGGCTCCCCGGCTTGGGGAGGTATACCCGCCGTATTTTCCGCGGGCGGTACGTGCCGGTACGCAACTGCTCTGACAGTTCCTTCAGATTCGCTTCCAGACGTGATTCGTACATCGTAATGGTCTGGTGGTCGCAGCCTGCCGCCCCGCCGTTGGCCTGGACCTTCGCAAAGGCCGCCAACAGATTCGGCAAGCTGTAGACCTTGTCAATCAGGCTGAACCATACACCTCCTTTCACCCCTCTTTCGAGGGCCGTCAACATGCGATCCGTCCAGACCGCGCGTTCCGTCCACGCCCAGCGAGCGTGGATTTCTCCGGCTTGTCTAGCTCCGGCACTCCGGAGCACTGACGCCGGTGTTGATTCGCACGCGTCCTGACTCATGCATCCACCTTCCTGCGTCCCTTTGCTCGACGGGCATTACCCCGCTTCAACGCTCCTATCCCGGATTATTCATACCGCAGAGAGCGCAGAGAGCGCAGAGTATTATTGGGAATGAAGTTACGGTCGAATTCCAGTTCGTGCTGTCTTGACAGTGTGTCTCTCATTCGTGCTACGCTAACCCGGCTA
>JAZGDL010000309.1:0-2873 GCA_036477795.1 Phycisphaerae bacterium
CTGGTCGAACAGGACGCCGAGAGCGACCGGGTCGATGCCCGGCACCGGTATGTAGGACCCCATGCGGTAGACGATCAACGCGCCGACCACGAACAGCAACCGGTGCTTGAGCTCGGCAGTTGGTCCGAGCCCACTCTTCTTTGACGATAGAACCTTGGCGTGTGTCGACATGAGCTTGGCTACCTATTTTTCAGTTGGTGTACCAGAGGGAGGGCGGTATCGCGCAGCGCCTCGGCGTCCAGCGGGCCAATGTGCTGGTAGCGGACGGGTTGGCGCCGCCCTCAGGACGACACGGCCGCGGCGGAGCGCTGGCTAGTGGATTTGGCGGGGAGGTTTGAAGACGCCTGCGGGGACGCGCTGTTTCACACGCGGTGGATCGTGATTACCGACTTCGACGCCCGCCATCGCCAGCAGTTCGGACACTTCCGTTGCCGGCGTGCTGCAGGACGGGCAGGGAGCACATTGCGTTCCGGGCTGGTGGTGGACACAGGGCGTTTCCGGAATCGTCTCCGCGGGCGCAGCGTTGCCGTGGTCGTCTACCATCGTGGCGAAATGGCGTGCGACCAGTAGCCCGTCATCCGGCGACACGGGCACCGCCCGGGCAACCTGGGCCACTGCCAGCAGGGCGAGAAATAACCCGACAAACACCATGAGCGCCAAGCCCGAGCGCATCGGAGACGATGGGGGGAGAGTCTGGGTGTGCACTGTCAGAGGTGCCAAGGAACCAGCTGGAATTGTCGGAAACCAGATTGTCTGAGTCCTGCCAGATAGGAAAGTTCCCGGTGCTCACGTGTTCCAGCCGGCGCCGGGTCCATTGACGTTGTATCCAACCGCGAACCGATGAAGGTTCGATGGTAATGTGTCGGCCCTGTCGAACGGTGAAATATTCAATGCATTGTGGGAGGGGGTGCGTACATGGCGACGTTTCGACAACCGGTGTTTTGCCTGTTCAGCTGGGTAACGTCGCCCGCGGAACTGCCGTTCCTGTTCCTTTGGACGTTCCTGCTGTTCGGCGTGCTGCTGAGCGGCTGCACCAGTGACGATCAGAGCGCGGGTTCCAGCGCCGACGCGCCGAAAATCGAAACGCTGGGGTCCCGTTGGTACACCGCTGACGGCGTTTCGCGCGGGGGCCCCATCTTTGCCCGACTATGCGCCGATTGCCACGGCAAAAATGCTCAGGGAAGCTTCACCTGGCGACAGCAGGGAGCCGACGGCAAGTACCCTCCGCCGCCACTCAACGGTACGGCGCACGCCTGGCATCATCCCATTCGTGCACTCGGCTCTCAGATCAAGTTCGGCGCCCCCGGCGGAAGCGGCACCATGCCGGGCTTTGCACAGACGCTCAGCGACCAGGATGTCATCGATCTGATCGCCTGGTTTCAGGACATGTGGTCGGACGAGATTTATGCCGCCTGGCTGGTAAGGGAGCAGCAATCCCGCGCCAGTACGCAATAGGAAGACGGGAACGTCAGAGGGCGCGGGCTGAATGCAGTTCAGAAATTTGAAACTCCGTTTCCTGATAGTTTTTGACCATGCCTGACGGCTTCAGCATCGGACCGCTGCTGATTCCCACGCGCCCGTTGGCCGTGATTCTCTCGTTGCTTCTCGCGGTGTGGGTTTCGAAGCGACTCGCCGGCCGCTTGGATCTCGATACACAATGGTCCCAGCGGGTGGCGGAGGGATGCGCCTGGTCGGGTATCATCGGCGCGCGCCTGGGATTCGTGTTGATGACCTGGAGCGCGTTTCGGCCCGCTCCGTGGACCGCGTTCTATTTCTGGCAACCGGGCTATCTTCCCTATTCGGGTCTGCTGTTCGGTACGGCATACGCCCTCTGGCGGATATGGAAACGCCCCGTGAACGAGCGGCGTTCCTATGTACGCGTGCTCGGCGGCGGCTACGCCGTCGGCGCCGTGCTGGCCGTCGCTGTTTTGGGAACCATGAATATGTTCACGGGCCCCCAGGTGCTGCGTGCGGGCGATCAAGTGCCGGACTTCACGCTGGTCAATCTGAGCGGCGATACGGTGCGGTTCTCGGATCTCGCGGGACGGGCGGTGGTGCTCAATTTCTGGGCCACCTGGTGTCCACCGTGTCGTCGCGAGATGCCGCTCCTGGACGGGATACACAAAGAGTACGAGTCCCGCGGGCTCAGCGTAGTGGGTATCGATGTCGGAGAAGACCGGGGTGCGGTCCGGCGTTACGTCGAATCGATAGGAGTCGCGTATCCCATCTGGGTCGATGCGCCGAACAGGCAGAGGGGAACCGACTCGACTCAGAGTATTCATATCCGTTTCGGCGGCGTCGGTCTGCCGACTACTATTTTTATCGATCCAGCGGGAATCGTTCGGAACCGCCATCTCGGCGAACTCAATCGCGGGTTTCTGCAAACCCAGGCGGAGGCACTTCTCGATCAGTGAGTGAGCGGTGATCGCCGGCTAATAGAAGTCCTTCCGGGCGTCTCTGGTCTCGCGAATGCTTTCTGGATTACCGCTGCGAGCCACGGCCTTGGTCGCGTGGGCACGAAAATCCCGCGCGTTCACGAACCCCACGATGCGAAATCGCGGGCGCTCTTTTCCGTCCTCTCCGAAGAACAGGATGGCCGGGGGGCCAAACAAGCCGAATGCTCGCATCAGCGCCTGGTCTTCGGCATCGTTGGCGGTAACGTCGGTCTGCAGCACCACCACATTGGCAAGAGCGGTCTGTACGCCGGGATCCGAGAAGGTGTACCTCTCGAGTTCCTTGCAGCTCACGCACCAGTCGGCGTAGAAATCGAGCATCACGGGCTTGCTCTGGGCCGCCGCCACTCGCAGTTCCGCATCGAGCCCCGCGAGTCCCTTGACCCGCTTGAACACGAGCTTTCGCTCCGCGGCCTCGTT
>JAZGDL010000031.1:0-15402 GCA_036477795.1 Phycisphaerae bacterium
CCCGCGAAAGCCGGCAGGAAGTAATCCCCGAATCGCTGTCCGATGACCTCCTGGATCAGGATGGCCATCTCCTCGTCGTAGTCGATCAGGTTGTGTTTGCGGCGGTATAGGATGGGGTCGGGAGCGAGCGTGCTGGCGTAGACCTCGCCGATAGCTCCCAGGACCGCCTCCAGCCGAACCTCCAGGGGGCCCTGATTGGGGACGAAGATACTGGCATACTTGCCCGTGAACGACGAGCTCAGGCGGTCTTCAAGAAGACTGCTGGACCGGATGATCAGCGGGACCGCATCGATCCGCTCCAGCAAGGCCCGCAGTTGCTGCACCGTCTCCACGGGGAAGGCGGAGTTGCGAAAAACGCCCTTGATCAGTGAGTATTCGTTGCGGATGACCTCGATGTTCTTGTATTTCTGGCTGTGATAGCCCCGCAGGCCGTTCAGCTCGAGAAACTCTTCCAGCACGTCACTGCGTATGTAATAGGAAGCAGGGATCGAGATGGGTAGCTCCTGCCCCGCGTCCAGGCCGGCGTCCTGTACGATTCGGTAAGCGAGCAGCATGCCGCCGGCCTTGCCGCCTATCCGGCCCATGCGCGAAGCACTGCCTATGCTGCACCGGGCGACGCTCTCGTAGTCGCGAACCCGCAAGTATTTCTTGGCGAAGCCGAGGAAGGTCAGATCATCGTTTACGAAGTGGCGGGCCAGGGACACGCGCAGCCCGAAAAGCTCCGACGGGTCCAAGTGCATCTCACCCAGAGGCAGCGCACAGAACCGCTGCAGACGATCCGCCAGCACACGGAACGATACCGATGGCAGGCTGGCTACGTCGGCGAGTCGCTGCGCTTCCTCACGCTTCAAGACGTAATTCACGATCTCCTGGATCTCAGCGACGCTCAGGTGCCGGTTGCTGTGTTTTCTGGTGAGCGTATGCAGTGCTTCACTTTCCACCTCATCGAAGCGCTGGGCTTCCGGCTCGTTGGGGTTCTCCACGACCTGGCGAGGCCCCCGACCGGTCAACGCCCGGGCCTCGTTGGTGATCTGGTCCATCGAGACGAAGTTCTTGGTGTGAAGATAAATGAGGAGCTGCCGATAGATCCGTTCCACCATCTGCGGATGGGCCCGCAGCAATCGATCGAGGCAGTCAGACGCGGATTCGGACGCTTCAGAGTTCATAACCGACGGACCGCAAATCGGCGGCGCGGAGCCCGGAACCCGTTTGATTCCGGTCGACTCCGAGGTCGCGCACTATTGTATCGCGCGACAGCCGTCGCGCAAACGCTTTGCTGCCCAACGCCGGCGATTGCTTGACGAGCGTGCCATCATCACCCCGAACATGCCCGACCGTGCCTAGAAAGCATTCGTCCGACGGATACCGGTCAACCTTTCGAGTCCTCCGAGGCCAGGCACGACTTACGAGACGGACCGCCCAACGTGTAGTTTATCTATTACAGTGTGGCCTTGGACCAGGCCCACCGCGGCACAGTAGGCTGCAGACCACGTCCAACACGCGTTCGCCGTTGAAGTCGCCCGTATTGTCAGTCGGCCGGGTTCCAGACGGGCTCTCAACCTTGGAGCGGCGAGCCGCAGGTTCGTTTGCCCACGACGGTAAACAGCCGGGCCTTTTTGCCCTTATAAGGGGCGGTGTGGTAGATCGTGGTCACGTCCTCGAAACCGAGCACGCCGATGGAACGGCGAATGATTTCCGGCGTCAGTATCCACCATGACAGCATCGCTTCACTCTTGGTGTAGTCGGGAAGAAAGACCTTGGCGGCGATGCCGAGCCGACTGAGCCAGAAGATAGGCAGGTAGCGGCGGGAGATGACGTCGGTGACGATGACGGTGTCTTTGGCGAAACGGCAGCCCTGGTAGAGGGCCTGGAAGGGGTCGCGCAGGTGCGGCAGGATGGAGCCGAAGGTGACGATGTCAACCGGGCCTATCGCTTCCGGCATGTTGTAAACCGTGCCGTATACCACCTTGGCCTTGGACTGGTGGGCGCCATGGTTGAACCAGAAGCTGTTGTTTATCCTGGCGATTCCCACGCGGCTTCGCCTGGTGTGATCTTCCAGATCCGCCTTGGCATAGGGAACTATGTCGGCCAGTTGCTGGTCGGATAGATCGAAAGCGATCACCTCCGCGCCGCGCTTCTCCAATTCCATGCAGAGGAAGCCGCTGGCAGTGCCGATCTCCAACACCCGTTTGCCCTTGAAGTCGACGCGGCCCAGGTAGTCGTCGACGTCGTTTCGCAAATCCCATTCGCCCTGCACGAAACCGTGGCCGGGAATGTCCATCGAGTGGTAAAAGAAACATTCGTCCAGGTCGGTGACGACCCGAGGTTCTGCATATATTCCATTATCAGGCATCGTACCCAGCCATCAGTACCGGTTTTGCTGAACGGAATCCACTGATACCGGGCATTCTGGTGACTGCGGTTACAAATGTCAATCGGACGAAACGTCAGCTCCGGGCGATTCCTCTACCGGTCTGCCGGGCGAGGATTGACGTAGGTCAAGGAACCAGGCGGAATGCGTCTTGGACCCTATCTTTTCGGGCGACGTAGTTGGGGAACAGGCCGGCGGCGATAAGCTCGTAAAGGCGAACAACCTGCGATGGGTGGTAATGCTGGCGCAGGTAGACCTTGGCGTTCTCGACGGGCCACTGGGGAACCGTGACGAGATTGCCGACTTGGAATTCGTCGAGGGCCTGCGACAGCTTCTCGATTCCGGCAAGAATGGCCTTGCAGCCGACGGTGTGGGGCATGTCGTCGGCGGTGATTTCGGGGCGGGCGTGGTGGATGATGGGGCCGGTGTCGATGCCGGGGTCGATCATGTGGATGGTGGCCCCGACGAACTGGGGCTCCTCGTTTAGGAGGGGATAGAAGTTGGTGGCGGTGCCGCGATAGTAAGGGGACAGGCCCAGGTGCATGTTGATCGTGCGGCCGGCGAAGCGGCTGAGCAGGGGTGGCTTGATGACCCCGGTTCCGTAGACCAGCAGCACATCGACGTCGCACTCTGCCAGAGAATCGGCGGTCTTGTCGGTGTTCAGCGTCGCCGGATCGAGGGAAGCCACCCGGCAGGTGTCCCCGTCCGCACGGGGCTCGGCATTGTGGCCAAAATAAGCCCGCTCCTGGCGATCTCGCTCGGCGAAGTGCCGCTGGACCACTTGCGCTGTTTCTGCGTCGATCCGGTCCTGGGCTGTGTCGGCTGGTCGGTAGCCGGTGTTCTGATAGCCGACGGCGACGACCTTGTGGTGCTCGGCGATGGCGTTGACGAAATAACGGTGGCGAATGTCGGTGCTGGTGAGGATGCCGATGTTCAGTGACACAGCCGGGGAACCTTTCAAGCTGCCGGCGGGGGGGCCTCCCGGGGCACGGCAGCCGATAATATGCATCGGCGAAGTCACCGCAGGGCCTTTTTTGAAAGTGGCCTGGATGGACGGTTTGTCTTGCGGGGCCCGGTATGAGCTTGACGAATCGGGGGCCCCCGCCTAAAATAAAGGATGTTCGGGTTGAACCAGGAATAACCAGTCACGCAGAAAACCAGCAAGGAGAGTGTACCATGGCACAGGAACTGCCACCCTTACCCTATGCCTTCAACGCCTTGGAACCGCATATCGACGCGCGGACCATGGAGATTCACCACGACAAACACCATGCCACATATGTTAACAAACTGAACGATGCCCTGAGCAATCATCCGGATCTTCAGTCGAAGAGCGTCGAGGACCTCTTAAGCGGTTTGTCCTCGTTGCCGGACCGCGTGCGCACAGCGGTGAACAATCATGGGGGCGGGCACCTGAATCATTCGATCTTCTGGAGCAACATGAGCCCCAATGGTGGCGGAACGCCTTCCGGGGCGCTGGCCGACGCCATCAACGCGACGTTCGGAACCTTTGGTGAGTTCACCACGAAGTTCGCAGCCAGCGCAGCCGCACGGTTTGGAAGTGGATGGGCGTGGCTATGCGTGGACGCCGGCGGGAAGCTCGTGGTCCGGGACTTTCCCAACCAGGACAGCCCCTTGACCACGGGTCTTATCCCCATCCTGGGTTTGGACGTGTGGGAACACGCCTACTATCTGAACTATCAGAACCGCCGACCGGACTACATCAAGGCGTGGTGGAACGTGGTGAACTGGAAAGACGTGGCGGAGCGGTTCACCCAGGCCAAGTCCTGAGGGACTCCAACAAAACCGAGCCGCGCCCGTCAGGAAGCGGGAGAAGACGCTGGACCGAGAATCCCTTCTCGGTCCCCCCTCCCCCCCTCCCGGCGGTGTGGGACCGGATTTTTCCAGCCGGTCAAATGACAGGCTGGAAAGCCTGTCCCACATAGTGGGGGAGCGGCGGGCAAACCCATGTGAGTTCACCCTGGGCGCTCGTATCAGCGTTGCCTTACGCGAACGGTTGTCCTTACTACGACTTGCCGTTTGGCGGACGCTTCCTCTGCCGTGACGGTCATGGTCGCACACCCAAGTCAACGCGCCGTTCACAGGCCGAAGACCGCCGCGAAGAAGATGTCGTAATCGTCCAGGTCCACATCGTCGTCGCTGTCCAGGTCGGATGCGGAGAACGAGGCCGGGTCACATCCGGACGAAGGCACCGCGGGTCCCGGACCTGTAAAGCAAATGGTGAAGGTGGAGAAGTCGAGCAGGTCCACGGCACCGTCGCGATTGAGGTCCGCCGCCGGGACTACTACGAGCTGGACCTCACTCGGCGTGAAAACGGGGCGCAAGCGGAGGCTGTCGCCGAAGACCGGGGAAGCGACATGATCGAACTGCCCGGTGACGCTAGCGGCGGTCAGGATCGTGAAGGTGTCGCCGAGCTGAGCAGGAATGAATCCGTTGATGAGCGAGACGTCCAGTCTCCCGGCCAGTGTCGCGGTTCCGGCGACGGCGAGTACGTCGTGCTCGGTGCCGGGGATGAGCCCGCCGATCTCGGCGGCCATCGAAGCGCCTGGGCCCTGGGTGTAGTCCCCCGAGATGGTGAGTATGCCAGTCGAGGCCCCGGGGGCGGCGGTCCCCGCGGCGTTGTTCACGTCGGCGTTGACCTGGCCGGAGCCGCCGAGCGAGCCGCCGTTGAGCGTGACGGTCCCCCCGGCGTTGAGGGTGAGCGCGCCGTCGATGATCGTCGAGCCCGCGGTCTGGTTGTAGTCAGCGGCGGATCGCGTGATCGAGCTGGCGGTGGCGGCCAAGACACTGCCGGAGGTCGTGAACGCGCCGGCATTCAGTCGCAGCTCGGCCCCATTCTCGGCGCGCAAATCTCCCTGGTTGTCGAACCCGCCGGTGCCCGGGTCGATCTCGATGCGCGTGGGCTGGTCGGCGATGATCGTGCCCTGGTTGACGATGGTGGTCTGGTTGAAGCCGATTTTTCCAGAGCCGCGAATCGTGTTGTCCACGTTGGTGAAGGTCAGAGCGCCGCTGGTAGCGTAAATGCGGTTGGTCAAGACGTCGGTCATGTTGATGAACCCGCCGCCGGTCAGCGACACGTCCGTCTCGCAGATGATGTCGGTGTTGTTGCCGATGGAGAGCAGGTCGATCGTGCCACTGTTGGCCAGCGTTCCCTGGAGGCGCAGGCCGGCTATGTTGTTGGGGATCTCGATCAGGCCGGTGTTGGCGGCGCCGTTGAGGCGCGTGCTCCCGGCAATGACGCGGACCACACCCGTGCCGACGGTGTTGAAGGTCCCGCCGATCATGGTCGGGTTGCTCAGTTCGACCAGCGAGCCGTCCAGGGCCTCGACCAGGCCGCCGAGCGTCTGGTCAAAGGTGTCGGGGTCGATGCGGAGGATGCCGCCGGCCGAGGCGCGGAAGACGCCGGAGTTGACCGAGACGTCACCGGCCATGTCGATGGTGAGCCTGACGCCGTTCTCGTCAGCCTCGATGATACCGGAATTGGTCAAACGCATCTGATTCCTGCCGACCTGTCCGGCCCCGTGGATGCGGTTGTTGACGTTGGTCAGGCGCCTGTCGCCGGTGAGGCCGTAGATCCGATTGGATGTGAAGGCGGACATGTCGATCTGGCCGCCGCCGGTGAGCGTGGTGTCGGCTTCCAGAATCAGGTCGGTGTTGTTACCGGTGGAGTTCATGGCCAGCGTGCCGACGTTGTTGAATGTCTGCCCGATCGCGAACCCGGAAACGTTGTTGCTGATCGCCATCTGTCCGAAGTTGTTCAGCCCGCCATCGGCGCCGCCGCCGCCCGCGGTGATGGGACCGGTGGCGCCGGCCTGGATGACCGGAACGGTTCCCGTGGTGCGCCCGCCGTTGAACTGGAGCGTACCGCCGGTCTCGGCGACGACGGTTCCGCCGGTGATGACCGCCCCGCTACTGAGGCGCAGTGTCGATCCGGTCAGGGCTCGCATCTGCCCCGTGGTGTTGTCGTACGGGGCATTCTTGAGTTCGAGCGTGCCGCCGCTTTCGGCCCGCATCAAGCCCGAGTTGGTCATGCCGCCGGCAGCGGCCGGATCGATCTCCAGCCGCGTGGGCTGGTCGGCGATGATCGTGCCCCGGTTGACGATGGTCGTCTGGTTGATGCCAATTTTTCCAGAGCCGCGAATGGTGTTGTCCACGTTGGTGAAGGTCAGGTCGCCGCTGGTGGCGTAGATGCGGTTGGCGATGTTGTTGGTCATGTTGATCGTGCCGCCGCCGGTCAGCAGCATGTCCGTCTCGCAGATCAGGTCCGTGTTGTTGCCGACCGAGAGCATGTCGATCGTGCCACTGTTGGCCAGGGAGGACAGCAGGCGCAGGCCGGTTACGTTGTTGGGGATCTCGATCAGGCCGGTGTTGGCGGCGCCGTTGAGGCGCGTGCTCCCGGCAATGACGCGGACCACGCCGGTGCCGACGGTGTTGAAGGTGCCGCCGATCATCGTCGGGTTGCTCAGTTCGACCACTGAGCCGTCCAGGGCCTCTACCAGGCCGCCGAGCGTCTGATCGAAGGTGTCGGCGTTGATGCGGAGGATGCCGCCGGCCGAGGCGCGGAAGACGCCGGAGTTGACCGAGGCGTCCCCGACCATGTCGATGGTGAGCGGGGCGCCGTTCTCGTCAGCCTCGATGATACCGGAATTGGTCAAACGCATCTGATTCCTGCCGACCTGTCCGGCACCGTGGATGCGGTTGTTGACGTTGGTCAGGCGCCTGTCGCCGGTGAGGCCGTAGATCCGATTGGATGTGAAGGCGGACATGTCGATCTGGCCGCCGCCGGTGAGCGTGGTGTCGGCATCAAGGATCAGGTCGGTGTTGTTGCCAATGGAGTTTAGAAGATAGGCGCCTTCGTTGTTGAAGGTGCCGGAGACGTGCAGGCCGGAAACGTTGTTGTTGTGGTTGATGACGCCCTGGTTGGTGAGGTTCCCGACGGTAGTGTTGCCGGAAACCAGGCCCGACGTTTGGATCAGGAGCGTGGTGTTCTGGATGGACCCGCCGTTGAGCTGGAACGTGCCGAACTGGGACTGGACGATCCCGCCGCTGACGACGGCCCCGTTGAGCATCACCGTGCTGCCGGGGCTGACAGCGGAAATGGTGCCGTTGGTGTTGTCAAAGCTGCCGGCGTTGAGCTGGAGCGTGCCGCCGTCGGCCAGCAGGAAAAGGTTGTTCGCGAATCCGCCGGTCCCGGGGTCGAGGATCAGCGGCGCGGTTTGCGTCGCTCGGATAGTGCCGTCGTTGGTGATAGTGGTCTGATTGACGCCGATCTGCCCCGAGCCCTCGACGGTGATGTTGTTGCCGATGAGGAGGGCCTCATTGGCGGTGGCGGCATAGATCCTGTTGGTCGTAAAGTCGGACATCTGGATCATGCCAGGTTGGCCACCCGTCCTGATAATGAGCGGGCCGCCGGTAAACACCAGGTCGGTGTTGTTGCCGGTCGAAGACATGATGTACGTGGCGGCGTCGAGGCTGAACACGCCGGTGGTCCGGTTCGGGTCGGGGGGATCCAGCCCGCCGATGATTGTGAGGGTGTGGTTGTTGAAATGGTTCAGCGTTGCGCTCGCGCCGTCGAACAAGATGTCGATCTGGTCGACGGTGGGGCTCATGTTGAGGTTGCACAGTTGGCCGTGGCGGATGAACACGCGGTAGGTGGGCGGGTTGCCGTTGTTCGGCAGGCAGTTGAATATGGGCCCCTGGCATTCCCAGTTCAAGCTGCTGCCCCAGACGCCGCCGTTGCCGATCCAAGTGGCGATGAACTGCTGCCCCCTGGCGGGACCGGCTGCACCCGCCATCAGCAGCACGGCGGTAAGCACTACGCCGTTGGCGGCGAGGGTCGGTGTGTTGCGAAGTAAATTCATGGCAAATCTCCCCATGTCTCAGCCGGGACGGATCCGAAAAAGCGCCCGGACCGGAAACAAAAATGCCCAGCAGAGAAACGGCGTGCATGGCACCCCCTACCGAACTGGAACCGAGCAGACGTCCCGACCCGCCATTGTACGGATTTCGATGGTTGGGATCAACACACTGCGGTGCAGTTTCGACCGTTCTGGATCGCGTTTGGCCGTCAATAGGGCTGTTGCGGTGACCGGTGCCGATAACGGGACCCGATGCCGCCCCGCTCAGCGACACGTCCGCCTCGTCAAATACGCATTCTCAAACCGGAGTCGGTGTTACCTGTCCGCCACGCCGCCGTGGCAAACGAAGCCGGCCCAGTGAGAAGGGTGCTTCCACACCGGCGATCTCAACAAAGCCAACTTTGCAGCCCGCAGCGCGTCCGCTGTGGGACAGGCTTTCCAGCCTGTCATCGGTAGCGGTGAGCGGCCCATCGCGTAAAACGTCGTAGTCGTGATCTGCCCCGCACTGCTGTCAGCCACGTCCCACAACGTGCAGATCACCGCATCGCTGCCCGCCACCAGAAAAGCCCTGGTCAGCCCGATCAGCCAATCGCCGTCAACAGGCGATGCACCCAGCGCTTGACAAGAGCTGAGCATTACCAGGTCGCATCCAAGTTTCAGATCGCCGATCTCGTGCAGTGACAGAATACTGGCACGCCTGGCCCGCAGGTCCCACCGAAAGCGCGTGCCCCATTCCCGGCGCGCCGGGAGTGGGGGACGGATTTCCGCGGGCACCGGCTGGCCCACGTTCTCTGGGGTCTGTCGATTTAGTCGCCGGTGACGATCCCCAATGTAGCGCCACCCCTTGTGGGTGGCGCAGGACGAGGGTGCGCCACCCACAAGGGGTGGCGCTACAGCATGAATCGACAGACCCTTTGAACGTGGGGGCGCGATTTCACCGGGCGCGAAAGTATCCCCCTCTGACGAGTTCGCGCCCCCACCTCCAGAGGCTGAGTGCGACTGAGGAAGGAGCACGAAGGGCCACCCATCCTCGGCCACGGACACCTTCTCCAACTGGTCGACATACGGCGGCGACAGCACCAGGCCCGAATCAAAAGGCCGGTTGGAATCCAGAGACGCGTGCGTCGCGAAGTGCAGATGGCGAACGCCGGCTAACTCACCCGATCCGCTGGCTGACAACAGCACATCCTTGGCTGTCCGATCGCCTTCGTGGTAATCAATGAATATGCGCCGCCGCTCGGGCGGGAACATTTCAGCCACCCGCGTGACTTCCCTGCCGGCGTTGGGCAGCGGAGCCAGCTCCAGCCCGCGAACCGATCGCAGGACCATCCCCACGGGGTCATCCGGTTGGACCCCGTCCGCTCGACTCTCGGGCGAGTGAAATCGCGTCGACGCGAAGCCCCAGTAGTCGTAGTTCCAATCCTGCCGATCTCGCGTCCGACTGATATCCTGCAAAACGGTGCACGACGGGGCGTACGAAACCGTCTTCCGATGGATCAGTAGTCGCTTGGTCGGATCACTGGCTCGATCAACGAACGTCTCGAAGGGGATCTCCCGCAGGAGGCCGTCACCTATGATCACCAGATGCGACGCCCGTTCAATCTGCGGCTCAATCGGGCGGATCAGTGCGTCATACAGCCACGCCGCCGGCGCTTCCCACGAATCGTCGCGCGGTGCCCCGGGCAATAGCGCTTCCTTCAGTGCCCTGGCATGATGCTCGATCCGGTCGGGCGCAGCCTCGATCCGGCGAAGATCAGCGGCGTGCCTGGTCACCACCCAGACCCACGCTCCACGCGGTGTCAGCATGTACTCGATGAGCGCCGCATGGTCGTTCCACCAGGTCGCCTGCTGAAGCCGTCGAATACTCACCACCTCGCCAGCCAGCTCTCTGGTGCGGCCGATCTCCTTCGTATCGCCGGCCTTGCTAGCCCCAGCCATCCGCCGACCCAGTCGCCGCATGGTATCCAGCATAGCCCGGGCCTTAGCCCGCTCCGCCCACTCGAACGATTTTTCGGTCGTCCCCCGATCGTACCCGCTGGGCCGAGAATCCTTTCTCGGCCCCACAGAGGTAGGGTCCGCCGTGCGGACCTTTGAGGTCGTAGGGTCCGCCGTGCGGACCTTCGAGAGCGACCCGGGCGCCCCACCGTCATGGTCCGCACGGCGGACCCTACCCTCTGAATTCTGAATTCGCCATTCTGAATTCTGCCTCTGGCCGATCTTGATAACCAGCTCGCACGCCCGCCGATACAGATCAGCATACTGAGCCAGATAGAGCTGCTTGTTCTCGTCCTCGAACAGATTCGCCCGCCGCCCCTCGACGATCGCAATCGCCTCTTTCAGCCGATCAAACGCCCCCTGCAGATCGCCCTGCCGCTCCAGCGCCCGGCTGACCAGATCAAGAAGCTCCACACGTTCCCCGGGGCTCATCGAATCCACGTACTTCGACAGACATTCGTTGCCACGCCGAACAGCCTCCCTCGCCTCACCACGATCCAACGCCAGAAACGCCCATTCGCGGTCCACGTAGTAATCGAGATTCTGGCGATAGCTGCCCGCCATCCGCCAGGGGGTCAGCTCAGCCGTCTCCAGCGCGTACGCGGCCTCGTCGAACTGTCCATTCAACCGCAGCACCCGGGCGAGACGATAGTATATCTCTCGCAGGGAGGTAGGGTGGCCATAGTCATCGTACCCGGGGTCGTCCATAACTCGTCGAACGTCCTGATGCCGTACGGTTTCCGCCCATGGCCGGTTCGGGTCGATGTGGGGCAAGTCAGCGTGCCGGTCGAGGTAGCCCGGGATCAGTTCGCTTTCCACTATGCGGACCGCGCGTTGCTGCAACCCGACAGATTCGCCAAAGCGTCCTTGCCGTTGCGCGACTACCGCAAGGCGACCCAGCTCCGATGATGTACTTACAGGATCCTTGCCGCGCGCTTTTTGCCGGTTTTCAATGAGGTTGGATAGTTCCGCCGCGGGCTCATAGACACCCATCATCAAGTAAGTGTCGGCAATGTCTCGCAGGATGGTAATCTCCCCAAGACCCCCAGCAGCCTGTTCCGGGGTCCACAATCGCGGAATGTTTTCTTCTTCTCGCAAGACCGCGACCGTCTCGTATACATAGCCGAGTGCTGCGGCGTAGTCTTCGAGGGCCTGCTCCATGAATCCGCGGTAGCGCGCAGTTCGCCCCGCATGCCGCTGGAACTCCACGCCCGCAGCCCAGAAGGTGCTCCCGTCGTGACCGGCGACAGCGCGCGGGTTCTCCAAACACAGCGCGGCCATATCGAGCGCCCACTGGTATTCGCCCTGCACGGCCTCTTCGTCGAGCCCCGCGTACCGCTCGATCTTCAACGATTCGATCGTCTCCACTGTTGCCTGGTCGAGCGAAGCTTCGGGGTATTCCTGCGCACACGCGACTCGCAGGAACAACCCTAGTTGTAGAACCGCGAATGTTACTGTGACGAAGGCTCTCATCGTTTCCTCACTGTTGCTTCGCATTACGCGTTGCCCGCGCGTCGCAGAGTCTCCGCTATGGGCACATCGGGCCCGTCCAGGTCGCACCACCGCCGGCGCTGGTGGCACCGAAGCAAGCAAAGATGTCGCTGAAGAACGTGACCTGCTGGTCCGGCACGCTGGGCCAGTTACCCTGAGTGTCAACCTCGATGCCCGGATCGGGCCCCGTGAACCCCGGGAATCCGGCGGCAGCGGTGTTGCTGAACTGCTTGAACAGGTCGGCGAAGAAGGTCACCTGCCCGTCGTTGCTGGAGTCGCAGTAGACCCAGGTTGGATCGGCAGGCTGCACTGAAGTCGTTATTGGGCCCCCGCTGCTGATGTACTGCGCCGTTACCGTCGGTTTGGAGACGGGGCCACCGGCCACCGCAAGACGGAAACTGGGGCACACGGGCTGTCCGGTGACATACAGGGCGTTGGCTCCACTGCTGGTCCATTCATCCGCTGTCAGGAAGTCGGCGGTGGTGGAATCAGGTTCCGTCGCAACGCCGATGTTCACAAAAACCCCGTCGCCGTCGTCGTAGTCCGCCAGGACCAACTTCACCCACCCAGTCGCAGCTCCGCATTCAACGCGCAACGCCACCGGGTCGTTACTGCTTCCATCCGGTTCAATCTGAATGTAGCGCGAGGAGATCCCACCCGTTGTCGTCTTCGGCGGTGGGTAAGGCCGCCAGAACCCGCCACGCAGGATAAGAGTACCCCCGGTCAATGTCTCCGCGTCGGGCTGACCGATAGTGCCTCTCAAAACAAGCGTGCCCCCGGCGCTGGTGCCACCTCCGCCGTCGTATGTATTCCACGGCAGATCCAAGCCCCCCCCAGACAGAGCGAGCGTAGGGATGCTGATAAACAACACAAGGACTGTGATCGTAGCGAAGTGTTTCACTTTGCGCCTCCCTCCTCAACCCGCGTTTGCGCAGCCAGCATCGCCTCCACCTGCTCCAACCGCCCCAGCACGTCAGCGAGTAGCAGGTCCTGTTCCTCTATCAGCGCCTGCTGGCTCTTGATCGCCGCCATCAGGAAAGCCGTGAAGTCACCCAGACTGACTGCCTTGCCTCCGGGGCGGAGGATTTCGGGAGGGGACTCCTCCGCGATGACACCCAGATGTATTGTTTGCTGTGCATCCTCGGCATAACGATAGCGGACGACGTCGGTGGTAATTAGCTTGTCCAGGATGTTCTGATAGTCCATCCGCCCGAGGGGCGAGATGTCTCGCTTGAACGCCCGAGAGCTGAACACGCTCCAGGAGTTCGCTACCGCTCCGGTCCCGTCACCGGCGTCGCCTACTTGCAGGACGGCCTGAAGGGGTAGAGTAAACTCAACGATATCGCCAAAGAAACCGCCCCCATTAGCCCCGCCAAAACAATAGATTTTCCCCGTCGAGGAGTCGGTGGCACAGGCCAAGCCGAACCGTGGCGAAGGCAGCACGGCGTCCATGATGGGAATGGAACCCGGAACATCGGGGATGCCCGGGTCATACTCAACGATCTCATTGAAGTAGGTCTCGGGTGGTCCATTAAACCCACCGAAGCAATAGATCACCTCCGTCGAGGAGTCGGTGGCACAGGTGAAGGCGTACCTTGGCGACGGCAGGGTGGCGTCCATGATCGGAATCGGACCCGGAAGGTCGGGGATACCCGGATCATACTCAACGATCTCGTCAAGGTAGGTATTGGCACCAGTCAGCCCGCCGAAACAATAGATTTTCCCCGTCGAGGAGTCGGTGGCACAGGCCAAGCCGAACCGTGGCGAAGGCAGCACGGTGTTCATGATGGGAATGGAACCCGGAACATCGGGGATGCCCGGATCAAACTCAACGATCTCGTCGAGGCGGGCGGAGGAGCCGTCTTTCCCGCCGAAACAATAGATCTTCCCAGTGGCTGCGGATGCGGCACAGGCCAACCCAGCCCTTCCCGAAGGCAGGACGGCGTTCATGATGGGAATGGGACCCGGAACATCGGGAATACCCGGATCAAACTCAACGATCTCATCCTGCATGGTACTGCCTTCGTCTCCGCCAAAGCAGTATATTTTGTTCACGGCACTGCTCGCGACACACGCGAGCGCGAACCTGGGCGTAGGCAGATGAGCAGACAACGTACTCAGTCCGCGCGTAATAGGGTCGTACTCTATGATCTCGTTGGTAAGCGATCCATCAATCCCTCCGAAGCAATATACTTTTCCCGTCGTCGGAAAGCCGACACAAGGCAGACCCGAGCGTGGCGTCGGTAGAGTGGCGTTCATGATTTCGATGGAATCGCCTGCGGTCAGAAAGGGACCCGTGGTCCCGATACCGACACTTCCGGTCGTGTAGAAGAGGTCATCACCGTCCTGATTCCAACAGCAGCCGACTTCATCCTCGGCGCATGCCCAATCACCCCCGTTCGACTTGGCCACTTCTCCGTTGGCGCAGGAGAGCCCTCCAAGCGTATCGTCGTCCAACTTGTCATCGAACCCTGCGGGAACTCCCGTCAGACCGGTCCACGGTGCGGTAGACGCACGAACGGAATTAGGTGTGGGCGTGAGTCTTTGCCGCGGGCCCAGCGGGTTAGTGGTTGGATCACATGGCGACAGACAACAGGCTTGGATCTTCAGCCAACGTGCTTCACCGGTGAACACGTTGGCACCGAAATCCAACGGCTCGGTGAACCGCCCGTCCGTAACAGTGACGGTCGGCGTTAGCGTCGGTCCTATCTGCGTGCCTTCATCAGCGGCATCCCACAGGGTGAACTCGAAGTCGCACTCCCCGTTGACGGCAACACCGTCGTCGATGAGTTCACCCTGGTACGTAAAGGCCGTGCCCACGGCGGTCTGCCCGGGCAGCACACTCGGAATCGCCATCACCATCAGAGCGGTGCCCCAGATCCAAAGGTCTCTCGCATTCATTGCCATTCTCCTTCTTTCAGCCGAGCGAACCCGGGGTTGTGTTGACGCTCAAGGGTAACCCCGCGGCGTTCGCTTTCCACCTATTCCTAAATTCCAAACACATTTGTTGCGCGCCAGCGGTTCAGTGCTTCTTTTAGCCGGCGGCGGTTACTCTCTGATACGTCCGGCAAGGCACGCGTCAGGGCGTCGACGATGCGATCGGTGGCGTCCTGGTCGCGGGCGATCAGATCGAAGAGGCCCTCCGCACGCGCGGCGGCTTCATCGATGGTGGGGGCGACGGCTAAGCGGCTTTGGGCGTCGAGCGTCAGTCGGCCGTCGTTCAATTCCAGGCGGATCATGTTTTCATTGTCGCGCTGGTCGGCTATGGCGGCTTGGGCCCGCTGGTCGGCTAACACTTGGGCTAGCCAGGGCGGCGTGCTGCGGGCGTCTTCGGCTGAAGAGCCTCCCTCGCCTCTGGTTACGGGGTGGCTGACGTGGTTGTAGGCGACCCCGGCGAACAGGGCGATCTCGGCGTCAAAGGAACGGCTTTCGGCGGCCGGCCACAAGGTGAACACCAGAGCGATCGAGGCGGCGGCGGCCAGGACGCCTAGTCGGGTGCCCCATGCCTTCCAGGCGTGGGGGACTGATTCCGTACGGTCGATCCTCTCCTGTGCGAGTCCGTCCCCCACCCCCAGAGGGGATGGGGCACCCGTGCCCGCGTCTGCGAGTCCGTCCCCCACCCCCAGAGGGGATGGGGCACCCGTGCTCGCGTCTGCGAGTCCATCC
>JAZGDL010000310.1:0-9507 GCA_036477795.1 Phycisphaerae bacterium
ACGGCAACCAACTGCACGTTCAGCGGGAATACGGCTGGTGTCTTCGGCGGCGGGATGGACAACAGCCAGAATAGCAACCCGACGGTGACCAACTGCACGTTCAGCGGCAACACGGCTACCTACGACGGCGGCGGGATGAACAACAGCTTTTAGCAGCCCGACGGTGACCAACTGCATACTGTGGGGGGACAGCCCGAATGAGATCTCGGGGGAGGGGGGCAATCCGACCGTCACGTACAGCAACGCGCAGGGCGGCCACGCCGGCATCGGCAACATCAACGCCGATCCGCTGTTCGTAGACGCCGACGGACCGGACGACATCCCGGGCAATGAAGATGACGATCTTCGTTTGCTCGCCGGCTCACCATGCATTGACGCCGCCGACAACACGGCCGTGCCCAAGGGAATCGATACCGATCTCGACGGCAATCCGCGGTTTGTTGACGATCCAGAAACCAAGGACACTGGATTTGGCGACCCGCCCATCGTGGACATGGGCCCCTACGAGTTCCAGGGTGCCTTATGCCCGGCGGACTTCGACAACAGCGGCGACGTTGGCGTGAAAGATCTGCTCTTCTTGTTGGGCGCCTGGGGGCCGTGTCCGAAGAAGGGCGATTGTCTCGCGGACTTCGACACCAGCGGCGACGTCGGCGTGAAGGACCTACTCTTCTTGCTTGGCGCATGGGGGCGGTGTCGTTGAAGAAGGCATCGAGGCATCGAGGCATCGAGGCATCAAGGCATCGAAACAGCCGTGCCAATTTCACCTGTCCCGATTCCATCGGGATCGGGAGTAACCCGCGGATTCGCCCACACAGAATCTAGTCGTCACGCGCACGGTGATCGCCGGGGGCGGCCCACACGGATGACGCCTCCCAGCGCGCCGGGCTTCGCTGTCAGTGGCGCCCGCAAGCAGGTTTCAGAGCCGCGAGGTCTCGCCGCAGGGTCGAGCCCGAGCCGCTACCGGGTGTCCCGGAGGCGAGCGGCGGTCATCCGACTAAAATTGTGAGGAATAGGGTCTTGCGTTGTGAGCACGGGCGGGGTAGCGTTGTGGTCGTCTATCGGACCTGTGATGCTGCCGGACGCGGCATCACTGAGTGGCTTGCCGGGGGATGGAGGCAAGATCGAACCCGCGCTGTGCGCGGAAGGAGTAAACGATGCAAAACCGAAGTGAGGAGACGGGCGCGATCTGTATGCGCCCATTACGATCAATCATCCCGAGTCTGGCCTTGCTGTCTGTGGTGGCGTTGGCCGGAAGCGTCTTGACGGTCCCGACGGTCGCGGCCGTCGGCGACGACTCGGCCCAGACGCTTCGAGTCACGGTCATGGATGCTGCCGGCAATCTGCTTTCCGGGGCGAAGGTTTCGGCGACCGACGCCGAGGGTCTGGACGTCAAGGCGACGGAACAACCCGATGGCGCCTACGTCATCAAGGGAGTGTGGGCCAAGACCATCCTGGAAGTGGATCATCCCTGGTTTGTTCCCGGCTCGTTCGAGCTGGCCCTGCCGGACCAGCGGGTGGTCCAGGTGGAGGTGATCCTGGGTAAGGCGAATCCGGTGGCCGTGATTATCCAGGCCGACAAGCCCGTCGCTCCCGGCGGGGGCGGAGCGGGCAAAGCGGACCTCAGCGCTCAGCGTCCGAGCATCCTCATTGCCGGTGATGCTTCCGGCGGCATTCTCGCCGCTGGTGGGTTGTGCGACGGCACGGAAATACCGGAGAACGAGCCGGATTGCGGTCTGCCGATCGATACCGTCAACGGTGGCTGCAACTCCGTTCCGCCGATCTTCTCGCCGATCGCCTGCGGTGATACCTACTGCGGGACGGCCGCGTGGGACGGGGCTTTCCGTGACACCGATTGGTACGAGATCATTACGACTGAGAACACGGAGTTCACCTGGACGGTCACGGCTTCATTTGCCTTCGTGATTGGGTATGTGCCGACGTTCCCGCTGGGGTCCGGTGATTGCGCGACGGTGACTGTCCTGGATCCCTTCGCCGTAGGCACTGCTGGCCAGCAAATAAGTATCGTGACGGATTGTCTGCCGCCTGGGATCCATTGGTTCTTCGTGGGCCCCGACTTTGCGGGGCCGACGTTCCTCTGCGGTCCGGACTACGTGGCCACGCTGACGTGTAACGTGCCCTGCGAGTTACCGCCCGGCCCCTGCGACGACGCGGCGGGCGACTGCTGCCAGTCCAACGGCACCCCCGGCTGTGAGGATCCTGACTGCTGCGAGATCGTCTGCGCGATTGACCCGTTTTGCTGCGACATGACCTGGGACGGCATCTGCGCCGGCGAGGCCGAGGATCTCTGCGGCCAGCTGTGCTTCCCGACGCTGGGCGCCTGCTGCCTGACCGAGGACTTGTGCTTCATCACGACCGAAGAAGATTGCGCCGCGCAAGGCGGGGTCTATCAGGGCGACGACACCGACTGCGGTGGCCTCGTTTACCCCTCGATCGACGACTGCGTCAATCCGTTCGAGGATATCTCCGGCAGCGGTATCGTGGCCCCGAATGCCAGCAGCACCGATGATGCCGGCGACATCGTTCCGATCGGGTTCACCTTCAACTTCTACGGTGACGACCACACGGACATTGGAGTGGCCTCCAACGGTTACCTGACGTTCGGCGCTGATCTGAGCGACTTCACCAACGACTCGATCCCGGATCCGGTCGATCCCAACGACGGGATCTATCCGTACTGGGATGACTGGAGCCCGAACCAGGCTGGCACCGTCTACTACGAGACCAAGGGCGCGGCCCCGAACCGCAGGTTCATCGCCCAGTGGGACGGCGTCGAGCACTTCGGCGGCGACGTCGGCGAGCTTGCGACCTTCCAGGCGATCCTGTTCGAGGGCACCAACTGCATCGAGTTCCGGTACGGCGGCGTGCTGTTCTTCGACTCGCCGACGGTCGGCATCGAGAACCAGGACGGGACGGTTGCCACTCCGGGTGGCTTCGGACCCCCTGTGGGCCCCGGCGACTGCAAGGTCATTTGTCCGGAGCTCGTGAAGAATCCGTGCGCACCAACCTGCCTGGCGGATATCGATGGCAGCGGCGACGTCGGCGTGAAGGATCTGCTCTTCTTGCTGGGTGCCTGGGGCGACTGCCCGGCGAAGGGACCTTGCCTCGCCGACTTCGACGACAGCGGCGACGTTGGCGTGAAGGATCTGCTCTTCCTGCTGGGCGCCTGGGGCGACTGCCCGTAAACGGCGCCAGTCGACTTGTTCGAACCATCACACCCCCGGCCTTCATCGGCCGGGGGTTTTTGCTTCGCTCGACGGCAACGGCAGTGTGGGTACAAGCGACCGTCTCGCCCTGCTCGCCAACTGGGGGCCGTGTCCGTGAAGAGGGCCCCGATGGAATCGGGATCTCCGCTACGCTTCGACATCAGGAAGAAGGCATCAAGGCATCGAGGCATCGAGGGGAAGAAGAAGAAGGCATTGGGCATTCGGGAAGACCTCGAGCGCCGTGTTTTGCCGGCGGGCTTGACCCGCCGGGGGCGACCCATCCGCCGCAGGCGGACCACGCCGCCGGGCTTCGCGGTCAGTGGCGCCCGCAAGCAGATTTCAGAGCCGCGGGGTCTCGCTGCGGCGTCGGGCCCGAGCCGCTATGCAAAGCCCTGGATTCCCGCTTTTTTCGCGGAAAGTGGTGGACAGGCGCGATGCTGTGGTACACTGGTCCCGTCCGGCTGCACGGGGGCACCTGTTTCCGTGGGCGGCCATCCCGATAGAATCGGGACGTCAGGCGTTGCCACTGTGCGGCCGCTTTGGCACGAAAAGGCCGAATGATGTACGCATACTCAGTCCCGATCCCGATGGAATCGGGACAAGTGGAATCGGGACGTGCAGTCGTCGTCGCCGTAGTAGCGCTGGCCGTGGTCACGAGTGGACAGCGGGCCCAGGCTCAGCCCGGCTGGGTGCTTTCGCACCAGAAGATCAGCGACACCGAAGCCGGCTTCACGGGTACGCTGGATGACGAAGATCGGTTCAGCCGCTCGCTGGCCTCGCTGGGTGATCTGGACAGTGACGGCGTGGGTGACCTGGCCGTGGGGACCCCGCGCGATGACGACGGGGGTTTCAACCGCGGCGCGGTGTGGGTGCTGTTCCTCGACGGCATTTGTCTTTGGGACCTCGACGGCAACGGCGCCGTCGGCGTATCCGATCTCCTCTCGCTGCTGGCAAGTTGGGGGCCGTGCAAAGGCTGCCCCGCCGACTTCGACGGCAACGTCGGCGTCTCCGACCTGCTCACCCTGCTCGCCAATTGGGGACCGTGTCCGTGATAGCAACGCAGGTCGTACGAGGCATTCCCGCGCTGCTTACGGGAATCTGGGGCTGCCTAGGCGCCGCTGGCTGCCGGCCAGACGACCAGCCCTCCCCTCCTCCCGTCACTGCACCCGAGCAGGCGCAACAGTGGTTCACGGAGATCACGCCCGACCCGGTCTTGGATTTGAGGAACGATTCCGGTGCAGACGCGACGTACTTCATGCCACAAATCATGGGCGCCGGCGCCGCGCTTCTGGACTATGACGGCGATGGGTACCTCGATCTGTACTTGGTCAACGGACCATTTTCGACAGGTCCGGGCGGCGCTTCTTCGACGAACCGGCTGTTCCGTCGAGAGCCCGACGGATCGTATCGTGACATGACTGAGGCCTCGGGCCTGGGCGACACCGGTTACGGAATGGGTGTGGCGGTTGGTGATTTCGACAACGACGGTCACCCGGACGTCTACCTCACCAACTACGGATTCGATGCCCTCTACCGCAACAACGGTAACGGAACGTTCACGGACGTAACGGCGGCCGCGGGCGCGATCAACGGGCGGTGGGCGTGCTCCGCGTCCTTCGTTGACTACGATCGGGATGGATTTCTTGATATCTATGTCGCCAACTATGTGCACTATCCGGCACCGAGGGTGTGTGCCGACGATGCTGGCCGCCCGGAATACTGTGGCCCGCTGGCGTCGCCTCCAACTACCGACGTCCTATTTCACAACAACGGCGATGGGACGTTCGCTGACGTCAGCGTCACCAGCGGAATCGCCAGCGTAGCCGGACGAGGGCTCGGAGTCCTATGCGAGGATCTCGACGGCGACGGCTGGCCCGACATCTACGTTGCCAACGACGGCGAGCCCAACTTTCTCTGGATGAACAATGGAGACGGGACGTTCACGGAGTCTGCCGTAGTGCTTGGGGTGGCGGTCAACGTCTTTGCGGCCAGCGAGGCCAGTATGGGGATCACGGGCGGTGACGTCGACCAGGACGGCGACCTCGATCTCTTCATGACGCACCTGGTCAACGAAAGCAACACCTTTTATCGCAACGACGGGATAGGGAACTTCGACGACGCCAGCGCCGCATCAGGTCTCGGCGCGCCGAGCTTCCCGCTGACCGGCTTCGGGACGGCGTTTCTGGACTTCGACAACGACGGCGACCTGGATGCCGCAGTGGTTAACGGCCGCGTCAAGCGGGGGCAGCTCGTCGACGGCGTCGATGAACGCGCCGCGCTCGCTTCGTATGCCGAGCCCAACCTGCTGTTCCGCAACAACGGCGCCGGCATTTTTGCCGATGTCAGTACACATGCTCTGGTATTCACGAGTCGGATCGAGGTGAGCCGAGGTCTTGCGGTTGGGGACATCGACAATGATGGGGACCTCGACCTCCTGGTTTCCAACTGCAACGGGCCGGCCCGCCTTTATCGCAACGAGACGCCCGATCAGGGTCACTGGCTGATCGTTCGCGCCGTCGATCCGCATCTCCGACGCGATGCGTACGGCGCGCGAGTCACGGTGGATGTCCGAGGGCGAACATTGCTTCGTACGGTCAATCCGGGCTCGAGCTACGCATCCAGTAGCGACCCGCGTGTGCACTTCGGATTGGGCGACGCTACGGAGGCGAACGAGATCGAGATCCGTTGGCCGGACGGGCAGGTCGATCGCTTCGGCAGATTCTCCGCAGATCAGATCATCACCCTGAGGAAACTCGCCAAGGCGCCCTCCGGAGCGTAGTCCGATGCCGTGCCGTACGACGTCAGCTCACTACACTGCCCGTTGCGCGGGTGCGCCGTGCGCCGCGGCATTGTTGATTGTTCTGTCAGTAACGGGCTGTCGTGAGCGATCGGCCGCAGAACCCGCGCCAGCTATCCCGAGTCCTGATCTTATTGGCGCCGATCAGACCGTCATCGACAAGGTCACTCGTGCGAGAGCGATGGTCCGGGAGGATCCGGATTCCGCGACCACCTGGGGACGGCTGGGCCTGGTGCTCGACGCCCATGGATTTGCCGACGGGGCCAAGAGCTGCTACCGGCACGCCGCGTTGCTTGATCCAACGGACGTTCGTTGGCCATACCTGACCGCCCTGATTGTCCAATTGGACGATCCCGTGGGCGCGGCGGATTGGTTCGATGGGGCGATCGACCTTGACCCGCAATCCGCAGCCATCAGGCAGGCGTACGCCGCATCGCTGGTCCGAGCAGGACGCCCTGACGATGCTCGCCGGCAGTACCAGGCCGCCCTGCGCATCGATCCCGGGTTCCGCAAGTCACTTCTGGGAGTTGCCGAGCTCGACGTGCACAATGGTGCATTGGACGAGGCGCTGAAACTCTTGCAACGCGCCGCGGAAATGGAGTTCTGCGAGCGGGAGGTTCATGTCAAACTCGCCCGCCTTTTCCGGCGCCTGGGAGAACCCGCCCGAGCACGGCGCGAGGCCCTGTTCGCAAGAGCATACCCCGCTATCGCACCGGTCAATGACCCATATCGCGCCCAGGTTCATGTCGAGAGGGTCAGTGTCAAGGCATACGTGCAACGGGGCCTGGCCTATCTGGCCAACCAACGGTACGCAGAGGCTGAGCGTGCCTTCCGCCAAGCACTGCACCTCCGCTCGGACAGCGTTCGAAACCACCTCAATCTCGGTGGCGTGCTCCTCAGGCAGAAGCGCCTTGCCGAGTCGCTCGAGATCTTTCACCGGGCACTGGACATGGCTCCCGAAGACCCGGAGGTGCACAACAACCTCGCCGTAGCTCTTGGCGAGGCCGGTGATCAACGAGGGGCGCTTGACCACCTTCGGACCGCTCTACGGCTCGACCCGAACCATGACGAGGCGCATTTCAACCTTGGCCGTATCCGCGAGGATCAGGGAAGGCTTGATGAGGCGATGGAAGCCTACCAAAAGGCAATCGACATCAACCCCGTCAATGTTCCGGCCCACAATGAGTTGGCCAGGCTGCTTTCACGTGGAGGTCGGACAGCAGATGCTTTCACCCATTGGTGCGACGCGTTCGCCTTCGGGTGCCACGATTCGGCGGCGGCATTCAACCTCGCACTCGTGATGGCCCAGCGTCGGCAGTTTGGCGAAGCGGTCGACGTGCTCCGGCGCGGCCTTACCAAAGCGCCCGACCACGAGGCGCTGACCGCGATGCTGGCTACGATCCTGGCCACCTGCCCCGAGGCCCGTTACCGCAACGGGCCTGAAGCAGTCAGACTTGCCAACCGGCTGCTTGCCCGAAACGGCTCCGATCACGTCCCCTCACTGAACCTGATGGCCGCCGGCCAAGCAGAGGCCGGCGACTACACGGGCGCCGCCGAGACCTCCGAGCGTGCGCTGCGCCTGGCACAGCGCGCCCAAGACGCGGAGCTGGCGCGGCTGATCTCGGCCCGGCTGGCGCTCTACTGGGCCGGTGAGCCCTATCACCAGCCGTAGAACTTTGCCAGGAAATCTGCGGCGTTCGCTGTGGGGCGTCGGTCTGGTGGCATTGCGTTGCCCTGTGATTCGCCTGGTCACTGAAGTGACCAGGCCTCGTTGATTGCGCGACGCGGTTACGTTTGAGTACGTTCGTTGCGGAGCACGCAGCCCCTGACCCCTGCCTGGTCGCCACCCATCTGTGTCCATCTGCGTTTATCTGTGGTTTCTTCCCCTCGCCAAAATCAGTCGTCACAGGCGTGGTCGAGAATGACCAAAGTTAGGCCTCGCGAACGCTCGGCTAACCAAAAGTGAAGCAAAGTTGCGCCGAGATAAGCTCGGATAACGATCTTTAGCGCGCGGCGCGGAACGATTTGTGCGCGCCCAGGTGAACGCGCGGCCAGCTCGGCGCGCGCCGGATTGACCGACCCTTCATTTGGCAGTCAAAAACAGGGGTCGCCTGGCGATGGTTTTTCGCCTTTGCGGTCTCTGCGCGCGCCGTCGTGACCGCGCTGTCGGGCCAATTTGGCGCGCGCTCGACGCTGGCTAGGCCGCGCGGTCGCGCTTGGCCTGCTCCAGCAGCTCGCTGAGGGCCTCATCATCCTCGACCGACTCGGGGGTCAGGCCAGGCAGCGGATATCGCTTGCACAGCGCCCGGCCCAGGGCCAGCGGCTCGGCCAGAACAAAGAACACGGGCACGCCGATGACGTTGGTCGCGAATCCAAGGGCGCGTCGCAGGTGGTGCTGCGTGGTGGCCACGAGCAGTTCGCCGTCGTCAAAGCGAATGGGCAGCACGCAAAACTGCCACGCCTGGCGGCGCGTCACGAGCTGCGCGGCATCGTCAGCATAGATCTCGAACTCCGGGTCAATGGCCCGGGTGAATCCAGCATACTGCTGGGCCCAGGCGTCCTCGATCACCGTGGGATCGATGCCGAAGTGCCGCTCCGCCAGCCAGCCCAACGGCCGGCTGGTCTGTTGCTGATACTCGAGCAACAGTTGAACCTGCGGTTGGGTCAACACGCCGCTTCGGACCAGAAACTCTCCAATTCGCTGCGGTTCCATCCTCGCGCCCCCAATGGCTGAATACGCCACGCCTCCGGAGGCGGTATCGGCTGACCAAGCGGCCAGGCACGGGTCCGGGGGCGATTCAGGTGCATCTGGAGGCCTGAAGAACCGGGCTGTGCTGACTGACCAGCGGCGGCAAAGTAGCGCGGTTGGCCGCAATCTCAACCGGTACCGCCCAGACGAGAAAGCCCAAGTACATTGACAGCCGAGAATCGTCCGGGGCGTTCCCGAGACAACTGTTACGTCCCCCCCAGCCTGATTACCACCGCTATTTTGCCATCGCACTGCCCGAGCCGGCAGAGGCATCCTAGTGTTGGGGTCATATGCACGAGCGTATTCGTGACCGTCTTCTTGGGCTATGGGGCCGTACCGTCGCCTCGCGGCCTGTGGCCACCTTGACCATCTGCGTAGCGTTGGCGGCGGTCAGCATCGTGGTAACGGTGGTGCGGCTGGAGTTTCGGGTTGATCGCAGCGAGCTGATCGATTCCGAACTGGGTTGGAATCGACGGTTCGCCGAGTACAAGGAGAATTTCGAGCGCTGGAACGACGTCTATGTGGTCCTCGACGGCGTCCCCGGGGACGAGCGCGTCAACACGCTGGCCGCGACCATCGCTTCGAAGCTGCGAGCGGACGAACGGGTCGGCGCCGCCGACGCCGGTTTCGATCAGGCCGAGGCCGGGCCAAAGCTGTTTGCCATCGCCCCGCCCGAGCAGTTTGCTGTAGCGCTCCAGCAGCTCGGCCAAGCCCGGCGGCTGGCGGCGGCGGCGAAC
>JAZGDL010000311.1:0-10858 GCA_036477795.1 Phycisphaerae bacterium
CTCGACGCGGGGCGGTTCAAGCCCGGCCTGGGCGGCTGTGACCGCCCCGGCGTCGCCGGGGGCATACTTGATCTGATACTTCAGCGCCGTAACGGTGCGAACGATACTGTCAACTTGCCACTTCTGCACGTCGAATCGGCCCGGCGCTACCATCTGCCATCCCGCATCGTCTTGTGAATCCTCTGCACTGGTGCGCTCAAAGCGCCAGGCGTCTTCACCGGCTCTGGTCACGGTGACAGCCGAAACGTCATCAACCTCGGGCGGATTCTCGAAGATGGGCTTCTCCGCCACGGATGATGTCGTTCGTACCACCGAGGATCTGTCGGCATCCGCCTTCTGATCAGGCCTCTCAATCAGGAACCATCCCAACAGAATCGCCAGGAAGAACATCATAACAGCGGTGGTCTTGAAATTCATGGTATGCTTATCTCCGACGGACCCACCAGGTGATACCGCCGCAGAGCAGCGCCAGTCCCGGCCAGATGGCGTACACCAGCGTTCGGATGAATCTCAGTTGCGGCCCCTCTTCAATATCCAACGTGCCCACATTGACGGGTTTGCCGACGTCCATCCACTCGGTCTTGTCATTGAGCCAGTGCAACGCATTGAGAAACAGTTGAACATTGCCGGGATTGCGTTGCCTGATGGTCAGGCCTTGGGACGTGAGCATCATCATCGGGGCCAGGGCGATCTCATCGAGCATGCAATCCCGCGAGCTAATCACGACGATCTTGCCCTCCCCCTTCTCTACGGCAGCGGCCAGATCAAAAGGGCCGAGTGTGTCTGTGGGTTCTCGTCTGACGCCCCGCATGCGGCGGGCCTGTTCGATATACTTCTGCACGTCTTTGATGCCCCACAGACTCTCCGTCCGCTCAAACCACAGCAGCCGTTCGATGCTCACGCCCTCGGGCGGTTCCGATGCGATCTCCAGCGGTGAAACATACGGAAACGTGCCCGGCTGACCGCGCATTCCCTTGACGATCAGGTGGTCCGAGCGGGCAAACTGGGATTGGAACAGGCTCCGCTGGTGCAAGGCGAATTCACCGGCCCGATCGCTGGGAAAGGCCTTGAGCAACAGACTGTCGGAGGCGACATGAACGCCCCAGTTGTCGTTCAGGTAGGAATCATATGGATAGAGATCGGGAAAGGAGCCGAACGGACCGGGCGCCCAACCCGCCAGGAAAATCGCCCGCGGATTCTCGCCCAGTTGATCGAGAACTTTCTGTTTGTGCTGCTCGCCGAACTGCGGCTGTTGCCGGGCCTGGTTGAATGGGTTTCGCGGCGGGGCCGTGGGGCGCAGAACGACGTAAATGGTTCGCGTTGGAGGTGGATCAATCTCCGGGGGGTTGTCGCTCGAAGAGACATCCCATTCCTGCACTTCGAAGTTGGCGTCCTCCAGTACCTCCCTGAGTTTGGCGTACTGCGCCGGCCGGCCGCCCGGAAGAGAGAAAAACGCCGACGGCCCCCCGAAACGGACGAACATGACCGCGGAGCGTTCCTCCTGGGTCAACTGCAAAACAGCCGAGGTCAGCTTCTCCTCGCCCTTGAAGAGCCGGTGCGCGAAGCCCGCCGCCCGGCTGGGCATACCGGGATCAACCGTCGGCCAGATATCGTTGAAACTGATGACCTTGGCGTCCTCATCGGTCTCGACCACCAGAGCGTTGGCCGTCGGACCGATCTGCCTCAGCAACTGTTCGAACTCGAGCTGGGGAAGCTCTCGTGCCTCAGCCTCCACTTTCTCCAGATCTTCGATCAACGACTGATAGCGGCCGCTTACGCCCGAAACATAATCCGCCATGGGCGGCGACATCTCCGGGCCGCGGCCTACGATCTGCTTTGCAAAGCTGATGATGTTGTTTAGGTCCCGTACAAAGTTGCTGGCCAGACTGGTGACGGTGGTTTTGGCGGCGCCGTAGCGCGGCTGGGGCACGTTCAAGGCTTCGTCCAGATCCCGGGTGACGTGCTCCACCTCCCGCTGCCAGCGCTGAAGCACGTACTGTATCTGCCCGAGGTTGTCCTTTTCGTTTTCCCCCATGATGGCCTGTTGAAGAGCGCGAATCTCACTCAGTTCGGTCTCTACAAGTTCGCCGACCCGCCCGAGGAGCTCCGCCCCGAAACGCTCGATCAACTCACGGTAGGGCTCAACCTGCTCCTTGAACTTCTTCAGGTTGTACAACCGATCGACGAACTGCTCGCGCTTGGCGTGGTCCTGCAGGGGATTGAAGTGTTGATACTCGATCATGCTGCGGTTGACGCTCTGATACAGCCCCAGCAGGTCGTTCACCTTCAAGCGGTACTTGGCCTGATCCTCCTCTTCCAGGTCGGTCTGGAAGTACATCGAGGTGAGGTGCACCTTGCGGTCCAGGCCACCGATCAGCCGCTCGGTCCCCGGTGTCAAGCTGTTGACACCCTGGTCGGTCAGATCGGCTTTGGCGTACTTGTAGTAGGCCGCCCACTGGACCAGGGCTACGATCGCCGTGGCCACCACGATGCTGATCGCGACGTTGGCGCCGATGACCAGGTGGCGCCCTTTGAAATCCTTACCGCCCTGGGCCGGGTTGCTCGCCGCCGCCGATTGGGCGTTCCGTGTTACCGCCATCGTCTGAACTCCAACACCTTAACGCCGAAGAATAGGAACAAGACCGTCGAGGAGATGAAAAACACCACGTGGTTGGTATCCAGCAAGCCGCGCGCGAAGTCGTGATAGTGGGACACGATCGAAAGATGCTGCAGCACCACGCGCACCAGGCCCTCCTGCGTGCTGCCCAGATAGTTGGCAAGAAAAGTGAAGATCGCCAAGAAGACAAAGCTGCACAAAACGGCGATGACCTGATTGCGCGTGCATGCGCTGAAGAACACGCCGACCGCAATGTACAGCGAACCGATCAGCAACAGGCCGATATAGGTGGAAAACGCCAGGCCCTTGTCCAGCGGCCCGTACAGGGACACGATGATCGGAAAGATCAACGTCGTCGCCAGCATGACCACGAAGAACAGGAACGCCCCCAGGAACTTGCCGAGAATCACCTCGGTGTCGTTGACCGGCGCGGTCAGCAGGCTTTCAATGGTCCCGCTGCGGAACTCCTCGCTGAGCGCCCGCATGGTGATCATGGGCAGGACGAACACCAGGATCAGCGGCATGTAACTGCCCAGCACGATACGGACGGAGGACTCCTTGCCCGGAACAAAGTTCTCCGTGGCGAAGAAGATGCCCGAGACGATCAGAAAAACGGTGATCACCACATAGGCGATCGGTGAGTAGAACTGAACGCTCAACTCCCGTTGCGTCAATGTACTGATGTTCCTCATCTATCCAGTGCTCCGGTGGTTTCCATTCGAGTGTTCAGCCACCGGCGGCGCGCTGCTCGGCGGTGATCTTGATGAAGAAATCCTCCAACGATGCCACCTCGCGGCGGATTTCACGCAGTGACCAACCCCGATCCGAAACGAGTTTGAACACCCTTTCACGAATGTCCTGGTCCCCGTTGGCCTCGATGCTCAAACGGTTCCAGCCCTCGCTCCATTCGCAGCGCACGGAATCGACGCCGCTGATCGACGTCACCGCTGATTCGACGTCCTTCGGTTCACCTTTGATCTCGGCGATCAGCCGTGAACCGGCGCTGATGCGCTCGCGCAGCTCAGCCGGCGATCCGCGGGCCAGTATCCGGCCGCCGGCGATGATGATCGCGTGGCTGCAGATTTGCTCGACCTCGTGCAGTATGTGTGAGCTCAAGAAGATGACATGGTGCTCGCCCAGCTCCTGAATCAGCCGCCGCGTCTCGCGAATCTGCGCGGGATCCAGCCCGATGGTCGGCTCATCCAGAAAGAGGACCTTGGGATCGTGGAGCAGGGCGTCAGCCAGCCCCACGCGTTGACGCATTCCCTTGGACAGTTGGCCGATGGGGCGGTCGATGAATTCCCCCAGCCAGCAACGATCCGACACCCGCCCAATGGCCGCTTCACGTTCCGGCCGGTTCATGCGATGTAGCTTGCCCCGGAAATGGAGGTATTCCCGCACCCGCATCTCGTGATAGAGCGGGGCGTTTTCCGGCAGGTAGCCGATGTTGCGGCGCACCTCCATCGACTGGGTAAAGACATTGTATCCCGCGACCGTGGCGCTTCCGCTGGTGGCCGGCTGATAGCAGGCCAGAATGCGGATGGTCGTGCTCTTGCCCGCACCGTTGGGGCCCAGGAAGCCGACGATGTTGCCGGTGGAACTGGATTCGACCGAGAAGGTGACGTTCTCAATCGCGGTAATATGACCGAATCGCTTGGTTAGATTCTTGACCTCGATCATCGTCTCGTATTGCCCTCCACGCGCTTCCTGACACGCCGATTATCTAACCCTACGCGGCGAAGCGGCGACCGGTTCGCCGTTTCACACGATGAGAACGGCGGTAATTAACCGGTCAAGTCCGGCATTGTCAAGAAGCCCCGCCGGGGGCGTCCCGTGCTCCGTCACAGACGCGTAGGGTCCGCCTTGCGGACCACGAACGCGAGATTGGTGGGCGGCCACTGGGTGGTCCGCACGGCGGACCCTACTCTCCTAAACACGAACGATCGGGTGGTCGATACCAGTATTCGGCCCCGTCCCGACCCAGAGTTCGGGTTGCGTCTGCGGAACACGCAGGGTAGACTCACGGCGACTATGGGTAAACGAAGGCCACCAGGTAAAGGAACGAACCCGTGGAAACGCTCGGCAACAGTCCCAGCACCGTCGGATTGGAAGGGGTGGGCATCGAGCCCATCGCAAAAGTTCACTGGAATCTGACCCCGGATGACCTGATCAAACAGGCCGTTGCACGAAGCGAGGGGAAACTGGCCGCCAACGGGGCCCTGGCCGTCCGAACCGGCAAGTGCACCGGACGCCAGCCCAAAGACCGCTTCATCGTCGAGGAGCCCACCACCAAAGACAAAATCGATTGGGGAGCGGTGAATGTGGCCGTCCCGCCCGCTACTTTCGACCGGCTGCATCGCAAGATCATCGATCACTACCGCGGCAAGGACCTCTTCGTCCGCGAATGTTACTCAGGGGCTGACCCCGAAAACAGGCTCAAGGTGCGCGTGGTCAATGAGACAGCCTGGCACAACCTGTTCGTAGCGCAGCTCTTCATCGAGCCCGAGCCCGAAGCGCTGGCTGACTTCCAACCGGATTTTACGGTTCTTAACGCCCCCTGGTGTCTGGCTGACCCCGCCAAGGACGGGACACGCTCGGAAGTTTTCGTCGTGGTCAACTTCGAGAAACGGCTCATTCTCGTCGGCGGCACCCAATACGCCGGCGAAATCAAGAAGAGCATCTTCTCGGTGATGAACTACTTGTTGCCGGAGAGGGGCATCCTGAGCATGCATTGCTCGGCCAATATCGGTCGAGATGGTGACACTGCCTTGTTTTTTGGCTTGAGCGGAACCGGAAAGACCACCCTGTCCGCCGACCCCAACCGGCGACTCATCGGCGACGACGAGCACGGCTGGAGCCAACACGGCGTGTTCAACTTCGAAGGCGGCTGCTACGCCAAGTGCATCAAGCTGTCACTCGAATACGAGCCGCAGATTTACAACGCCATTCGCCACGGAGCCGTGCTGGAGAACGTCGTCGTTGACGACGCCGGGAAAATCGACTTCGACTCCGCCGAGATCACCGAGAACACCCGTGCCGCCTACCCGCTGAACTTCATCGACAACGCCGTGATCCCCAGCGTCGGGGGACACCCCAGGAACGTGATTCTTCTGACCTGCGACGCCTTCGGTGTGCTGCCGCCCGTGTCGCGCCTCTCGCCCGATCAGGCCATGTACCACTTCATGAGCGGATACACCGCCAAGGTAGCCGGCACCGAAGCCGGCGTCACCGAACCGCAAGCCACCTTCAGCGCATGCTTCGGAGCCCCCTTCCTGCCGCTGCCCCCATCCAAATACGCCACCATGCTGGGCCAGCGGCTGGCCAAGCATCGAGCCACCTGTTGGCTGGTCAACACCGGCTGGAGCTCAGGCCCCTACGGCGTCGGCCAGCGCATGAACATCCACCACACCCGGGCCATGATCACCGCCGCCCTGGAGGGCACCCTGGCACAGGCCGGCTTCTACCCCGACCCCATTTTCGGTTTCGAGGTCCCCAACGCCTGCCCCAACGTCCCCGCCGAGGTCCTCACGCCCAAGAACACCTGGCCGGACCCGCAGAAGTACGATCAAAAAGCCAAAGAGCTAGCCGGCCTCTTCATCGACAACTTCGCCAAGTTCAAGAACGTCCCCGCCAACGTAACCGCCGCCGGCCCCAAACGGTGACCGGCCACTGAATCGCGAACAATCAGCACGATCTGCCCAAGCGGTAGCCGTACGTCGGGCTGCGCTCGACATTACCAAATCCGCGTCGGGCATAGCCCGACCTACGCCGCTGCTCACCGAGCAACGCGCCTCGGGCCGCAGGTCCGGTGGTTAGGCGTAGGGTCCGCCGTGCGGACCATCGTCATGGAGCACGGCCCGCCCGTATGATCACTCCGCACTGCCCATCCAGCGGGACTGCTTCTTCGGCGATCCACAATCCGCAATCCCCAATCCCCAATCGTCAATCCCCAATCGTCAATCGCCTGCCTCACGCCGCCGCCGGCCCCAAACGGTGACCGGCCACTGAACGGTGAACAATCAGCACAATCTGCCCAAGCCCATACGCCCTAAACGTCTCCCCGCCCCCCGCCGCCGCATCAAGACCACGGTGCCAGCAGTCAGGATAAGCAGGGCCATCGCAACCATACCCCATTGGGAGACGGTCGGGATGGGTGGGGGACCCTGGAACTCGTATGCACCTATGTCCACGATGGGCGGTGTCCCGTTGCCGGTGTTCGGCGTGTCGGGGTCGTCCACAAAGCGCGGGTTCCCGTCGAGGTCGAGCGGCGTCGGCTCGGTCGTATCGTTGTCGTCGTCGAGATCGGCCGTGTCGGGTGGAACGGCTGTGTTATCTCCCGCATCGATGCACGGAGAGTCGGGCGATAGCCGCAGGTTGTCGTCTTCCGTCCCGGGGGCGTCATCCTGGCCGTCGGCATCGACGAACAGCGGATCGGCGTTGATATTGTTCGTGTTCGCCCCGCTGTCGAAGGCCCCTCCGGGAACAAGACCATGGATGTCGCTGTATGTGACGATAGCCGTGCCGGCATCGATGTGGATCTGAGCGGATTCATCCGTGCCGCCGTCATCGCTGTTGTTCCAGAAAATACAGTTCGTCGCCATCAGGTTGGTCGCAGCGAATGTAACGAATATCCCGCCGCCCTTCCCACCGCCCGCAAGCGTGTTATTTCCACTGAACGTACAATTCGTCACCGTCGTGCTAGCATTTTGGACATACAGTCCGCCACCGCGCGCCTCGCCGACATTTCCGCTGAAAGTGCAGTTCGTTATCGCGCTGCCACCATCGTTATCCCATATCCCACCCCCGCCAATGCAGAATGTTGTGTTCCCGATGAACGCGCAATTCGTCACCGTCGGGCTGCTGTTGTTCCAGTTGAACATCCCGCCGCCGTTGCAGGTGGCGTTTTCACTAAACCTGCAGTTCGTCACTATCGGGCTGCTGGCGGAGTTGAGCATCCCGCCGCCCCCAAAGAAGAAATCCGAGTTTCCGATGAACGCGCAGTTCGTGACCGTCGGGTTACTCCCATCGCAGTTGGCCATCCCGCCGCCGACAGCCATGTTCGCCGTGAACGTGCAGTTAGTCACGGTCGGACTGCTGGCGTCATTCAGCATTCCGCCCCCTGAGAAGTTGCCAACACCGGTACAGAAGGAATCTACTCCTCCCGTTCCGTTCGTGATGGTGAAGCCGTCGAGTACGGTGTCCGATCCTTCGCCGCTGATGCACTTGACCACGCTGTCGTTCAGCCCTGTCCCGTCGATGATGGTCACTGCTGCGCCACCGGAGCTGCGCAGGGTGATGGCCTTGCCGAGGAAGTTGATGACCTCGTTGTATGTGCCGGGGGCCACGACCACTTCGTCGACGCCCGACACTGCGGCGTCGATGGCCGCCTGAATCGTGGCAACATCGCCGGGCACATTAATGGTATCCGCTACGACGAACTCGCCGAAACCAATGGTCGACGCGAGCCCTGCCAGCGTCATTAGCTTACGATGAGGCATTGTTCCTCTCCTTTGCTTCAAGAACCTCCTCAGCCCAAACTCTGCGGGGCGACCCTTGTAGTGGTTCACCGTGAAATGGAGAACCACGTCTCCTCAGTTACACCTATCCGGGAGACCGTCTCCCGGTTCTCATCATGTTCTCACTCCAGCGGCGGGTGGAACCCGCCCTACCTGGCTGCGAAGATGCGTGGGCATGGCCCCGAGCGTATATCATCGACTCCCCCATGTCCAAAGGACATGGGCCAGCCGGCCGATTACGGCAGGATGTCGATTCCCTGTCCATTACCCCAGAGGCGAAGCCGTTCAGCCTCGGATAGCCCGCGACTCCAGATGGCCAGGTCGTCGATAAACCTGTTCAGATCTTTATCTACTTGAGCATCTCGTTTCCCCACGAGCAACGGTCGCTCTGTAGCGCCAATACTAGCTGCTGCATCGAGCGGTTGACTAGCGATTTGCTTCTTATCAAGAAAAACCTCCACCATATGACTCGCCCCTGCGCTCCATCTGCGAACGATAAACTGGTGCCACTTTGTCGTATCTAGAGCTGCGACGTCGGACGACAAATAAATCGGACCAGCGTGAAACCGAATCCGCTGGTCCGGGAGCTTCGTAAGTGTCCAACCACCTTTCTTATCAACCTTCTCCACAATGACTTGCTCATGGTCTAAATTCTTGAATTTTGCCCACGCCTGAATCGTAAACGGCGCGCCGTGGAAATCGAATTCACCGTCATCGTGACTTCCCTGACGAACTGCGTAGGACGTCCCTTTGTCACGAAACAGCTCAAGAGCCTGGCTTCCGCGAAGACCGGGCCCCCAGTGCTGGTCGTTCGACGGATGCACCTCTAGGTGCCGCTTATGGTCGGTGCTATCGTCCGCGTTACCGTCCAATTCCCAGTAGGCGAGCAACTGCATTCGCAGGTGCGCCAGCTCCTTCCGCCTATCCTCCTCCTCTTTCGCCTTCTGTCTATCCTCCTTCTCTTTCGCCTGTTGTGGCGTCACCTCCTGTCCTGTCGCAGTGATCACCACCTGGCCAACTATCATCGCCACCAATAGAATAACCTTCTTGCTTGTCCACATACCTTCCGTCTCCTTTCTGCTACAACCTAACAACCTTGAACATCTTAATTGAACTCCGGTTCATGTGCTCCACATCCTCGCCACCACGCTTATCGACCACGATGATCGCGTCGGCGTCACCGTCATCCGGCGCGCGATACGCGGAGGCCCCGGAAGCCCCGGCCTGCCCGCCGTCCTCGACTGCTCCGCGCTGCCCCTCGACAGGCCATAGGACCATTCGCGCCGCCGCGACAACGGTCAACCCACACCATCCACTCCCCAACGACCTGCGCGCGGACATCTATTACATGGCCACGCAAGCGTCCCGATGCGCATCGGGATGCCACCCGCCCGCTCCGCCAGGTTCAAAGAACCTGCGCCCCCGGCCTATTTCCTCGCCGCAAGCCGTTTCAGTACTTCATTGGCAGCGGTACGCACATCCTCCGCACTGCCTTGCGCCTCCGCGAGCGCAGCGACCTTCTCGAAGACTTTCTGACCGTCCTTTCCGCCGGCGTTAATGATGTCGGCAAGGTTCGAGGTTTTTCCTAGCTCCTTCAGTTGGGCAAGCTTGGCTGCGTCATCTGCGCTGAGAACTTTGAGAACGCTGGGGAGCTCCTTGATAGCAGTATCACCGATAAGGACAACTGGCCTGATCTCGCCACCAGTTGCAGTGCCGATGAACGTACGTCCGCCGCCTGCGTAGCAGCCCAGGACAGCAATGTAGCCGATTGACACGCTGACAACAACTGACTTCTTCATTTCATCTAACTCCCTTGGTATTTGACTCCATGCGTCTAATATGGTACGTAGATCGACTCTGTTCCGACATAGGGCTGGCTAGGCAAGTCGGCACGGTAGGCGTCTACCCGGTTGAAACCAGCCTGCCCCGGACAACTGAATACTCCATACGGTGGAACCGTGGTGCACGGCGTGCCGTTCACGACGATGTTAAGTGGCGCCGGCGTCGGATTCCTACCGTTGATCCATGGTTGCCCCTGCTTCATCGTCGGCGTACCCAGGTTAATGTGAACCTCCGGTGCAACTACTCCGCCCTGCGCGTCACCAGTTCTCGTTCGTCCGCCGTGCACGATGCAGCCGCCTAGGACGATGACCGGTACGAACAGCAGTTTCCTCATTGACCTGCTCCTTTGTTTCGCTATTAAAATCGGGGGACACCATACCTATTTCGCCTAAATCGGGGGACACCATACCTATATTGCCGGAACCAAGTAGGGCAGGTCGATGACCCGCCTTAGCCATTTGGATCGACATGAGGATTTATTCTCCTCTCCGCCTGAAACGCGGCGTTGGGTCGCCAGCGCACGGACCAGCGTTCGTCGCCGCCGTCGGTGACAGTCGTTGCGAGGCCGCGGTTTCCGCCCCAATGCCTGACGGCCGAGCTATTCGGGGCGTCAAGCCCCCATGCAGCCGTCGCACCCGCCAAGGCTGCCCTGTCAACGCAATGCCGCTATCGTAGGAAAACCGGTGGGGGTGTGTCAAGCAACGAAGAGGCCGAGGCCGGTTCCGGGTGCGTGACACTATCGGCGGCTTCAGCGCTGCACGCTGATACAGCCTGAAAGGCTGACCTACAGTAGCCGTGGGCAAGTTCCGCCGAGGCGGGACGCCGCCCACGGTAACCCCAACACCCGTTCCATTCGACCCTGTAGGGGTCGCATAAACGTCCC